>JBJEBS010000063.1:0-9275 GCA_051870275.1 Candidatus Cryptobacteroides sp.
TGGAGAAGGAAATGGAGAAATAGATCTTGAGGGTGATAAAGAAGTTGGAGAAGGAAATGGAGAAATAGATCTTGAGGGTGATAAAGAAGTTGGAGAAGGAAATTGAGAAATAGATCTTGAGGGTGATAAAGTAGATGAGAAGGAAATTGAGAAATAGATCTTGAGGATGATGTAGAAGGGGAGAAGAAGATTATTTTGAATATGGATATGGTGAATGGCAAGGTGGAGGCTTGCGGTCCTGAGGGAATAGTATATAATCGAAATGAGTTGTGACCGTCACGGCAACAACTCATACTAACCACATAATTAATAACACTAAAACTAATAACCAATAGGTCGATGGCTAAGAACTAGCACTTGCTCAACCCGAATGCAAAGGTATAACATATTTTTTAATTCGCAAAATTTTTTAATAATTTTTTCAAAAATTTTCACAACCATTTTCATTTATGCTTCTTGGGCTTTCTTCCAATATGGCGTAACCAACAGATACTGAGCAAGATAGTAAGTAAACATCACCGATTCGTTATCCAGAGGAAATCCGCCGCTAAGCATACGGACAAGAATCAAACTATCTGAAATGACGAAGATGGCAGCTCCGATAATGGATCTTTTACGGTCTTTTCGTCTGGCCATGATGCTTCCGAACAGATTTCCAAGCAGCAGCAGGGCGTATCCTCCCAGAAGGAATGGAGTGATGGAAGGTAGAACTTGGCCTTTAGTGTATCTGTGTTTCCAGAATCTGCTCCATTCCAGAATATAGCAGAACTGTGCGCAGGCGAAGAAAGATATCTGCAGTTTGAACGGCAGGCCTGAAGGAAGACTTAGTTCGCTGACTATATCTCCACACATAGAGAAGATGAGGGCAAGGACTATCCGGATATTAATCTCTCCGGAAAAGAGTTGACCTATTAATAATATAAATATAGGTAAGGCTTTCAATGCTGTGGATATGGCCGTGGAGTCATTTGTGAAAAACATTACATACATCAGGGCCGCTATGGCGAATACTATGTGGGGGATACTTCTTCTGTTCATAATGATTATTAATTTGTTCATCTTTAACTTAAGTTTCGCAAGTAACTAATTATTTATAATTTAGAGACTTGTGCTGCTTGCAAACTATTCTTATCCCTCGCACATTTCTCTTTGTATATCTGGCCCTTCTCCTAAATCAAAACTTGAGTTTCTTGCAAATATAGATAAAATAATTTGACTTGAGTTTTTCACTTGGCTTAGGACTTTGCCTTGGTGGAAAGCGAATTTTTGTGCTTTTGAGAAATAGTTGTATTTTTGCCCTGTCTTTGACTATCGATATGAGTATAGTGAACACAGAGTCGTTTGACAGGATAATCAAGGCCTATTATCCTAAGATCGTGGGTTTTGCTTCCTTGCTGCATTCCCGTCAGGATGCCGAGGATATCGCCCAGGATGTGTTCTCTACCCTCTGGAACAAGAGACTCAGTCTGGATTTTCAGGATGACGCCCACCTGAATGCCTGGTTGATGAAGGTGGCCAGGAGCCGATCAATAGACAGATTACGAAGGAAGGCAGCCGGATTTCAGATGGAGAGTCTGTCTTATATTCAGAAGCAGGATTTGGAGTGGTTCGAAGGGAATTGCGAAGATCTGTTTGAAAGAATTGGCAGAAAGGATCTGTATGAAAAAATACTAAGTGTGGCGGATGAACTTCCGGAAGTCCGTAGGGGAGTGTTCCGTCTTTCTTATGTCAATAATTTCTCTTCCAAGGAGATAGCCAAGATTATGAATATGCCTGTGAGAACTGTGGAAAATCATCTGTATCAATCCCTTAAGTATCTGAGAAATAAAATCATACCGGCTGAGTTTGTACTGCTGCTCTGCCTGTTCGCGAAATTTTTCTAAAAATTTCTTCATTCGTGAAGTAATTTTCTTTTCCTATGCGTTTATATTATTGTAAACGCACTAGAAGTAATAATCCCTCCTTGGTGTACGAGGTATAATACAGTGTGTAAATAATTTAAAGTTATGATAATATCTGATCTTATCGAATATATCAGCGGAAGAGATCTTTCCAAAGAGAAAGAGATCGAAGCTTGGCTTAAGGAAAGCCCAGAGCATAAGGAGCAGTACTTTCGTCTGAAAGAGCTGTGGGCTCATAAATTGGCAGAAGAATGCGCTCAGCCGGAAAGCATGGAGGGTGTGGTGTCGAGAATACATTCAAAGATACGCAGTGACAGAAGTAGAAGGCAGTACAGGAGATCATCAGCATTGGCCTGGAGTTTCGCGGCATGTATGCTGATCTTTATGGTGGTCAGCGCTCTGATGGGTCGCAGGGTGGACCGCTCCGATATTATCCTGGCTAACAATACCGAAGCAGTGTCGCTGTACTCTCTGCCCGATGGGAGTCGTGCCTTTCTTAGAAAGGGGGCAAGTCTGTCCTATGACAAGACTTTCAATTCCAAGGACAGAAGGGTGAGTCTGAAGGGTGAGGCATATTTCGATGTGAAAAGGGATGAGAATCTGCCTTTCGTGGTGCAGACTCCTCAGACCAGGGTCAAGGTTCTGGGTACTTCTTTTAATGTAAAGAGTGCAGAGGAGACCGAGGTGATTCTGGAGAAGGGAAAGGTAGCACTCTGTGATGCCAAGAACAGGCAGATAGCAGAACTCCTGCCAGGAAACATGGCGGTGGTAGGGAAGGACGGCAGTGTGAGCCTGTGCAGCGTGCAGCCTTCGGAGTACACCAAGTGGAGATACAATTATAAGGTATATGACAGTTGCTCTTTCGATGATTTCGTAAGTATGGCGGAAGACAGGTTTGACGTCCGCTTCATTTACGATCCGTCGAAGTTCCAGAATACCTATTTCAGACTGGCTGTTTCAGAGAGCGATACCTTGGAAGATATACTGTCCATGATGGAATACATCGCCCACATAGAATATGAAAAACGTGGAAGAAATATTTACGTCAATTCTAAATAACACTACTAAAAGCTAAGATGAAAAAGTATTTGCTTTTTGTCCTCTGCTTGTTGACATTTGCCTGGACTTCAGAGGCTCAGCCGAAGAATATCAGTGTAGATGTCTCGGGAAAGAAACTCGAAAAGGTGCTCAATGAGATAAGTGAGCAGAGTGGAGTGGTCTTCTCCTATGAACGCAAGCTGGGTGACACAAAACTGAAAATCAACGGAAAAAAGAGTGGATCTCTGGCTTCGGTTCTGGATTGGATCCTGACAGATACCGGAATCGAATGGAAGGAGATCAGTTCGGAAAGAATTGCTCTCAGCAGGGATTCCAATTTTAAAGATGTGCCCGTCAGGTCTGTGAAAAAGATGCAGGTCAAAGGAAGGGTGATTGACAAGACCGGTCTGCCGGTGGTGGGCGCAGCCATTCTTATCAAAGGGACTATGGAAGGAACCGTTACCGATTTTGACGGTAATTGGACTCTCGAAGTTCCTGAGTTCGGAGCTGAATTGGAAGTAAGTTCCATGGGTTACAAGAGTGAAGTACTCGTACCTAAAAAGGGACAGCCCCTGGATGTGGTCCTGCAGGATGACAACGAGTTCCTCGATGAGGCAGTGGTTGTGGGTTACGGTCTTCAGAAGAGGGCCAATATGACAGGCTCCGTCGCCCAGATTAACAATACCGAACTCAAGAAAGCTCCGGCAGCAAATCTTTCCACGCTTCTGGCAGGTAAGCTCCCAGGACTTGTGACCAAGCAGAAGAGTGGTCAGCCAGGAGCTGATGGTGCCAGCATGTATATCCGTGGTGTCGGTTCCGGAGACGGCCAGATGCTGGTGGTAGTGGATGGAGTCATCCGTTCATTCCCAGATTTGAGTCCAGACGAGATCGAATCCATAAGTATCTTGAAGGATGCTACCAGTGCTGCAGCCTATGGTGTGAGGGCCTCTGCCGGTGTGATGCTGATTACCACCAAGAAGGGTGTGAAGCAAAAGCCTACTGTAAATCTGAACAGTTCCATCTCGCTTAGCCGTAATACTACTTTTCCTGAATTCCTCGACGGACCAGAGTATGCTTACTATTACAATCTGGCACAGGAACTCGATGGTGTGGCATTAGAGAACAGGAGATTCACTCCGGAAGAGATAGAGAGAATTACCTATGGTGATCCTGAGGGAATATATGGTAACACTGACTGGTTTAGCTTGATATTCAAGAAGGTAGCACCTATATATAACAATACTGTTTCCCTCTCTGGAGGTACCGATAACTTTAAGTATTTCGCCTCTCTTGGCGCTTATAACCAGGAGGGTATCGTGGACAGAACCTCTTATGACAGGTATAATGCCAGAATTAATTTCGAGGCCAAGGTTACCGACAATTTCTCCATCAACCTCGGACTTTCCGGCAGACTTTCGAATGCCAAGTCTCCTGGCCTCAGCACGGGAATAGGTAACAGCTATGCCTCTGTCTTCCAGCAGGCCATGCTCATGTACCCATACCTGCCTCAGGAGTACGACGGACTGCCTGTGGGAAGTATGAACAGTGCCGGTAACGGTAATCAGAATCCTGTGGCTGCAAGGGATCTGTCCGGAGAGACCAATACTGATGCCTCCACGGTACAGACCAATGCCACCATCCAGTACGATGTGCCTTTCGTCAAGGGCCTCAGCCTCAAACTGGATGCCTCTTACGACTTCGGATCCCAGACCAAGAAGATAGCCCAGCTGGCTTATCAGCTCAATGTCTGGAATCAAGATACCAGAACCTGGACCAAATCCTGGGCTCGTCACCTCTCCAACGGAGAGTCCCAGGTAAACGAGTGGAAAGTCTCCAGCTATTCCTGGATGCTCCGTCCGACCATCACTTATACGGCAAGTTTCGGTGAGCACAATCTGGATGCCCTCTTGCTCTATGAATTCAGTCAGAATGGCTCGGAGAGTCTTTCTGCCGGTATGCGCGGCTATGAGATTACTGACATTATGGACATCAGCTTCGGTCAGACCATTATCGAGTCCCTGGTGAACGGTGGACACAGTATGGACAAGCGCAGCGGTGTAGTAGCCAGACTTAATTATAACTATGCGGAGAAATATCTCTTCGAGATGACTGTCCGTGCCGATGCTACTCCTTACCTTCCTGCCGAGTCCCGCTGGGGTCTTTTCCCTGGCGTGTCAGTGGGTTGGAAAATTTCAGAAGAGGACTTCTTCTACGACTTGAAGGATGTGGTGGACAATTTGAAAGTCAGACTTTCAGCAGGCCGCCTGGGAAGTGACAGGTCCTTGGGATATTCCTACTCTTATCTGGCCACGATGGGAATGGGCAGTGATCCTGTAGTGATGATTGGAAACAAGCCTTCCTATTACATCTCTCCATCTTCTCCGGTCAATACAGCCCTCAAATGGCAGACTACCGACACCTTCAACCTCGGTGTGGACGCCAGGTTGTGGAAGGGCCTTCTCGGAGTGGAACTTGATGCCTTCTATTCCATTACCAACAATAAACTCGAAGCCCAGTCCGGTATCTTCCCTCCTTCCATGGGCTCTTACTATCCGACCTATGTGAACTACGGTTCTCATGACAACAGAGGTTTCGAGCTGGTCCTTTCCCACGAGAATCATATCGATGAGTTCCACTATAATATAAGGGGTAATGTATCCTGGGCGAGGAACAAGATTCTTAAGATGACTGAAGACCCTAACATTCCTTCATATCAGAAGGAGGTCGGAAATCCTATGGGCCAATACTATGGATTCCAGGCTTTGGGACTCTTCCAGAGCGAAGAGGAGATAAAGACCAGTGCTCTTTACGGACCTACACTTGTAGGAGATATCAAATTGCTGGATAAAAACAAGGATGGCCGAATCACCTGGGGACAGGACAAGGTCGTAATCGGACGTAGCAGTACTCCGGAGATGATCTTCGGTCTGAATATGAACTTCTACTGGAAGGGTTTCGATCTGGATATCTTCCTTCAGGGTGCAGCTATCTGCGATGTGCCTCTATGCGGTTGTTACACCGACCGTGACGGTATTTATGACAACACCTTCTACACCAAACCTTTCGCTTTCGACGGCAACTCTCCTAAGTACCTTCTGGAGAATTCCTGGACTCCTGAGAACGTTAATGCCAAGTATCCTCGACTTAGAATAGAGGAGAGGGCCAACGGTGGAAAGTGGTCTTCCTGGTGGATTGTGGACGGTTCTTACCTGAGACTCAAGTCCTTGCAGCTCGGTTACAGCATTCCGGAAAAACTGCTTAAGAAAGCAGGTCTGGAGACCGTTAGATTCTATTTCGCAGGAGGTAACCTCCTTACTTTCTCCCATCTGCCATACCTTGACCCTGAGATGCCTGACGTTAACCAGGGTTATTATCCGCAGCAGATGACCTTCGAGTTCGGTGTTAACCTTAAATTCTAAGAGCATGAAAAAGAATATATTATATATCGCGGCAGCTGCTATCCTTACTGCCTGTTCTATGGAGCCGGAACTCACTGACAGATATTCCGAAAAGGTCGCCTGGTCCAGTGAGGCCAACGCCCAGCTCTATGTGAACAAATTCTATCCTCTCATAGGACAGGATTACTATAACAGTGCTATCAGCGACGAGTGTTGCAGTGACATAATGAGAATGAATTCTCCTATGTCAGATGAGAATTATTTTCTCTATGGTACCGTAACTGTCGGCCCTGACAACAATCTTTTCAACAACTGGGGCTGGGGTCATACCTGGGCACTGGAGGTCTGCCGTTTCCTGGATTCCATGTACAAGTACGGCGACGCCCTCTCAGAGGACTTTAAGAATTACGCAGAGGCACAGGTCCGCTGGTTCCGTGCCCATGTTTATTTCCAGATGGCCAGACGTTTCGGTGCGAGTGTGGTGCTCTGGAAGGAGCTGCCTCCTATGGGAGAGAAGTATTTCGACCGTTGCACTCCTGATGAGTGCTGGGATTTTATAGCGGAAGACCTCGATTATGCAGCCACATACTTGCCTGAGACCGACGATGCCGGAAAACTTACCAAGGGAGCTGCGCTTGGTCTGAAAGCCAGAGCTATGCTCTATGCCGGCCGTTGGGATGAGGCTGAGAAGGCCTGCCAGGCCATCGAAGACCTGAATCTCTACGAGCTTGAGAAGGATTATGCCAATCTTTTCCTCTACACCCGTGCCAAGGGCGTCAGCAAGGAAAGCATTGTGGAGTACGGCTATTCCTATCCTTCCCTGTCCTATACCTTCGATAAGTTTTACTGCCCACCAGGGGACGGAGCTTATGCTCAGGCCAGCCCTACCGAGAATCTGGTCGCCATGTACAGGATGGCTGACGGAAGGGAGTTCAGCTGGGACGATCCGGAGATGGCAGCCCATCCTTACGAAGGGAGAGAGCCAAGATTCTATGCTTCAATTCTTTACGATGGAGCCAAATGGAAGAACAGAACTCTCGATATGAGGGAAGGCACTACAGACGGAGTATCTTCTTCAGGCGGTTCAACTTCTACCGGTTATTATATGAGAAAACTCTTCGACCCTTCCCAGACCGTAGGTTTTTCCGAGAGTGACCTCACCTATTATTATATGAGATATGCAGAGGTGCTTCTCATTCACGCAGAAGCTTTGGCAGAGTTGAACAGGTTGGGAGACGCTGCGGACAAGCTGAATCAGGTAAGGGAGAGGGCAGGTTTTGCTCCGGAAAGCTTTGCCACTAAAGCTGAGCTGATGAAAGAGTTGCGCAGGGAAAGAGCGGTGGAATTGGCATTCGAAGGACACAGGTTCTGGGATCTGAGAAGATGGGGCCTGGCCAAGCAGACGCTGAACAATACCAAGCGCAAAGGAGCGAAACCAGTGATGAACGGCGAAGAACGTACATACACAGTGTTCTCAGCAGATAATAAGACTATCAAATATCTGGACAAATACGAACGCTTCCCTATTCCTCTGGTAGAGACTCAGAGAAATGAGGCACTGGAGCAGTTCGATGAATGGAAATAATTATTAACTAACTCATTAATACACTTAAAAAACATGAAAAAAAGTATTTTGTTCGCAGGATTGTTCATGGCAGCAGCCCTCGTATCCTGCAATGAGCCGAAAGTAGAAACTCCTAAGGGAGGCGGCCTTTTGAATTTCGTAGTAAAGATTCCTGAAGAGCCAGGTGAGTACAGCGCCACCAAGAAGGGACCTTATGCTCCTGACGAGGTCATTATCGTGCAGATTCCATCTTCTTATGAGAATCCTGTGGATATCACTGCTCTCGAGGCTTATGCCAGCTTCGACAACGACTGCTATGCAGACCCTGCAGTTCCTTCTATCATCGACTTTACCGAGCCTTACGTGATCAATGTGGTTCTGGCTGACGGTTCTACTCAGACCAATACCATCAAGATCGAGTACGTATATCCCCGTATCCGTGTGGAGAAACTCTGGACCAAGGACAACAATGCCCTCCAGTGCCAGTACACCCACTGGCTGAACCTCGCAGTGGACGACGATTATCTCTATGTCCTCGATGCAGTTCAGAATGTAGGTGACAAGATCAAAATCCTCGACAGACTTACTGGTGAGACAGTTAAGGAGATTAATACTCCTACCAGCCTTATCGCTCAGATACATGTGGATGCAGCCGGCCGTCTGGTAGCTACCCGTTACAATATGTATGGTGCAGGATTCAGACTCTATATCTACGATCCTTCTACCGACAGCTGGGAAGGCCCTATTATCGATTACCTCACAGATGAGACTATCGGCCTCATTCTTCCTACTGATCTGGGAGAGAGAGCCAGCCTCGTGGGTGACCTCAAGAGCGGCAAGGCTTATGTATATGCCACTGCTCCTAACAGCAGCAACTACTATTGCTGGGAGTTCAACGACGGCGTTCCTTCCAAGGAGCCTGTAATCACCAGATATGCTGGTGTGAAGGAAGACTGGACCAAGTGTATGGTCAAGAGGGTATCTACAGAGCCTGATGCCAATCTTTACTTCGGTTACACCAAATATACCGGTGAAGAGGAGACCTGCTATGCAGGCTTCGATATGGTAACTCCTGATATGGATGTTTACTCTATCCCTTCTGAGAACTTCGGACCACGCGTGCTGAACTATCAGCCATTCACTGTTAATGGAGAGAATTGGCTTGCTCTTGCATATCAGTGCGCTTATACCAGATGGTCAGGATCCCGTCTTGCCATTTTCGATGTGAACAATCTCGACAACTGGACTATGTTTCCAGAGGATGACGGTTATTTCCTGAATTTCAGACTTTACAACTCTGAGGACTGGGGTGGAACCAACTACGAGCAGAATGCCGGTATGGCAGTATATGTCGCCGAGGATGCTGCTTATATC
>JBJEBS010000064.1:0-2481 GCA_051870275.1 Candidatus Cryptobacteroides sp.
GAGAAATGTGCGTGGGAAAGAAAAGTTTGCAAGCAGCACAAATCTCTTAATATTAGATAATTATTTACTTGCGAAACTTGAGTAATGTTATATAAGCAGCAGTACGAAGAAGACTAAAGCCAGCACCTCGAATATTCTTCTTCCCTGAAGGGCTTCATCCACCACGAGTTCCGACGGGTCGGTTCCGGCGATTTCTTTCAATTCGTCTGTCTCCAGAGAAAGGAATTCCTTCGGAGTCCATTTTTGAGCCACTTGCCCTCCGGATATGAAACTAACTCCCATATTCGCCCTGTTAAGACTCATAAGAGTCTTTCTGTCAGATTTATAGTAGTTAATCCCTTCGAAAGGAAGGTCCCCGCTCACTGCCACCACCGTCCTGATTCCAGCCTTACGGGCATTGCTTTTAATCTGCGCTATGGTAGTGGAGTCGGCCTTGGCATACTTATAGACAGAAATCACTGCCACTCTTCCTCGAAGGAGCAGATTATCCATATACTCCCCGCTCTCATCCCTGAGAGGAATCATTCCTTCCGAAAGTTCGGTTCCGGTATGCAGGTCAGTCAGATCCAGCAGCGGCAGTCTTATAAAGGAGAACACCGTGAATGCCAAGATCAGAGCATAAACCGTCCAGCTGACTATCTTCCGGTATAGTGGACGCGGATGTTGTCTCAAGAATGGCAGGAAAGCCACCGCCCACAGGCCAAGCAAGACTATATTTTTCAGAAAACTCTGCAGATGAGTAAGATGCACTACCTCCCCGAAACAGCCACAATCCATCTCTGGATTGAAAATCAGCAGAAGCAGGGTCAGGAAAGTAAAGAAAATCAGCAGCACCAGGCTAATCATCCTCACCAGCGGCAGCCAGATTCCACTTATCAGAGCCACACCTATAAAACACTCCAGGAGATTAAAGAACAATGCCAATCCCGTCGATGCGAAGTTCAGAAAGCCTAAGTGCAGGAAAGAGAAATAGGATTCCATCACCAGTGCACTTCCCACCGGATCCATCAGCTTGAACATTCCGCCTATAAGAAAGACAGAGCCCAGAATGAAGGCGCAGAGCCTCTTGATAAAATTATAAAACTTCATCTACCAGAGCTTTTAATTTATTGAATATCACCGAAGCATCAGCCATTTTACCCTCTTCGTCCCTACAGTCCAGGACCTTGAACGAAGGGTCCTCCTCCGCCTGTCTCAGATACATATTCCTAACTTTCTGCTGGAAGTCTATGGAAGCCTCGTGAATGTCCTTAGCCCCTTCCAGATAAGACCTGTCATCCCCTTTTCTCTGAGCCGACAGGTTCTGCTCCACGAAACTTATAGGCACATCCAGGAAGACGTTCAGCTCCGGAACCGGCTCCCCGAAGACCTTGTATTCCGTATCGAATATCCACCTCCTCAGCCTCTCAGCTTCCTGAGCATCAGCGAGTTTAGAGCATTGGTACGCTATGTTTGAATATACGTAGCGATCCAGAAGGACAGTCTTTCCCTCTGCCAATTTTTTCTTGAGCTCTGCCGCCGCTCCGTGCCTGTCTTCTGCGAACAGCAGTGCCACAAGTTGCGGATGAACCGAGTCGTTATCCCCGAAATCACCCCTCAGGAAACGGGAAATAAGTTCTCCATATACCTCCGCGTCATAGCGGGGAAAATGGATATATTCCAGTTCTCCGCATTTCTCTGTCAGATATTTCTTCAACTTCTTGACCTGGGTCGATTTCCCAGCCCCGTCAAGTCCTTCCAAAACTATAAGCATAGTCACAAAAATAAGTAATTTTTATGTATTTTTGCGCCATGAATAAAATATTCAAGATTATGGCAGGAATGATGCTGGCTGCATGCTGCATTTCCTGCAAGACTAATTCGGAAGTGAAGATGGAAATAGAGAATCTTCTTATAGTGGTGGATGTCCAAAGGGACTTTTTCGACCCCACAGGGGCATTGTATGTAGCTGGAAGCGAGGTGCTTCCAGAGAAGATAGCCGCATTGGCAGATAATTACGACGCGGTGGTGTTCACGCTGGATTGGCATCCGGGGAACCACTGTTCCTTTGCAGCGCAGGGAGGTATATGGACAAGTCACTGTGTGGCGTTTACGCAGGGCGCAGGGCTACCAGACTGCTTCGCGAAGATATTGGCCCGAGGAGAAAAGCAGGTGCAGATATTCCTCAAAGGCCAAGAAATCGACAAGGAGCAGTACGGCGCATTCGAGGACTTGGACCGCGAAGGAGTGATTTATAATTGGCTTATAAACAGCAAGAAGATAGATGTGTGCGGCATCGCCGGAGACTATTGCGTGAAGGAGAGCACGGCCAATCTTCTTAACTATGTGCCGGCCCAGAAAGTGAGTGTGCTGACGGACTGCGTGCGGAGCATCGACGACGGAAGTACATTAGATAAGTTCATATCAGACAATTCTTTGTCTAAGAAATAATGAGTAAGTTCTCGGATTTTCTCAAGCGCAAGGACATAGAGATTTCTTTCA
>JBJEBS010000065.1:0-9263 GCA_051870275.1 Candidatus Cryptobacteroides sp.
TCAGGGGTAGAGCGCATCCTTGGTAAGGATGAGGTCATGAGTTCAAATCCCATCATCGGCTCTTTTTTTATGTATTGAAATAATAACAGATAAAACTTTATACATAATATTATGGCAAAAGAAGTATTTAAGAGGGAAAAACCTCATGTTAACATCGGTACAATTGGCCATGTTGACCACGGTAAGACAACTCTTACCGCTGCCATCACCAAGGTGCTGGCAGATCAGGGCTTCAGCGAAGCTCGTTCATTCGATCAGATCGATAACGCTCCAGAAGAGAAAGAGCGTGGTATCACCATTAACTCTTCACACGTTGAGTACCAGACAGCTAATCGTCACTATGCGCATGTCGATTGCCCAGGTCACGCTGACTACGTGAAGAACATGGTTACCGGTGCCGCTCAGATGGACGGTGCTATCCTCGTAGTAGCCGCTACTGACGGTCCTATGCCTCAGACTAACGAGCACGTTCTGCTTGCAAAGCAGGTTAACGTTCCTAAGATGGTCGTTTTCCTTAACAAGGTTGACCTTGTTGACGACGAGGAGATGCTCGAGCTCGTAGAGATGGAGGTTCGTGATCTTCTTAACAAATATGACTTCGACGGTGACAATGCTCCTGTAATCCGTGGTTCAGCTCTTGGTGCTCTTAACGGAGAGCCTCAGTGGGTTGAGAAGGTAAAGGAACTTATGGACGCTGTTGATACCTACATTCCACTTCCAGTTCGTGAGAACGAGAAGCCATTCCTTATGCCTATCGAGGATATCTTCTCTATCACCGGTCGTGGTACCGTTGTTACCGGACGTATCGAGACTGGTACCATCCACGTCAATGACCCTGCAGAAATCGTTGGTTTCAGCGAGAAGCCTAAGCAGACTGTCGTAACTGGCGTCGAGATGTTCCGCAAGCTCCTCGATCAGGGTGAGGCTGGAGATAACGTAGGTCTTCTCCTCCGTGGTATCGACAAGAAGGAGGTTAAACGTGGTGAGGTTATCGCCAAGCCAGGTTCCATCACTCCTCACACTCACTTCCTCGGTCAGGTTTATATCCTGAAGAAAGAAGAGGGTGGTCGTCACACTCCATTCCACAACAAGTATCGTCCTCAGTTCTTCATCCGTACTCTTGACGTTACCGGTGAGATTACCCTCCCTGCAGGTGTAGAGATGGTTATGCCAGGTGACAACGTAGAGATCGATGTTACTCTTATCACTCCAGTAGCTCTTAACGAAGGTCTTCGTTTCGCTATCCGTGAGGGTGGACGTACAGTAGGTGCAGGTCAGGTAACTAAGATCATCGCCTAATAAATTCTAAGGTGGTTTCCCCTCCGAGGGAATCCACCTCTTTTAGGGGAATAGAACAAGGGTAGTTCAGCGGTCTCCAAAACCGTCGATGTGGGTTCGAATCCTGCTTCCCCTGCAAGATATCAAAGGTTACGCTTTGATTATTGTTTAACAGACACGACTTTCCGCTTCCAATCTGCCGTGTCCATTAAATGTAAAGATGGGTAAGTTTACTAACTATTTTAAAGAGTCTTTTGTAGAGCTGACCAAGAAGACTACCTGGCCGAGCTGGAGCAAACTTCAGAGTTCTGCTCTTCTGGTTATGGTCACCACAGTCATCCTTGCCGTCGTGCTCTGGCTTATAGACCTCGCTTTCCAATCTCTGATGTCTGTAATCTATACATTGTAATTATCGTACTTCTATGGGCGAAATGAAATGGTATGTTCTGCGGACAGCAGGCGGAAAAGAAAAAAAGGCTGCAGAATATCTCCAGAAAGAAATAGAGAGGAGTGGCCTCGTTGAACAAGTGGGACAGGTGCTTGTACCTGTGAAGAAGGAGATCGTCACCCGTAACGGGAAGAGAACAGTAGCCGACAGGCTGCTGTATCCTGGCTATGTCCTTATTCAGTGTGAGCTCTGTGCCAAACTTGAGAACATCATCCGTAATCTGGTTCCAGGAATGTCAGGTTTTCTGACAGAAAAGAAAACCATCGGCGCCCAGACCGAGAGGATTCCGGTGCCTATCCGTGAGGAAGAGGCCCAGATGATTCTGGGTATCCAGGACGAAAACGCTGACAGTGCTGCGCAGGCTGTAGTCAACTATGAAGTTGGCGAGTCCGTGAAGATTACTGACGGTCCTTTCGCTGGATTCAGTGGCACAATTGACGAAATTCTGGAAGACAGAAGCAAAGTGAAGGTTAGTGTCGTCATTTTCGGCAGAAAGACAGGGCTTGAGCTCAGCTTTACACAAGTAACTAAAGAATAACAAAGTATTATGGCAAAAGAAATTACCGGATATATCAAGCTTCAAATCAAAGGTGGAGCTGCTAATCCAGCACCTCCGGTAGGACCGGCTCTCGGTTCAAAGGGCCTTAACATTATGGACTTCTGCAAGGCTTTCAATGCAGCTACGCAGGCACAGGCAGGCAAGATTCTTCCTGTAGTTATCACCGTCTATAGTGATAAGTCTTACACTTTTGAAGTTAAGCAACCACCGGTTGCAGTATCACTTAAGGAAGCAGCTCATATTACTACAGCTTCCGGTGAGCCTAACCGTAACAAGGTTGCATCTATCACCTGGGATCAGGTAAAGGAAATCGCTGAAGGCAAGATGCCGGATCTCAACTGTTTCACCCTCGCTTCAGCTATGAGGATGGTGGCAGGTACTGCAAGAAGTATGGGTATCACCGTTACAGGAGAATTCCCTGAGAACATTTAAAGGATGCAAGCATTATGAGCAAATTAACAAAGAATCAAAAAGCTGCCTTGGCTACTTATGAGCCATCTAAGGCATATTCTCTTACTGAGGCTTGTAATCTTTTGAAGGGTGTTACATTCACCAAATTCGATGCTTCAGTAGAACTCGCAGTTAACCTCGGTGTTGACCCTCGTAAGGCTAACCAGATGATTCGTGGCGTCGTTACCCTTCCTCACGGAACCGGTAAGACTGTACGCGTCCTCGTGCTTTGTACTCCGGACAAGGAGGCAGAGGCTAAGGCTGCAGGTGCAGACTATGTAGGTCTGGACGAGTATTGCGAGAAGATCAAGAACGGTTGGACCGATGTCGATGTCATCATCTGTACTCCTTCTGTTATGGCTAAAGTCGGTGTTTTGGGTAAAGTTCTCGGTCCTCGCGGACTTATGCCTAACCCTAAGACCGGAACCGTTACTATGGAAGTAGGAAACGCCGTAAAGGAAGTAAAGGGTGGTAAGATCGATTTTAAGGTTGACAAGACCGGAATTATTCACACGGCTATCGGTAAGGTTTCATTTGCTCCTGAGAAGATCAAGGAGAACGCTGCTGAGGTTATCAATGCCATCAGTAAGCTTAAACCTCAGTCTTTGAAGGGCAACTATATGCTCGGTGCTTCTATCTGCACCACTATGAGCCCAGGTATAAAAATTGACTTGAAGGCATTCCTTAACGGTGCTGAGTAAAAATTCAATACTATGAAGAAAGAACTTAAAAATCAGATTATTGAAAGCATCTCAGCTCAGCTTAGCGAATATCCTGATTTCTATATCACAGATATCTCAGGACTTACTGCAAGTCAGACTACCAAGCTTCGCCGCGAGTGCTTCAACCAGGGTGTCAAACTTTGTGTTGTAAAGAACACTCTTTTCAATCACGTTATCTCAGCCAGTGATAATGAAGAGATCAGATCTCTTAGCGCTGCGCTTATAGGTAATACCGCCATTATGTACACCACAGTACCTGCCGCTCCAGGCAAGCTTATCAAGAAACTCCGCAAGGAGGGCCTTCCAAAGCCTGAGGTTAAGGGTGCCTATGTACAGGGTTGCGCTTATTTGGGAGCAGACAAACTTGATCAGCTCGCAGCTATCAAGACCAAGGAAGAACTCATCGGTGATATCATCGGTCTTCTCCAGTCTCCTATCCGCAACGTGGTTTCTGCCCTTCAGAATGCTGCTGAGGGAAAAGTTGAGGATGAGAAGATCTTCACCGCAGCTCCTGCTGAAGCAGCCTCCCCAGAAGCAGAACCAGTTGCTGAGGCTTAATTATCAAGTAAATATTAACAATTAAAAAAGTATATAATTATGGCAGATGTTAAAGCCCTTGCAGAAGAGTTGGTAAACCTTTCTGTAAAAGACGTTCAGGAACTTGCACAAGTTCTCGAAGAAGTATATGGTATCAAGCCAGCAGCCGCTGCAGTCGTTGTAGCTTCTGATGGTGGTAACGGCAGCGAGGCTGAGGCTGAGCAGACCGAATTCGATGTAATCCTCAAGTCAGCTGGTGCTGCCAAGCTCCAGGTTATCAAGGTCATCAAAGAGGCTCTTGGACTTGGTCTTAAGGAGGCTAAAGACGTCGTTGACGGTGCTCCTTCTACCGTTAAGGAGAAGATCTCCAAGGCAGAGGCCGAGCAGCTCAAGGCTACTCTTGAGGAGGCTGGTGCAGAGGTTGAACTTAAATAAGTTCAGCTTCTTCCCTGCTTGAAAAAGGGAACTCAACAGGTTTAGAGCTGGGGTAATAGGCTCTAAACCTTTTTTCCGTATTAAAAGTTTTTTTCTCAATGCGTATAAATTTCGCCACATCAAAAATATTGGATTATCCTGATCTGCTCGAGGTCCAGCTGAAATCATTCCGTGATTTCTTCCAGCTTGAGACCACTCCGGAGAACAGAAAAAATGAAGGGCTGTACCAGGTATTCCAGGAAATTTTCCCAATTGAGGATACGAGGAATAACTATAAACTAGAGTTTATCGATTACTTTATCGATCCCCCTCAGTATTCTATCGAAGAGTGTCTCGAGAGAGGCTTGACTTACAGTGTGCCTATGAAGGCGAAGCTTCGTCTTTCTTGCACCGACCCTGAGCACGAGGATTTCGACACCATGGTACAGGACGTGTTCCTTGGTAATATCCCTTATATGACTCCAGCCGGCACATTCGTAATCAACGGCTCGGAGCGTATCATCGTCTCTCAGCTTCACCGCTCTCCTGGTGTATTCTTCGACCAGAGCATGCATACTAACGGTACCAAGCTTTATTCAGCCCGTATCATTCCTTTCAAGGGCTCCTGGATTGAGTTCGCTACCGACATCAACAATGTGATGTATGCTTATATCGACCGTAAGAAGAAACTTCCGGTAACTACTCTTCTCAGGGCCATCGGTTATAACTCTGACAAGGATATCATCGACATCTTCAACCTCGCTGACGAGATAGAGGTCAGCAGGGAGAATCTCGAAGCTAACAAGGGTCGCAGACTCGCCGCTAAAGTTCTTAAGACTTGGGTGGAGGACTTCGAAGATGAAGATACCGGTGAGGTAATTCCTATTGAACGTACAAATCCTATCGTCGAGAGAGGCGAGGAATTGGATGACGATTCCATCGAAGCCATTCTCGATACGGATACCAAATCCATCCTTCTCCAGAAAGATGAGGCCAGCACTGCAGAGTACAGCATCATCTTCAACTCATTGCAGAAGGACCCTACCAATACTGAATTGGAAGCTGTCAGCTATATTTATAAGCAGCTTCGCAATTCTGAACCACCTGATGAGAATACTGCCCGCGACGTCATCGACAAACTCTTCTTCTCAGAGAAGAGATATGATCTGGGTAATGTAGGACGTTACCGTCTTAACAAGAAACTCGGATTGGATATCGATCCGTCCACCCGTGTTCTCACGAATACTGATATCATTGAGATCATCAAGTATCTCATTCAGCTCATAAATTCCAAGGCTACCGTCGACGACATCGACCACCTCAGCAACCGTCGTGTCCGTACAGTAGGTGAACAGCTCGCTAACCAGTTCAGCGTAGGTCTGAGCCGTATGGCCCGTACCATCCGCGAGAGAATGAACGTAAGGGATTCTGAGCAGTTCAAGCCTATTGACCTGATTAACTCCAAGACTCTGTCTTCAGTTATCAACTCCTTCTTCGGTACCAGCCAGCTGTCCCAGTTTATGGATCAGACCAACCCTCTTGCCGAGATTACTCACAAGAGACGTCTTTCCGCCCTGGGTCCTGGAGGTTTGAGCCGTGACCGTGCCGGATTCGAGGTTCGAGACGTGCATTATACCCATTATGGACGTCTTTGCCCTATCGAGTCTCCGGAAGGTCCTAACATCGGACTTATCTCCTCACTTTGCGTATATGCCCGCATCAATTCTCTCGGTTTCATCGAGACTCCTTATCGAAATGTAGAGAACGGAAAGGTGGATCTGAGTGGCGAGGGTTATAAATACATGAGTGCAGAGGAGGAAGAGGATAAACTCGTGTCCCTCGCCAATGTCGAGATGGATGATGAAGGCAATATCCTCGCCGAGCGTATCCAGTGCCGTCTTGAGGCAGACTTCCCTGTAGTTACCAAGGAAGAAGTGGATTATATGGACGTGGCTCCTAACCAGATGGCTTCTGTGGCTGCTTCCCTCATTCCATTCCTCGAGCATGACGATGCCCACCGCGCATTGATGGGTGCGAACATGATGCGTCAGGCAGTTCCTCTTATCAAACCTGAGTCACCTATCGTGGGTACAGGTCTGGAAGAGAGAGTCTGCAAGGACAGCCGCACTCAGTTCGTGGCTGAGCGTGAGGGTACCGTATCTTATGTGGATGCCAATGAAATCCGCATCAAGTATGATCTTACAGAGGAAGAGAAATTCGTCAGCTTCAGCGCCGACGAGACTGTTTATAAGCTCCCTAACTACCGTCGTACCAACCAGAGCACTACAGTAAATCTGATTCCGCTCGTACGCAAGGGTGACAGGGTGCACGCAGGACAGGTACTCACTGAGGGCTATGCCACTCAGGGAGGAGAATTGGCACTCGGACGTAACCTTATGGTGGCATTCATGCCATGGAAGGGTTACAACTATGAGGATGCCATCGTGCTCTCCGAGGAGATGGTCAAGTGGGATGTGCTCACATCCATCCACGTGGACGAGTATCTCACAGAGGTACGTGATACCAAGCGCGGTATGGAGGAGCTCACAGCCGATATTCCTAATGTAAGCGACGATGCTACCAAGCGACTCTGCGAGAACGGTATAGTGATGGTAGGTGCCCACATCGAGCCAGGTGACATCATGATAGGTAAGATTACGCCTAAGGGAGAGACCGATCCTTCACCTGAGGAGAAACTCCTCAAGGCTATCTTCGGTGAGAAGGCCGGCGATGTGAAGGATGCTTCCCTGAAGGCCAATCCTTCCCTTTCAGGTACTGTCATCAAGACTGCGCTTTATTCCAAGCCTGCTAAGGAATCAGGACGCAAGAGTTCTTCCAAGGCAGATCAGAATACCAGAATCGGTCTCAGGATGGCAGAGTTCGAACAGAAGGCTGAGCGTCTTCGCGCAGACTTCATCCAGAGACTCCTCGTTCTTACGAAGAACCGCAAGAGCAACGGAGTATTCGACCTCTTCGGGGTGGAACTTATCGCCAAGGACAAGAAGTTCTCCGCAGATCTTCTCAGGAGCATAGATTACCAGAACGTGAATTCCAGCGACTGGACTTCAGACCCTCATAACAGCGAGATGATTCGCGACCTTATTAACAATTACTGTCTGACCTACAAGACAGAAGAGGCTATCTGCAAGCGCGAGATAGACAAGATTAAGGTCGGTGACGAACTTCCTAACGGAATCATGCAGCTCGCTAAGGTATATGTGGCCAAGAAGCGTAAGATCACCGTGGGTGACAAGATGGCCGGACGTCACGGTAACAAGGGTATCGTGGCTAAGATTGTCCGCCAGGAGGATATGCCGTTCCTGGCCGACGGTACGCCTGTAGATATCGTTCTGAACCCTCTCGGTGTGCCAAGCCGTATGAACCTCGGTCAGATTTACGAGACCGTGCTCGGATGGGCAGGCGAGAAACTGGGTGTCAAGTTCAGCACTCCTATTTTCGATGGTGCCAGCATCGACGAGATCTGCGATCTCACCGACAAGGCTGGTCTTCCACGTTTCGGCAAGACCCAGCTCCGTGACGGTGGTACCGGAGACTATTTCGACCAGTGCGCTACAGTGGGTGTCATCTATATGATCAAGCTTGGCCATATGGTTGACGACAAGATGCACGCCCGTTCTATCGGTCCTTACTCTCTTATTACCCAGCAGCCTCTGGGTGGTAAGGCTCAGTTCGGAGGTCAGCGTTTCGGAGAGATGGAGGTATGGGCCATCGAGGCATTCGGTGCAGCCAATGTCCTTCAGGAGATACTTACAGTAAAATCCGACGACGTTACCGGCAGAAGCAAGACTTACGAGGCTATCGTCAAGGGCGACCCTATGCCGCCAGCCGGTATCCCAGAGTCTTTGAATGTGCTCCTGCACGAACTCAGAGGTCTTGGTCTTAAGGTTACACTGGATTAATTAACGATTTGATTAGATAGAAATATGCCTACTTTCAATAATAAAGAGACAAAGGTTAAGAGCAATTTCCAGACAATCAGCATCTCTCTGGCTTCTCCGGAGGACATCACAGCGAGGTCCTGCGGAGAGGTTGTAAAGCCTGAGACTGTCAACTACAGAACCTACAAGCCTGAGAGGGAAGGTCTTTTCTGTGAACAGATTTTCGGACCTACCAAGGATTACGAGTGCTACTGCGGCAAGTACAGGGGCATCCGTTACCGCGGAATAGTCTGCGACAGATGTCACGTGGAGGTTACTGAGAAGAAGGTGCGCCGTGAGAGAATGGGACACATTACCCTTACCGTACCTGTAGCTCATATCTGGTATTTCAAGAGCGCTCCTAACAAGATTTCCGCTCTGCTCGGTCTGCCAGCCAAGAAACTGGAGGCTGTCATCTACTATGAGAAATACATAGTAGTAAGACCTGGCGAGTGTAAGGAAGTCAACAAGATGGATCTGCTCTCAGAAGACGAATTGATGGACATCCTGTCCGCCCACAAGGGGAACCAGAACCTTCCGGATTCCGATCCTGACAAGCTTATCGCCAAGATGGGTGCCGAAGGTATCTACGACCTCTTAAAGGAGATAGATGTAAACGAACTTGGCAAAGAACTGCGTCAGAGACTCGCCGTAGAGTCTTCCCAGCAGCGCAAGGCCGAACTTCTGAAGAGACTTCAGATCGTCAAGTGGTTCCAGGAGTCAAACGGCAAGAATCGTCCTGAGTGGATGATTATGAAGGTGATCCCGGTTATTCCACCGGATCTTCGTCCTCTCGTTCCTCTCGATGGCGGCCGTTTCGCTACCTCTGATATCAACGACCTTTACAGACGAGTTATCATTCGTAACAACCGTCTAAAGAAACTCATAGAGATCAATGCCCCTGAGGTCATCCTCCG
>JBJEBS010000066.1:0-9087 GCA_051870275.1 Candidatus Cryptobacteroides sp.
TCTATAAGATCTTTGGATAACTTAAACACGGAACTTTGCAGGTGAGCCAAAAAAACGTCATTTTTATATAAAACTTTTTCTGGAGAATATTCGAAGTATTGTGCTGTGTTTGAAGCTGCTCAAAAGTATTATTATCAATCTACCAGCATTCCTAGACCTCCATTGAATGGCTTTTGGAAAGCATGTTTGAGAATATATGTTTTGCCGAATGAGTCTGCGGAATATTTAGGCTATTATACAGAAGATTCGCGTGGCTTTCTAGCCGATCGTCCAGAGATATATATTTATGGTATGAGATCGACAACTGATAGGACTTCTGATCAACTATATGGAACAACTATTCATGAATTAACACATGCAATGCATTGTGATCTTAATAAGACGTTATTTGATTCAGTTGAGCTTAGCGTGAAAGAGAGTTTGGCCAGAGGTGTTCAAATATATTTAACAACATTAAGATATCCTTCGTATACTTTAGGATCTGGATCGTTTTCTGTTAACCGCTACACTGGATTTATGAGGGATTTAGTTGATCCTACTAAGAATGTTTCTTGTCTATATTATGAAACATTTGAATCATATCATTATTCTCCGTCTAAGAAGTATTTTGACAATGTTGATTCTGCATTTTCATATCCGGAATTGGTAGAAGCGGTAAAAACTTGTAAAACACCTGAGGATTGGAAGGAAAGAATTGAAACTTTATATTCAGGGAGAATCCCTGCTTCAGATTTAGATTTAGTATATAATTATTGGTTTGTGGAATAATTATGAAAAGATTATTGATTCTTCTTAGTGGCCTGTCGTTAATGTTGTTTTTGTCAGTATCGTGTAGTCATAGAGAAGTAAAAGTGGTGGATTTTATTCCTTTAATTCACGATGTTTATGTCAATAATACTGAGTATAAAGCTAATATCTCATGGACGAATTCAGAGGATTGTGGCAGTGCTCCTACTAATATGGAAATCAGTGTTGGTCCTGGAGAGACATATTCTCAGGATTATGATTATGAGAGTGCGGCTAATCTGAATATTCTATATTTAGGAGCTTCCATTGTAATTAGGTTTGAAGGGGGAAAGGATGTTTTTTTTCCAGAGGAACCAGTTAGTGCTGAGATTTGGAAATCACTTCCCCATACTACCCTCAAAGAACAAGTTGATAATAGAAAGGAATTTATTAATACTTTTTATTTGTCTGATATTTATAATTTAATTAATAATTAAACTTCTTTAAAGTTTCTTTTTGGAGACGGTGGCGATGAAGTCTTTCAGGTAGAAAGGCTCGAAGTAGGCTGTATCCACACTATTTCCTTCGAGGAAGAGCTGCTGGGCCTTCTCTGCCATATATCTGGCTGAAGGACAGCATTGTATAAAGCGGATTCCAGGAGCGGCAAGCAGCTCCGAGCATTTCTGGGCCCCGTCCCCGATAAATAGTACTTTCGAGTTCTCGCGATACTCCCGAAAACTCTCCCCGTCTATTACCTTTGCCTCTATCCCGCTTACTTGCTCCAGGCTATCTACCTTATACACAGCGGTATATACCTCCATCCTTCGGGCATCTATCATAGGGATGATATGATCCACGTCTTCTCCCAATCCCATTCGGGCCAGGACCTCCGTCGTGCTCATCGCGAACATCGGAATCCCTGCTCCGAAACACAGACCTTTCGCGCTCGACACTCCCACCCTCAGTCCGGTATATGAGCCGGGACCTGCGCTCACGCATACTCCGTCCAGGTCATTTATGCCAATTCCCCCTTCTTCCATCACTTCCTTTATGAAAACTGCGGTAAGCGAGGTGTGTGCTTTCGGCTCTGAACTTTCCCTGTATGCTTTCACACTGCCTCCTACACTCAGAGCCACTGAGCAAAGCGAGGTGGAGGTCTCTATCAATATCAGATTAACACATTCTGGCGCCTTCATCGCTGATCTGACTGAAAAGGTTTTCTATATAAGGGAAGAGGACATCTGTCACTGAAGATATGGCCTTGTACACTATGGATGAATCCAGAAGTTCTGTGCTCAGATGCAGGGTGGATTCGTTAAAGGACTTGAAGGCCATCAGGATGATGCCCAAAATCAACATCGTGTTCACTATGGACAAGACCACGCCGAGCAGAGAGTTAATCCAGCCCAGGGAGATGGTCTTAACTATGTTAGACAGGAGTCTTGCCAGAAGATTCAGCAGGGCCACTGTCACTATTATTATTATAACGAAGGAGATGACATAGAGTATCTGAGGGGATACGTTGCTGATATACTGGGCCAGCCAGCCACTGACTGTATTGGAGAAAAGATAAGCGAGCCAAGCGCTTAAGAATAAGGAGGCAAGAGCCACTATCTGCTCTATGAAGCCTTTGCTGATTCCCCTTATGATGGCTGGGATGAATAGCACAAGCAGGATGATGTCCAGTAGGTTCATTTGTATTTGCTTTTTGAATTCGTTATATTTGCAAGTTCAAAAATAGACAAAAAAAATGACATTCAAAGAGTATAAGGGATTGGATTTGGTCGGCACAGGTAACAGGGTGCTGGAGAAGTGGAAAAAAGAAGGAGCATTCGAGAAGTCTTTGGAATTGAGAAAGGGCGCTCCTTCCTTTGTCTTTTTCGAAGGACCTCCAAGTGCAAACGGAATGCCAGGAATACACCATGTGATGGCCAGAAGCATCAAGGACGCCATCTGCAGGTATAAGACTCAGAGCGGCTATCTGGTAAGAAGGCGTGCCGGCTGGGATACGCACGGACTTCCGGTGGAACTCGGAGTGGAGAAGAAACTTGGCATAACCAAAGAAGATATAGGCAAGAAGATCAGTATCGCAGAGTATAACAAGACCTGCAGGGAGGAGGTGATGAAATACACCGAGCAGTGGAGAAACCTCACTGACAGGATAGGTTACTGGGTGGATATGGATGATCCGTACATCACTTACGATAACCGCTATATCGAGACTCTGTGGTATCTGCTCAAGGATATTTACGATAAGGGCTATCTGTATAAGGGTAAGTCCATTCAGCCATACAGTCCTGCGGCAGGAACCGGTCTGAGTTCACATGAGCTGAATCAGCCAGGCTGCTACAGGGATGTGAAGGATACGACCTGCTGCGCCCAGTTCAAGATAGTGGGAAAGGATGATGAGTATTTCCTTGCCTGGACCACCACCCCTTGGACTCTGCCGAGCAATACCGCCCTCTGCGTAGGCCCTGAGATTGATTATGTGAAAGTGCGCAGCACTAATCCATACACCGGAAAGCCAGCCACTTATATTCTGGCTCAGGCTCTGGTGCCAGCCTGGTTTAATGACAAGATAGCTTACGAAGTGCTGCCTGGGACTTTCAAGGGTAAAGAACTGGCAGGCATCCGCTATGAGCAACTGATTCCTTGGTTCACTCCTGACGAGGGCGCTTTCAGGGTAATTCTGGGAGATTATGTGACTACAGAAGACGGTACCGGTATTGTGCATATCGCTCCGACTTTCGGTGCCGACGATGCTAAGGTGGCCAAGGCTGCCGGAGTCCCTGGACTCTATGTCACTGACAAGGACGGGAACCCTCAGGCTCAGGTCGATCCTCAGGGAAGGTTCTGCCGCCTGGAAGATCTGGATCCTGATTATGTGGCTCAAAGGATTGACACTCAGGCTTATGAACAGTGGGCGGGCAGATATGTGAAGAATGCTTACGACTCTTCTCTGCCAGCTGATGCTCCTACTCTGGACGTGGACATCTGCGTGATGCTCAAATCCGAGAACAAGGCCTTCAGGATAGAAAAGCACGTGCACACCTATCCACATTGCTGGAGAACCGACAAGCCTGTCCTTTATTATCCTCTGGATTCCTGGTTCATCAGGGCCAGCGCTGTCCGCGAGCAGATGATAGAGTTGAACTCCCATATAGAGTGGAAGCCTGAGGCTACCGGAAGCGGACGTTTCGGCAAATGGCTGGAGAACATTCAGGACTGGAATCTCTCCAGATCCAGGTATTGGGGAACACCTCTGCCTATCTGGCGCAGTGCCGACGGCAGGGAAGAGAAGTGCATAGGCTCCGTGAAGGAATTCTACGCTGAGATAGAGAAGGCTGTATCAGCCGGTTACATGGCGTCTAATCCTCTGGCAGACAAGGGTTTCGACCCTGAAGACATGTCTAAGGAGAACTATGACAAGATAGACCTCCACCGTCCTTACGTGGATGAAATCATCCTCGTGAGTGAAAGCGGACAGAAGATGTTCAGAGAGAGTGACCTGATAGACGTATGGTTCGACAGCGGCGCCATGCCTTATGCCCAGACCGGACTTCGCGGAAAAGATACTCCTGACTTCGGGGCTACGGCCGACTTCATAGCCGAAGGCGTGGACCAGACCCGCGGATGGTTCTACACCATGCACGCCATACACACTATGGTAAGTGGTACGCCTGCATTCAAGAGGGTAATTTCCAATGGTTTGGTTCTCGATAAGAAGGGAGACAAGATGTCCAAGAGACTGGGTAATGCCGTGGATCCTTTCAAGGCTCTCAATACCTATGGAGCCGATGCCCTGAGATGGTATATGCTCACTAACGCCCAGCCTTGGGATAACCTCAAATTCGACGAGGCCGGCGTGGACGAGGTTCGCCGCAAGTTCTTCGGTACCCTCTATAACTCCTATTCTGTCTTCGCATTGTATGCCAATATCGACCATTTCGATCCTGCTCTTCCGGCAGTGGACTGCTCGCACAGGCCTATGTTCGACAAATGGATCATCAGCCGTCTGAATACCCTCTCTGATGGCGTTCAGAAGGCCTACGAGGCTTATGACATCACTTCTGCCGGCAGGCTCATTCAGGATTTTGTCTGCGACGATTTGAGCAACTGGTATATTCGCCTGAATAAGAAACGTCTCTGGGGAAGCGGTATGAGTGAAGATAAGCTCTCTGCATATCAGACTCTGTATGAGACACTTAAGAGCATAGCTCTGCTCGCCGCCCCTATAGCTCCTTTCTTTATGGATCAACTTTATTCGGATCTCTGTCCGGAAAGTGATTCCGTGCACTACCAGCCTATGCCTGAAGTGCAGGAGGACTTGGTGGACCTCGAGCTGGAGGACAGCATGGCTTTCGCACAACAGGCTTCGTCTATGGTATTGGCCTTGAGAAAGAAGGTGGGAATCAATGTCCGCAAGCCTTTGGCCAAGGTGTTGATTCCGGTGATAGACGATAAGGTAAAAGCTCATATAGAGAAGGTGAAGGACATCTTCCTTACCGAGGTGAATGTGAAGGAACTGGAATTCCTGCACGACACAATTGGCATTATAACTAAGAAGATCAAACCTAACTTCAAGACCTTGGGCAAGATTTACGGCAAGCAGATGAAGGAGATTGCCTCCGCTCTGGCAGTGGCAGATCAGGAGTTGATAGCCGCCATAGAGCGCAGTGAATCCGCCTTCGTACTTCAGCTTCCTGGTGGAGATGTGACCCTGAACAAGGGAGATTACGAGATTACTTCCGAGGATATGCCTGGCTGGCTTGTGGCAAGCGAAGGCAGTCTTACCATAGCTCTGGACATCACCAGAAGCGAAGCTCTTATCAGGGAGGGCAATGCCCGTGAACTTATCCACCCTATTCAGAATCTTAGAAAGGAGAGTGATTTCGATGTGACAGACAGAATATCTACCTGCATCTATGCGGCAGAGCCTGCCTACGGTCAGATCGCGGCTGCTCTCTCGGATTATAAGGAATATATCTGTTCCCAGACCCTCAGTACAGCTTTGGAACTTGAGCCTTTGGAGAAGGCTCCTCAGGAGGCTGCCATTGTGGAATGGGACAAGGAAAACATTAGAATAACAGTAAAACGTCAATAGTATGGCAGAAGAAGTTAAAAATCGCTATTCAGACGAGGAACTCGCTGAATTCAAAACCATTATCGAGGATATGCTCGCTAAGGCGAAAGCAGAGTATAACACTTACAGGGAACTGGCCAGGAGCGGAGGAGCCAATGACGTGGATGATACCTCACCTTCTTTCAAAACAGTGGAAGACGACGGCGCCACCCAGCGCTCTAAAGAAGAGGCAAGTCAGCTTGCACAGCGTCAGTATAAATTTATTCAGAATCTGGAGGCGGCTCTGGTCCGTATCGAGAACAAGACCTATGGTGTCTGCCGTGTGACAGGCAAGCTTATTCCTAAGGAGAGGCTTCGTCTGGTACCTCACGCCACTCTTACGGTCGAGGCCAAGGAGATGCTTGCCAAACAAGGAAAAAACTAAAAGTATGAAGCTCTCCAAAGGAGTCAAACTCCTGCTTTTAGGCATATTCCTGATAGTTCTGGACCAGGTGGTCAAGGTCCTTGTTAAGACTAATATGAGTCTGGGCGAGGTGATTCCTGTGTTCGGAAACTGGTTCCGTATCTGTTTTGTAGAGAACGAAGGAATGGCCTTCGGGATGTCATTCGGAGGCGCGGTGGGTAAATTCCTGCTGTCCGCCTTCCGAATCGTGCTTTCCGGCTTTCTTATCTGGTGGATTTCCAAGCTGTTGAAGAAAGACGGAGTGCCGGCCGGTGTCCCTATTGGTCTTACCTTCATCACTGCCGGAGCTATAGGTAATCTCATAGATTGTCTTTTCTATGGACTTATATGGGATTATGCTCCTTTTATGTTCGGAAGGGTGGTGGATATGTTTTCGGCCACTTTCTTCCCTCCTGTATTTAACATAGCCGATGCCTGCGTTACCTGCGGGGCTTTCTACCTAATAATTTTCCAATGGAAATTCTTTGCATCAAACGACAAAAACTAACATAGGTATGAAAAGAATTGCATTAGTAGCAGCAGCCTTGTGTATGAGTATCTTGTCTTCTCATGCACAATTGGCCCAGACCCCACAGATGGGATGGAGCACCTGGAACAAATTCCAGACTAACATAGACGAGAAACTCCTTATGGATACCGCCGACAAGATGGTGGAATTGGGTCTCGTAGATGCGGGCTATGTCTATCTGAACATAGATGACGGCTGGCACGGGCAGAGGGATGAACAGAGTTTTATTCATGAGGATCCTGCCAAGTTTCCTTCAGGACTGGAGGCTTTGGCAGATTATCTGCATTCCAAGGGTATGAAACTGGGTATTTACAGTGATGCCGGAAGGCAGACATGTGCTTGTTATGCTGGCAGTTTCGGTCACGAATACCAGGATGCCTACACTTATGCCCAGTGGGGAGTGGATTATCTGAAATACGACTGGTGTTTCTCTGAAAATATCAATCCTAAGGGAGCTTACAGGCTGATGTACGATGCTCTTCAATCCACCGGCAGGGAGATTTTCCTAAGCGTGTGCGAATGGGGACAGTCGAAGCCTTGGGAGTGGGTGTCGGAGTTCGCCCAGTCCTGGAGAACCACAGGAGATATCTGGCCTTATTTTGATACAATTCCGGAGCAGTATCTTAACGAGTGGCACGGCATCCCTATAATGGAGATCGTAGATAAGAACGAGCCGCTTCGCGCCTATGCCCATCCGGGGCACTGGAACGATCCGGATATGTTACAGGTGGGAAACGGAAGCCTGACATTGGCTGAGAACAGGGCTCATTTCTCACTTTGGTGTATGATGGCAGCCCCGCTCATTCTGGGAAATGACGTGGTGAATATGCCTGAAGAGATTTTAGAGATTATCATTAACAAGGAGGCTATCGCCATCGACCAGGACCCTCTCGGAGTGCAGGGCCTCAGGTTGAAGACGGAAGATAGTATAGAGTATTGGCTCAAACCTCTCGCTAACGGGGACTGGGCCGTGATGTTGTTAAATCGTGGCGCTGAAGATGCTACGCTCACCCTTGACTGGAATTCCTTGAAGTACTATGATGAACTTAGTGGCCGGACTTTTGATCCTGCCGGATGCAAGGCCCACAATATCTGGGACAAGAAAGCTAAGGACATCAAGACTAAGAAGCCTGTCAAACTGAACATAGCCTCCCACGATGTGCTTATGTTTAGAGTATGCAAGTAAAGGAAGTTATCCGATTTTTTAAATTTGTTGCTTTTTCGATCAGCGCGGGAGTCATTCAAATTGGCTCCTTTGCGCTGTTCAATGAATTAGGGAGATGGTCTTACTGGCTGTCTTACCTCTGCGCCCTGGTGCTTTCCGTGTTGTGGAACTTCACCTTGAACAGAAAGTTCACTTTCAAGTCCAGTAACAATGTCAGCTGGGCTATGTTCCTGGTTTTTCTGTATTATTGCGCCTTTACTCCTCTGAGTACTTATCTGGAGCATATTTTTACTGGAAACCTGTGGTGGAATGAGTATTTTGCCACTATCCTGAATATGCTTCTGAATTTCGTGACTGAGTTCTTGTTCCAAAGATATGTCGTCTATGGCAAGTCCATAGATTCGGCTGTCAAGAAGTAGTAATCCTATGAAATTCAAGCTGGAGTCAGCGTATAGGCCCGCCGGTGACCAGCCGCAGGCTATAGAGCAGCTTAGCGCTGCTCTGGCGAGCGGGGTGAGGGATCTCACCCTGCTCGGCGTCACCGGCTCGGGCAAGACCTTCACCATGGCCGGAGTGATAGAAAAGCTCCAGCGACCGGTGCTGGTGCTTAGCCATAACAAGACCCTCGCCGCCCAGCTTTACGGAGAATTCAAATCTTTTTTCCCTGCCAATTCCGTAGAGTATTTCGTCTCCTACTACGACTATTACCAGCCGGAGGCCTATATCCCTACCACCGACACCTATATAGAAAAGGACCTCTCCATCAATGAGCAGATAGAAAAGCTCAGGCTCAGTGCAGCCAGCGCCCTGCTCAGCGGCAGAAGAGATGTGATAGTGGTCTCCTCCGTGAGTTGTCTTTACGGTATAGGCAATCCCGAGGACTTCCACGCCCAGACCATTCATCTGGTCAAAGGAGCCAGACTCACTCAGACTTCTTTTCTATACAGGCTGGTGGATGCCCTTTATTCCAGGACTGAAGGGGATTTCACCCGAGGCAGTTTCCGTATTAAGGGAGACACGGTGGATGTGTATCTGAGTGGAGCCGACTATGCCGTAAGAGTGATCTTCTTCGGGGATGAGATAGATTCCATAGCTTCCATAGAGGTAAGTAGCGGAGCCGTAATCGAAGAACTCAAGGAGGT
>JBJEBS010000067.1:0-2406 GCA_051870275.1 Candidatus Cryptobacteroides sp.
GGTGCCGTAATACAGCTCCTCTCTGAATCTTTCCGGCAGATCCTTAAGCGGCATATCCGGGTCCACCCCGTGCTCTGCAATGAGTGCATCCACTATCTGGCGATAATATCCGCTGAACTCCATAGTTCCGAAAATAGGCTGCAGCGCACCATCCCTGATACTAAGTTCTTCATTTATGAGCTTGGCAGGGTCCAGCTTCTGCGTGAAGCCGAGACCGTTACAGGTAGGACAGGCTCCGAAAGGAGCATTGAAGGAAAACATCCTCGGTTCCAGTTCCTCAATGCTGATACCATGATCAGGGCATGCCAGCTTGGTGCTGAAGGTCTTTTCGTAGTGATGATCGTAAAAGTCACCTTCGATTTCCACCAGTCCGTCTCCCTGAGCTATGGCCAGTTCGCAGGCTTCTGAAATTCGTCCTTCCTGACCGGGCTTCACAACTATTCTGTCTACAACGATTTCTATGGTATGTTTGAAGGTTTTTTCCAGCTTGATTTCATCTTCATCAATTATCTTAATCTCGCCGTCTACCCGCACGCGAGTGAAACCTTCTTTCTTTATTCTCTCAATTATCTTTTCGTGAGTGCCCTTGCGCTGACGAATGACAGGTGCCATAATCATCAGCTTGGTGCCTTCCTCAAAAGCCATAATGGTATCCACCATCTGATCCACCGACTGGCTGGTTATAGGTCGGCCGCAAACCGGACAGTGAGGTTTGCCCACTCTGGCATAAAGCAGTCTGAGATAATCATGAATTTCCGTTACTGTTCCCACTGTGGAGCGGGGGTTACGGTTGGTCGTCTTCTGATCTATGGAAATAGCAGGGGAAAGTCCCTCAATGTATTCCACATCTGGCTTTTCCATCTGTCCAAGGAACTGTCGGGCATATGAGGAAAGGCTCTCCATATATCTTCTCTGTCCCTCTGCATAGATGGTATCAAAAGCCAGGGATGATTTTCCCGAGCCGGAAAGGCCGGTCAGAACCACCATCTTGTCTCTTGGAATTGTTACATCCAGTCCTTTCAGATTGTTTTCATTGGCACCCTTTATTACGATGTCCTTTGACATATTGTTTTTCTCCTTTGGTCATAAATTTTGTCCCAATCTATGACTTTATTAGCTTCTTTATTCGGTCACACTTACAGTCTTACCTTGTACTCGAAAATCTGGTCACGCAGCTGAGCGGCACGCTCGAACTGAAGGTCCGCAGCAGCCTGCTTCATTTCCTTTTCCAGCTTCTTTACATATTCTGTGAGTTCCTTCTTCGTCAGCTCCAGCGGACTCTTGCCAACATAGTCGGATACTTCCTCTGCAACCTTGGTTGCTTCAATAACTGCACGAACCGACTTCTTTACCGACTCCGGAGTAATTCCGTGAGCCTTGTTATAGGCATCCTGAATAGCTCTTCTTCTCTCTGTTTCTTTTATTGCAACATCCATAGCAGCGCTGATCCGGTCAGCGTACATGATAACACGGCCGTCCACATTTCTGGCAGCCCTGCCGATAGTCTGAATGAGCGATGTCTCAGTTCTCAGGAAACCTTCTTTATCTGCATCGAGAATAGCCACCAGAGAAACCTCCGGGATATCAAGTCCCTCACGCAGCAGGTTGATTCCTACTAATACATCGAATACACCCAGACGCAAATCTCGTATGATCTCCATTCTTTCCAGAGTGTCCACTTCAGAGTGAAGATATCTTACCTTTATATTTACCCCTTTAAGGTAGTCTGTTAAACTCTCCGCCATCTTTTTTGTGAGAGTTGTCACCAGAACGCGCTCACCACGAGCGGTAACTTCCTTTATCCTGCCTATGAGGTGGTCTATCTGGCCCTCTGTAGGCACGATTTCAATAGGCGGATCCAGAAGCCCCGTAGGTCTGATTATCTGCTCTGCACTTATACCTCCGGAAACTTCTTTTTCATACTGGGCCGGAGTTGCACTTACGAATACCACCTGACTGATGAGATCATCGAATTCCTCAAATTTCAGCGGTCTGTTGTCTAGAGCCGACGGCAGCCTGAAGCCGTACTCTACCAGAGAGGATTTTCTGGAACGGTCACCTGCGTACATAGCCCGAAGCTGCGGCAGCATAACGTGAGACTCGTCAATTATTACGAGAAAGTCATCCGGGAAATAGTCGATGAGGGTATAGGGCCTTTCTCCCGGCTTATTGCCTGCAAGGTGGCGTGAATAGTTTTCTATTCCCTTGCAGCTGCCGATTTCTCTGAGCATCTCAAGATCATAGCGGGTACGCTGCTCTATGCGCTGTGCTTCAAGGAGCTTGCCGCGATCCTTGAACCACTGAACTCTTTCGGTAAGTTCCTCGTCGATGGTTCTGATGGCATTTTCCATGCTTTCCGGCGAGGTTACATAGTGGGATGCCGGGTATATGGAAATGTGATTTCTG
>JBJEBS010000068.1:0-2396 GCA_051870275.1 Candidatus Cryptobacteroides sp.
AATGTAGTCTTATAGGCTTGCCAATGTTCCTCTTCAGGAAGATGAAGGAACCTTCTACTCCAGCCACTTCCCTATCCACCTCCTCGCTTATCTCGCGCGTACGTGCGTTAGAATTAAAGATGTACTCCTCCACCCTGCTCCTGTCTTCGGCCAATTGTTCCAGCTCGGCCTGGTAGGTCGGCCGTTCCTCACTGCTCGCCTCCTCCATCAGTTCCAATATCTCCCGCTCCCTTTCCACCAGCTTCTGATAGCGCTCGGCCCAAGGATCGCTGTCCGGAAGGGAAGTTCCTCCCACGAAAGTGCTTCCTCCCAGGTCCGGTATGAGCTGGGCCATCTGCACCCTGGAAGAATCCGTGGTATAAGTGGTATAGTCCACAGAAGCATTCTTGTCTATCACATAGACATATACGCTATCCTTCGAGCAGGAACGGTTAGATGCGAAGAGATTAAACATCCCGTCATCCGTCTCCATAAAGAGAAAGTCATCCCCCGCGGAAGAATAAGGAAACCCCAGATTCTTCGGCTCAGACCATTCCCCCAGATTCTCATCCCAGTCACAATAATACAGGTCATAACCCCCGTAACCATCTTCACTGACAGCAGAATAGTAAAGTTTGTCTTCGAAAGTCATAGAGAAAAGTCTCTCCTCGCCCTCGTCCTGGCTGACATACAGCTCGTCCTCGGGACCCGGGTGATAGATAAACTGCTGCGTTCCCTCCACCTGACGGAAAGACTTGTCCGGCAGAGGATAATACAGAAAGAAGTCCCTCACGGAGAAGCGGGCCCTGGCCACCACCTTAAGCACCGGAACCTGCTGGGTCTGGGCCAATACACTATCGCACCTCTGCTTCTCTTCACCCAATTGCACACGACTAAGCGAATCGGCAGCCAATTCCTGGGCCAATTCATAACATCTGATCGCTTTTTCGTAACTGTAGCTCGCCCTGTATCTCTGCGCATCCCTCACCAGACTGTCAAGCTGCTGGGCTCCAGCCTGGAAGGAAAGAAGCGAAAGAAAAAGGAGCAAAATAGGTCCTGAAAGTCTCTTCATTCCGTGCGTTAGTGCTTATCCCCACAAAAATAATAAATTAATGGATTAGTCCTTTCTTTATGGGAAAAATTTTGTAAATTTGCGGGCTTTATGGTTTAATGAAGGAAATTAAATATTAAAAATTATAAAAACATTATGCAAAGTAAAGGCGCAATCAGATTTGTCACCATCGTACTTGCAATCGCCTGCATCTATCAGCTCTCTTTCACGGCTGTGTCAGGTATTCTGGAGAAGAAAGCCCAGAACTATGCCGAGAGCAAGGCTGAGGCTTTCGATCTCAGCAATGTAGCCCTCGAGGACCAGGCTTATGTCCTCGACTCGGTTAAAAAGTACGAAACCAGATGGTACACAGACTCCATCTCTACTGAAAAAGTATTCTTCGGTCTTACTTACAAAGACGTAAAAGCTAAAGAGATCAGCCTCGGTCTGGACTTGAAGGGCGGTATGAACGTAATGCTCCAGGTTCAGCTCGAAGACCTCGTAGTAGCACTTTCAGATAACAGCCAGGATCCCGATTTCCTCAAGGCTCTCGAAGTCGCAAGACAGAAAGACAAGACCGAACGCGGAGATTTCATCTCCCATTTCGAGGCAGCTTGGAAAGAAGTGGCTCCAGGCAAGAGACTTTCTCAGATCTTCGGAACCTATGAGATGCGTGACCGCATCAAACCAGAAAGCACAGACGAGCAGGTCATCGCTGTAATCAGAGCCGACGCAGATGCCGCTATCGCTAACTCATTCAATGTGTTACGTAACCGTATCGACCGTTTCGGCGTGGCTTCCCCATCTATCCAGAGAATAGGCAACACCGGACGAATCCTGGTAGAACTTCCTGGTGTAAAGGAGCCTGAGCGTGTCCGCAAACTCCTCCAGGGAACCGCTTCCCTCGAGTTCTGGACCACCTACGAGAACAGCGAGATCTATCCATTCCTTCTCGAGGCTAACGAAGCCCTGAGAAAATACTCAGAGAGCGAAACTCCTGCCGAGAAAAAAGCTGCAGAGAGCGTGCTCGAAAGCGAGATCGCAGCTCAGAACACTAACGCTGAACTCGAGAACTATAAGAAGGCCAACCCTCTCTTCTCCGTTCTCCAGCCATCGAACTCCCAGAGAGGTGCCTGCATCGGTTATGCCAATGCTGCCGACACTGCAAGGGTTAACGCCCTGCTCAGAAGCACCAAGGACCTCTTCCCTGTTGAGTTCCGTCCTATGTGGTCAGTAAAGCCAGTCAGCGGCATCGGAGCCGACAATATCTTCGAGCTCGTAGCCATCAAGGCTTCTACCCACGACGGAAAGGCTCCTCTGGACGGTGACGTAGTAACCGACGCGAGAGTATCCTATGATTCTCAGC
>JBJEBS010000069.1:0-2351 GCA_051870275.1 Candidatus Cryptobacteroides sp.
TGTCGATGCTATAGCATCTCCGTACATAGGTGGTTTCGCACTTGCGAAACTTAAACAATTATTACCAAGGGTGCAAATTTAGTCTTTTTTTACAATATTTGTGATTTAGTATGTAACTTTGCAGATTATGTCGAAGATTTTAGATACTATAAATACCCCTGCGGATATCAAGAAACTGAGTATGGCTGAGCTTCGCCAGCTCTGCTCGGAGATACGCTCCTATATGGTCGAGGTTTGTTCCGATAACCCGGGGCATCTGGCTTCCAGTCTCGGTGCGGTGGAGTTGATAGTGGGGGTGCATTATGTTTACGACACCCCTTCGGACAAGTTCGTCATAGATGTGGGGCATCAGGCTTATGCACATAAGATATTGACGGGCAGGAAGGATTTTTTCCGCACTTTGCGTCAAAAAGATGGGATGAGCGGCTTTCCGAATATGGCAGAGAGCGAGTGGGATGCTTTCGGGGTGGGTCATTCTTCCACTTCGATCAGTGCGGCGCTGGGATACGCAGAGGCGGCCAGGATACAAGGCAGCGGGCAGAGATGTGTGGCTATGATAGGGGATGGGGCCTTGAGCGGGGGATTAGCATACGAAGCTATGAATAATGCGGGTGTGAGCAAGGCGAACCTGCTTATTATCCTGAACGATAACAACCAGTCCATAGACAAGGCTGTGGGTGGAGTGCATAAGCATCTGCTTAGAATCACCACGAGTGAGACTTACAACTCCTTGAAGAACAGAACCTGGGAGATTTTGGGAGATAATCGTCTCAGAGGCTTTGTGCAGAGGTGGGTAAGGTCTTTCAAATCCTGGATAGTCAAAAGCAAGGGTGGAGATATCTTCGAGTCTCTCGGACTTAGGTATTTCGGACCTATTAACGGAAACGACATAGAGCAGGTGGTGCTTATCCTTCAGAAACTCAAAGATATGAAGGGGGCGAGGGTTCTGCACTGTATCACTTCCAAAGGTAAAGGTTATGCACCGGCTGAGCAGGATCCTAGGGTTTGGCATGCTCCTGGGCGTTTTGACCCTAAGACGGGGGAGAGAAAGCTCAGCGAGTACAAATGCCCTCGATATCAGGATGTGTTCGGAAAGGTCTTGTGTGAATTGGCAGAAAAAGATGAGAGGGTGGTGGGAATTACGCCGGCTATGGCGAGCGGCTGCTCGATGACGGAGTTCTCGCAGCTTTTTCCTGCTCGCTTTTTCGATGTGGGAATCGCCGAGGAGCACGCGGTGACATTCTCCGCCGGACTCGCTGCCGCTGGACTGCGGCCTTTCTGTAATATCTATTCGTCTTTCTCTCAGAGGGCATACGATCAGATAGTGCATGACGTGGCACTGCAGAAACTGCCGGTGGTGCTGTGTTTCGACAGGGCTGGACTGGTAGGGGAGGATGGAGCTACCCATACGGGAGCCTTCGACCTGTCGGCTTACAGGGCTGTGCCAGAGTGCATTATCGCGGCTCCTTCAGATGAGTATGAATTGAAGAATATGATGTGGTCGGCTCTTCAGTCCCAGAGCGGCCCTTATATAATAAGGTATCCGAGAGGATTGGCAGAAGGAAAGGCCTGGGAAGAAGAGCCTTATGTGGAGATCTCCGCTGGGAAGAGCCGCCCTCTGAAGGAGGGTGGAAGGCTGGCAGTATTGGCCTTAGGACCTTTCGCTTACAGGGCACTGGAGGCTGCAGAGGGCTTCGGAGAGGATGTGGCAGTATATGATATGCGTTTCCTTAAGCCTCTGGATACGGAACTGTTGGATATCGTGGCAGATCGTTTCGAGACGGTGCTGACGGTGGAGGATGGAGTCTTGAAAGGCGGTCTTTACGGGGCGGTGTGCGAGTATTTCGAGGAGAAGGGGTATAAGTTGAGGATCAAAGGCCTGGGTATTCCGGACCGATTCGTGTTCCACGGCTCTCAGAAACAGCAGAGAGAAGCTTTCGGGCTGGATGGTAAGGGGATTGAGACTGCGATTAAGGAGCTTTTGTAAAATTTTTTGAAAAAGTTTTTTGTATTTTCAAAAAGTTCACTATCTTTGCATTCCCTTTCGTTAACGAGAGGAATTGACATAAACTTTGCCGATGTAGCTCAGTTGGCCAGAGCACGTGATTTGTAATCTCGGGGTCGAGGGTTCGAATCCCCCCATCGGCTCGCTGTGCCTGCGTTATCGGCACGAAAAGGGCAAGTACCAGAGTGGCCAAATGGGGCAGACTGTAAATCTGCTGGTTATACCTTCGGTGGTTCGAATCCATCCTTGCCCACCAATATGGAGTAAATCCTCCTGCGGGGTTCGTATAACGGCTATTATGCCAGCCTTCCAAGCTGGAAATGGGAGTTCGATTCTCCTACCCCGC
>JBJEBS010000070.1:0-2309 GCA_051870275.1 Candidatus Cryptobacteroides sp.
ATAGCCAACTTGCCTATGCCTATACTGAGGGTATGGGAAAAGGAGTAGAGAAAGGAAGAGCTGAAGGAAGAGTTGAAGGAAGAGTTGAAGGAAGAGTTGAAGAAAAGTTGGAGACGGTGAGGAGGATGAAGGGAAAGTCTTATACCATCAATGATATTTGTGAATTAACCGGTCTGGATAAGGAGACCGTCGAAAATTTGTAGTAATTATTGATATAGGATTATACCAATGTGTTTTTTCGATAAACTATACTACTGGAGACTCAGAAGACAAAAAGAGATAGACGATACAAATAGCCAACTTGTCTATGCCTATAGTGAAGGCGCTCATAATAATCAGTTGGAGACGGCGAGGAAGATGAAGGCGGATGGTGTTCCTGCCCTTAACATAATCAAGTACATCGGTCTGGATGCCGAGACAGTGGAACAGTTATGATTCTGGTCTGAATAAGAAAACTATGGGAAAAATATTATTCTGGTCTGGAAAATAGACTGTGAAGAAATCGTAATAATAAAGGCAGGGCTAAATACCCTGCTTTATTTGTTTCTTAATCCTAAAATTATGGAAACTCTTAGCTTGACTTAGCTTCGCTTTCGAGAAATAGTTACTCTTTCAAACAGCTTTAGAAAACAAATCAAGCAAATTACTTACGGTATATGGTGTTCAGCAACAGCCACAGCGAAGTCAAGTGGCACGTGACCCAAGCCTGAACCAACAATCCCTTTATATCAGACAGATAAGCGACAATGAGCCCTATGTGATTTCACAAAAAACATGGTGATATTTCTTGACTTGAAGGAAATTGATTAACTTTGAAGGATTCTTATCAGTTAAAAAACGCTGGCTTAGCGAGATGGCTACGGCCAGTATAGTAACAGGTTAAGTGTGGGTACAATTTAGGTGTAGATATAGGTTAAAGAAGGTTCAGGTTAAGTAAGGTATAGGTTAAATGAGGGCACAGACGGATTGAGCAGACGGAGCAGTAGTAGAAGAAGTTGTAGTAGTCGGATAATAGAGAAGCCTGAGAACTGTACGGACAAAGCCTGGAAGGAAGAATAAGAAAAACGAAAAATACTATAACAAGACATTTACTTAGGGGAAACTTATGAAAAGAAGATTTATTACTTTGATTTGCGGACTGTTGCTGAGCGCCTTATGCTTCGCCCAGTTACCTATGAGCATAGAGAAAGGAATCGAATATCAGCCAAATGATGTGGAGCAGAAGGTCTATTCTCAGGTCAAAGATATGAACGACCATCTATGCGCCCTTATCAAGGTAAGCCTGACCAGTCCCCTGCCATACCCGCTGGTGCTGGAGGTCGGCGGCCTTGGAGTCACCAAGGTGGAAGAGCAGAAAAGCGGCGAGATCTGGTGCTTCGTCCCATACCAGGTAAAAAATCTGGAATTCAAATGCAAAGGCTACACCCCCATCCCTAAGATCCCCGTAAACCTAAAGGAAGGTGGAGTCTATACCCTGACTATCAGAGTCGATGCTTCGACTACTACCATTACCAATATCAAAGCTACTTCCGGCTACCTAAAGATAAGACTCAATCCTGCAGATGCCTTTATCAGCATAGGCAAAACAAGGGACTATGAGATGGGCCTGCTGAGTGTAAAAAACGGTCTCTTCGCGAAATCCCTAAACTTCGGCACATGGTACTATAAGGTCGAATCAGATCTGTACAAGACCTACGAAGGCGAAGTGGACTTCAACTCCAAGACCCCTACACTCGAAGTGAATCTCGAGCCCGACTATTCCTACTTAAGCATCAACACCGAACCTGAAGGAGCTGAAATCTATATAGATAACAAATTCGTAGGCAATAGCCCCCTCAATCTCGACCAGAAATACAAGAACGGCAGCTATTCCCTCAGACTCATCAAGGAAGACTATTACTCCGAAAGCCTGAAAATAAATCTTAACGAAAATGGAGACCGCAAGTCCTTCTCCTATAAACTCAAGGCCCAATTCGGAATAGCCGAATGCATCTGCGACGACCCTCAGGCTGAGATCTGGATAGACGATCAATACAAAGGCATCGGCCGATGGAAAGGAAATGTCGGAAGCAGCTCCACCCATATCCTGGAATCCCGAAAGGCCGGCCACCGTTCCCAGAGCGTCAGTCTCGTGGTGGGAGAAAATGAGAGCATCCAGACCAAGGTCGCAGCGCCACTGCCTCTATACGGCCTTCTCAGCATAGAGACCGAGCCTATGGAGTGCGAGGTCTATGTGGACGGGAAGAAGCTCGGAGAAAGCCCGCTTCAGCTCGAACTCCTCGCCTGCGAGCACAGCATCAAGCTCGTCA
>JBJEBS010000071.1:0-8446 GCA_051870275.1 Candidatus Cryptobacteroides sp.
TTTCTTTATCAGGGGCTTGCTATTTTTAAGCAATCCGCTTTGCGGAATTAAGGATTAATAGTTTGGATTCTGTTCTATACCACCCAGCCTGACTTCTTCCACAGGGATAGGCAGCAGTTCGTGTTTACCTTTGACGAAAGGATTGATATGAGCTTTGACTTCCTCGCTTTCGGCTTCGGCATAAGCGGTCATCACATCGCCTACGATGCCCCAGCGGCAGAGGTCATACCAACGGTGGCTCTCCATGGCGAGCTCCACTCTTCTTTCGTGCCTGATAGCCAGCATCAGGTCTTCGGAGTTATCCTGAAGCTGATGCAGAGCATAGGCCTTCGTGTAATCCTGCACTTTATAATTAGGGAAAGCAGGCAAGATATCCTCGGAGCCCCTGGCACGGGAGCGCACCTTTTCCAGATAAAGCTTGGCCTCGGCTTCCTCGGAGCAGCGAAGAGCAGCTTCGGCATAAAGCAGATATACATCTGCCAAACGGATGACTATCATATTGATAGGAGAACGGGAATCGTGTCCGTCTTCCAAAACCATATAGTCAGAGCCCTGCATAAGGCTGCGTTTCACGCAGAGATTAGGATTACCCAGATAGCTTTCTTCCACAGGATTGACTACCTGATCGGCCGTAGGAGTATATACACAGGAAGCGAGCCTGTGATCTCCACTTTCGAACTCATCTATCAAGTTCTGGGTAGGGTGATTGAAACCCCAGCCGACAGAGGAGAACGCATTAGAGCGGGAGCGAAGCAATTTGGTCGCAAAGGTACCGCGAGAAAAGCCGTTACCTTCTCCATAATCAGACATGCCGTCTGCCATGTATTGAACTTCGAAAATGGACTCAGGCCCGTTCTCTCCCTCAAGAGTGAAGTTGTCAGCATAATCCGGACAGAGAGTGTATTCGGCAGCCTGGTCGCTGAGGAAGCGCTTTCCGGCAGTATAGGCATCGGAATAATACTGGGAGCCGTCGGCGCCACTATTACTGAGATAGTCGGCATAGTAAAGATTGGCCTTAAGAAGCATAGCCTGGGCAGCTCCCTTGGTGGCACGTCCGAGATCTTCAGCACTCAAGGCACTCTTATTAAGCAACTGGGACTCGGCATCCTTCAAGTCGGAAAAAATCTGGGCATAGACCTCGTCCACGCTGGCGCGAGGCTGCTTCCAATTACCGGCACTGTAGATAGGATTGGTTACCAGAGGCACTCCGCCATAGAGACGCACGAGCTCGAAATAATAAAGAGCCCTCAGAAAATGAGCTTCGCCCAAAAGGCGATCCTTCAAAGTCGGGGTCAGATCCTCATCTTCTTCCATCTGGGAGATCTGTTCCAAAGCCAGATTCGCCCTGGCTACTCCCTGATATTTGGCACGATAGTACTGAAGAGCTATCTCGTTGTTAGAAATGGCACGGAAGTTCTCCAAATCATAACAAGCAGACATATCCGCAAGATTCTGACCTCCCTTCAGAGCATCGTCAGACATAATGTCTCCTATGAAAAACTCGGAATAATAGGTATTCTGGTACTCCCACATCAGCGGAACATAAGCGGCATTGACCACCTGAATGGCTGTCTCGGCACTGGTAAAATAATCCTCTACGCGATTGGTCATAGGGCCATCTTCCCTGAGCCAGTCATTACAAGAACAGAGGCAAAGTCCAGCAAGCAAAATAATAGAATATCTTGTTTTCATCGCAAATCCAAATTAAAAGTTGACATTGATACCGAGCATAAAGGTACGGGACTGAGGATAGTTGCCATAATCCACACCGCCACCAACTTCTGGGTCATAACCGGTATAACCGGTAAGGGTAAAGAGATTATTGGCACTCAGATAAATCCTGCATCTGGACATAGAAAGCTTCGAACTCAGGCTTGAAGGCAAAGTGTAGCCCAGCTGCAAAGTCTTAAGTCTAAGATAAGCTCCCTCCTCTACATAGCGGCTGTTATTCTCCGTATTCATAGGATTAGCATTGGCCACAGGAATAGTTCCGTTAGGATTATACTCGCTCCACACATCCCTCATGGTAGTGCTCAGGGTAGCTTCGTTACCGGTACCCTCCGTGCGAAGACGCAGGGCATTGTAAATCTGGTTTCCCCAAACTCCCTGAAGGAACAGCTGAAGATCAAAGCCCTTATATTCAGCGCCGAAATTAAGTCCGTAAGAGAAATCAGGGAAAGGATTACCCAGATCAGTCCTGTCATCCTCATCTATCTTTCCATCATTGTTCAGGTCTTTGTAGCGGGCATCTCCCACATGATAGCTCAGAGCGGCGCCAGGAGCCCAAAGATGCTCGGCTATCTCCTCCTCGGAGCGATACAGTCCTTCGAACTGATAGCCCCAGAAAGTATAAAGCGGATAGCCTTCATCACAGACAGTGCGGTCTCCCCAGACCGGCTCTCCACCATTCAGCTTGGTCAGCTCATTGTGCACGTACGAGAGATTCGCCGTCACATTATATGCCAATTCTCCTATCTGATCTTTCCAACTGAGGCTGAGCTCAGCTCCGGCGTTTGTGACCTGCCCGACATTTGCGGTGGCGCTGTAGCGATTGCCTACGTGGGCAGGGGCGCTGACGCTAAGAAGCATCTCCTTAGTGTCTCTCTTGAAGACATCCACATTACCGGTAAGCCTGTTCCCGAGGAAAGCGAAGTCCAAACCTGCATTGATCTGCTCAGTGCTCTCCCACTTTCCACCGTCATTAACATAGGTCAGGATAGTAGCTCCGGAAGCTATCTCAGGAGTCTGTCCGAAAGGATATCCCACGAAGGTAGGTCCGGTATTGAACATAGTCAGCAGGAAAGCGTTCTCAGAAATCTTGTCATTACCTATCCTACCCCAGCCGAAACGCAGTTTCAGATCATCCACTGAAGAGACGTTCTGCATAAAATCTTCCTTGGAAAGTCTCCATGCAGCAGCCAGAGAAGGGAAATAACCCCAGGTATGCTCCTTGAACTTGCTGGAACCATCGGCGCGGAAATTCAAGGTCAGCATATAGCGGCTGTCATAAGAATAATGGGCACGGCCCAGCAGGGAGAACCTTCTGGTTCTGCCGGCGCTGTCGCCCGCCTCGTTACGGTTCTGAGTGGTCTGGGAAAGATACCAGTTGGTCTCCACCGGTGCGAGAATATTAGAGCCTGAACCCGAAAGGGTCTCGTAATTGTATTCCTCAGCAGTCTGACCGAGCATAATATTAAAGGAGTTCTTGCCCAGGTCAAACATATAAGTCAAGGTGTTCTCCACTATCATGGTCTGATAGCGGCCCACGCTCTTCTCCAAGAAGTTCATATCCATCTTATCAAAATCGGAATACTTGTAAGCATCCTTGAAAAGACGGTGACGGGTATTAGTCAAATCTAGACTGACATCACTTTTGAATATCAGATTCTTTATAGGCGTGAGTTCCAGATAGACATCACCCACCCAGCGCTCTGTAATATCCAGAGGATGAGAGTGTTCCACCATAGAGAGAGGATTGGTCACATTCTTGAAATTCGAAGCTGCACTGATTCTGCCAGAAAGATCTTCTCCGAGAGAGTTCTTCGCCCCATTTGGATAACGTGCCGGATCCCAAGGCGCCATGGCGATGGCTGCAGAAAGCACGGAAGCACCAGGAGAAGAATTATTATTCATAGCATTACGTCCCTGGGAAGTCATAAAGTTCAGATTCTCCCCTACCTTGATCCAGTCATTAAGTTTATGTGCAGAATTCATTCTGAGACTGAGTCTCTGATAATCGGAACCGATAATGGTACCATCCTGATCGAACCAGCTGGCACTCATACTCCAATTGCTCTTTTCGTTACCACCATTGGCACTTAAGTGATAGTTCTGAACCAGAGCAGTACGGAATACTACATCCTGCCAGTCTGTATCTACCTTCGAATAATCCAGATTAGAAGGATAGTAATTAGATTTACCTATCAGAAAATTCCTGACCCAGGTGTCGATTCCCTTATTCTGAAGAGTAGTCAGCTGGGCAGGATTGCCGGAATTGGTAGCAAGATAAGTGGCAAACTCCTGAGCATTCATAAGCGGGAGCTTGCGCCATCTGCTCTGCAGTCCGGCATAAGCGTCGAAAGTCACATTCACCTTACCGTCAGAACCGCCCTTAACCGTAGTAACCAAGATAACACCGTTAGCTCCACGAGAACCGTAGATGGCTGTAGCAGAAGCATCCTTAAGAATCTCGGTAGAGGCGATATCGTTAGGACTCAAGAAATTGATGTCATCTACGATTACCCCGTCCACTACATATATAGGAGAGCTGCCGTTCACAGTACCTATACCTCGGATACGAACCTCGGCAGCTGCACCAGGCTGTCCGGAATTGGAATTCACGGTCACACCGGCGGCGAGTCCCTGAAGGGCCTGATCCAGACCTGCCACAGGAGCATTCTGAAGTTTGTCACCCTTTACAGAAGACACACTTCCCGTAAGGTCACTCTTCTTTACCACACCATAACCGATGGCTACTACTTCGTCGAGCATAAGAGTATCCTCCTCCAGGAACACGTCCAAATCTCCTGACTTCTCCACTACTATCTCTTTCTCTGCAAAACCGAAAGAAATGAAGACCAAAGTAGTCCCCTTCTCTACCGAGATACTGTAATAGCCATCCAGATCGGTAGAAGTACCGCTTGAACTTCCCTTAACCATTACTGCTACACCAGGCAGAGGAGAAGAGTCGTCCGCAGCGAACACCCTGCCGCTGAGCGTCAACTTCTGAGCCCACATCGACTGGGAGAAAAGTAAAGTCAAAATGAAAATCGAAAAACGCTTCATATAGTTATCGTCTTGTGTCATTAACTGCGCAAAGGTAAAGAATACAATAATATAGTATATCGTATAAATCTTCACAAAAACTCAACAAAGAGAAAATCTACACCTCTACAACATCCCTACAAAGTATTTCTAAATTATTAATATTTAATTTTCTAAGAATTTTTAATAATTCACTAAAAAATTTTATTAATGAAAAATACCCTCAACTCAGAAGTTTTCTTATATTTGCGAAAAATATAGTTTATGAAAAGAATATTCTGCATAATTTTCACTTCACTTTCCAGCATCTGGGCCTCGGCTTACTATCCGATAGTGCATAATTATAGCAAAAACGAATACAAAGGAGCCGGAAAAAACTGGCAGATCAGTCAGAGCCCATACGGGAATATGTATTTCGCGAATGAGGCAGGAATTCTGGAGTTCGACGGAAAAGAATGGAGCCTTACACCTACCGCGAACAGAACGAGCGTACGCTCCCTTTACTACGACGAAGACGGACATAGACTATATTTCGGAGCCATTAACGAATTCGGCTATCTCGACTACAACGATTCCGTAAAACCGAGCTACACTTCCCTGCTGAACAATCTCGGAACCGAGGCTAACGACATCTGGGGCATACACAAGATAGATGATATTTTATATCTAAGGGAGAACAACAGAATATATAAGCTCTGTGACGGTGCCACTCAAAGCATTAACTTTAACAACAAGGTCAGTGTATCCACTGTTATAGACGAAGACCTCTATATATTCGTGAACGGCTATGGAGTATTTGTCAGCCATAAAGAAGGAAGTTTCAACGAATTGAAAGGGGCCGAAGCTCTTAGAGACAAGAATATCTGTGCCATACTAAAAACAGGAGAAGATGAATTGGAATTTGTCAGTGCCACTAAAGGCATTTACAAATTTCATAATGGCAAACTGTCACACCCGAACACAGCTCTCAGTAAAGAACTCGAATCTGCCATAGCATATTGCGCCGTGGCAGATGAAGAATTCATAGCCTATGGCAGTGTTAACAACGGAGTCTATATCTTAGAAAGGAAAAACGGCACCCAGATTCACCTGAACAGATCCTCCGGCTTGCAGAACAATACTGTACTATCTCTGTATTTCGACAATCAGAACAATCTCTGGCTTGGTCTGGACAAAGGCATAGACCTGGTTCAGCTGAGCAGTGCTGAATATACCCTCCTGCCTTCCGACAGTTCCATAGGTTCCGGTTACAGTTCAGAATTCTTCAATGACAGACTATTCCTCGGAACCAACCAGGGACTCTACACCCTTAAAGGGGATACAGTGGAAGAAGTTAAAGAGATAAAGGGCCAGATGTGGTATCTGAAGCAACACGACGGGCAGCTATTCTGCTGCGCTGACCGAGGCCTGGGCATAATTTCCGCAGACGGAACCTTGCGTTTCATCCCTCTTAACGGAGTCTGGAAGATTCTGCCGCTGAAAAGTCAAAAAGATTATATCCTGGCCTGCAGTTACGACAAGCTCTTTCTTCTGAAAAAACAGAATGGACGATGGGAATTCTACAAATGGGTGGAGGGATTCGATGAATCCTCTAAGGTCTTTGAAGAAGCCTCGGACGGGAGTATCTGGTTCAGCCACTGGATAAAAGGATTATTCAGACTTAGGATAGATTATGAGGAAGGAAAGGTCGTCTCACAGCAATTTCTTTCGAAAGGCAACGCCTTCCCTTATGACTGGGGTAACACTCCACAGCCATTCGACGGGGATATCATATTCTCCACAGCAGCAGGCTTTTACTCTTTCGACGAGCATAGCGGTAAGGCTCAGCCTATAGACAGTCTGAATTCTCTTTTCTGTTCAAATCCTACCAGCGCAAGCGTGTATAGATGCAGCAACGGGGACCTCTTTTTCTCTTCAGCGGACATGCAGGCCATCAAAAGAGCAGGAAAGGATCTGGACTCCCTGAGTCTGGCCAGATTGGCATCCAAAAGAATACAAGGCTTCGAGGACTTCAGGGAACTCAAGGACGCACTGATTCTGGTGAACACCGAAGACGGCTTTTCCCTTATCAACCGCACTAATATCGAAAAAAACAGCGAAAGCTATCAAAATCGCCTGTATATCAAAGAAGTAAGCGTGGCCAAATCGGACCGTGATTCCGTAATCTTCTACTCGAAAAGGCCATACGATTACCCGAAACTGGTGGTTCCTTATAAGGATAACTCGCTGAAATTTAAGATGGCTCTGCCTGTCTATGGTTCTCAAAGTAACGAGCGGTTCTCCTTCCACCTCCAAGGATACGACAAGGGTTGGTCCAACTATCAGGCATCGGAGACTAAGGAATACACTAAGATTCCGCCTGGAGACTATATCCTTCAGGTCAAAGCGACGATCCCTACCAGCAGCGAGATTCTGACGGACCAGATAGAAATTACAATTCTTAAACCATTCTACAAGCAGTGGTGGGCTATACTCATATATATAATAGTATCAGCGGCCCTGCTTGCGGGCATAGGTCTTTACTACAAAGGCCGAGTGGAAGCCAAGGCCCTGGCCCTGCAGAAAGAGAAGGAGAACCAGCACAAGGAGACGATGATGCAGAGGGAGATCAAGATGAAAGCAGACGAATTGGCCTCGTCCACCATGGATCTGGTGAGAAAAAACGAGATTCTGCAACACATAGACGAGGAACTGCAGAAAGCAGTAGACAACATCGTAGAAGACAGGAACAAGAGTCTGAAGATTATCAGCAGGATACGGAGCAACATCAAAGAGAATATCAGCCACGATAACAGCTGGAAGAGATTCGAGCAGAACTTCGACCAGGTATATGTAGATTTTCTGAAAAGACTGGAGGAGACCTTCCCTCAACTCACAACTACAGACAAGAAGATCTGTGCCTATCTGAAGATGGGATTATCCTCTAAAGAGATAGCCCCGCTTCTGAACATCACGGTCAGAAGCGTAGAGATGAACAGGTATAGAGTCAGGAAGAAATTGGGCCTGGGCCGCGAGGAGAACCTGACTGATTATCTGGACAAGTTCTAAAGATTGTCGAAGATAAACGGAAGCAGGGCTTCTACCCGAGGGAAGAGCCAGATTTTCTTCGTTCCTGCCAATATTATCTGCATATCCTCTCCCCCATTCCTCTGGTACTGGGCCATTACCTGCCTGCAAGCCCCACAAGGGGTGACAGGGTATTCGCTCATATTCCCGTCCGGACCGCCGCAGATGGCTATAGCCACGATAGGGTCGTCAGGATAATTCGAAGCAGCGTAGAACATAGCGCTTCTTTCGGCACATAATCCGGAAGGAAAAGCAGCGTTTTCCTGATTAGCAGCAGTGACTACACGCCCGCTCTTGAGCCTGAGTGCGGCACCTACGCTAAAAGAAGAATAAGGAGAAAAAGAACCTTTCATCGCAGCTCTGGCAGACTCTACAAGACTTGCCTGATCTGCAGGGAGTTCCTCTATGGAATCAAATTCTTTATAAGAGACAATTATTTCCTTTTCGGTCATCTTTTGATTATTAGTGGACTTCAAAGATAGTAAAAACTTTTGTCTTTTTAGCGTTTTTTTCTTAAATTCGCGGTCCTTCAACTAATTTACGGTAAAAACTATATTATAGTGGCCGAATTCAATTTGACAGTGCAACAGCACCATCAGGTGTAAAGTTAAACAAT
>JBJEBS010000072.1:0-8417 GCA_051870275.1 Candidatus Cryptobacteroides sp.
ACAAAATTAATAAAAAATAATTATTATCCCACACAAATCACAAACGAGCTTCTTCAAGTAAGTCACCCAATTCTCCGATATCCTGACATATCAGACTCGGTACCACATCCGATGAAGCCGCCATCTCCAAAGTGGTCTCCCCGCTGAGCACCAGCACCCCCAAGGCTCCGGCATTGATGCCGGTCTTGACATCGGTGTAGATGCGGTCTCCCACCATGGCTGCCTCTTCAGGGCGAATACCTTTCTTGTCGAGAATACCGTAGAGAATATCCGGATTAGGTTTGCCTATGACCACATCCGGCTTTCTGCCTGTGGCTGCCTCTATGCAGGCACAGATGGAACCGCAGTCCACCAGAATGGTGGGCTGGTCGGTAGGACATACCCAGTCGGGATTCGTCGCGATATACGGCAGACCCTGCGAAGCCCACCAGGCACAGCGACAGAGCCGCTCGTAACAGAGGGTCATATCGAAAGCCGCCACTACGACGTCTGGTCTGTCCTCGACATCAGTGCTGCAAGAACGGAATCCGGCCTGCTCGAACTGTTCTATCATGGAAGGAGTTCCGAGAAGAAAGAGATTATGGGCCTGTGGAAAGTGTGTGCGGATGTAGTCTACAGTAGCTATAGTACTGCTGTACATCTGGTCGGGGCGACATGGCACTCCCCTCTTGCGAAGATTCTCGAGGTATGCGTCTATGGATTTGGTAGGATTGTTAGTCAGAAAAGAGTAGCTGATTCCAAGTCTGTCCAGTTTTTCCAAAAAAGGAAGGGTGCAGGGAAAGAGGGTGGAACCCAGATAGATGGTTCCGTCCATATCCAAAGCCACATGCTTTATCTTACGCAGTCTTTCTTTAACTTGCTCAGTCATTCTGTTCGCTTAATTTAGAAGTGAATTCTCTGGCTCTGTCGTAACCGTCACGAGGGGCTTTCCACATGGCGAGGAAGATCAGAGCTCCGATAATACCTACAGCTATGAAAGTGATAAATACCCACTTCCAGCCGAAATTGTCGGCGATGAGACCCACTCCGAGGGCGGAAAGAGCAGAACCTACGTAACCGCAGATACCCGCAAGACCATTGGCAGTGGCTGAAGCCTCCTTGGTGGCCTGATTGGCCGAACCGATTCCGATGAGGGCCTGAGGACCGTAGATGCAGAAGCCGGAGAGGGCAAGCACCAAAGTGGAAACTACGGTAGGAAGTCCTGGAACGAGGGCGAAGATGCCGAGGAAGATGCAAGCGCCGATCATGGAGAAAAGGCACATGCGGTGGCTCTTGCCCTTGAAGATATGGTCGGAAGCCCAGCCGGCGAAAATGGTGCCTACTATGGCGGTGAGTTCGAATACCGCTACAGACCAGGCAGCGCCGTTGATGTTCATGCCCCTGTCTTCGGTGAGGAACTTAGGCCCCCAGTCGAGCACTCCCATACGGAGGACATAGACAAAGATATTGGCAATGGCGAGCATCCAGACCCATTTGTTACGGAAGACCATGTGATTCAGGAAAGCCTTGTGGGCGCCCTTCTTGGAGGAGGTCTCCTCCTTTCCGGTGTGGGTTCCTTCTATCTCCGGCAGGCCTACGCTCTGAGGGGTGTCCTTGAGGGCGAGGATGCAGAGGATAGCTCCACCTATGGCCACGATACCAGGGATAATGAAGCACCAGCGCCAGGCACCTACATGAGAGGCATAGCTCATTACCTTGGCTCCCTGCTCAGCAGCACTCAGGCTGTCCCAGCCCTTGATACTGGAGGCCAAGTTGGCCGTGATTCTGGCGACAACAGAAGTATCTCCGCTCATATCCGCTCCCATATTGGTCATAATCAGTCCACAGACTACCACTGCACAGAAAGCACCGATAGAGTGGGAAGTGTTCCAGATGCTCATCTTGGTGGCTAGCTCATTAGGGGCGATCCACTGCGGAAGCATTCTGGCGCAAGGAGGATATCCGAAACCCTGAAAATACTGGTTCAGGATTATAGTAATACCCATCAGGAGGATGAGCATATTTACGAACTGCGGGCCTTCGTGAACTCCGGTGATGAGATAACTGAGGTCAACTCCGAAACCGAAGCAGAAATTAGACAGTGCGCAGAGCAGAAGGCCTATGGCCATGAAAACCTTGGTGCTGACTTTCTCCACGATGAAGCCGTTAATAAAACGGCTTAGACCATAGATTAAAGAACCTAAGGCGATGATGATACCGAAACTGGTGTTCGTGATGCCATACTCTGCCGTCAGGCCTGGCATCGCGATGGAAAAGTTCTTGCGTACGAAATAGTAAATGGCGTACACTATCATAGATACAATGATGGTGTACCATTGCCAAGCTTTAAAGCTTCTTTTCTTATTAGTCATTATGATTAGTTTTTATATTATATTTTTCTATCGGGGCGGTTTTACGCCTCAACCACTCGAGAACTTCCGCATCGAGAAGAGGACCGACATTGTCATAAACCCTTTGGTGATAAGCATTAAGCCAGTCTATTTCCCAGTCCTCGAAAAGCTCTAATTCCAGAATGGACGTGTCGAAATGGCACATCGTAAGGGCCTCAAATCTCAAAAAATCTCCGAACTCGCTACTTCCGGCAGACTCCACCAGATAGAGGTTCTCGTGCCTAACCCCGAACAATCCTTCTCTATAAATACCTGGTTCTATGGAAGTTACCATACATTCCTTAAGCGGAGCCGCCCCGAGGTTCTGCCTTATCTGGGCAGGGCCCTCATGCACACCGAGGAAATATCCTACCCCGTGTCCTGTTCCGTGACCATAATCCAGACGGGCTTTCCAAAGCGGCAGCCTCGCAGCCGCATCTATCCTGCAGCCAGGAGTCCCCACAGGGAAGACCGCCGCTGCCAGATCTATATGAGCCTTCAGGACCAGAGAGTATTCCCGTCGCTGCTCAGGCGTACATTCGCCCAGCGGCACGGTGCGGGTGATATCGGTCGTGCCAGAAGAAAATTGGCCTCCAGAGTCATTCAGATAAAAACCGGAAGGCTCAAGCAGCGGAGCGTCGCAGGATGGCGTATGATAATGAGGCAAGGCAGCGGAAGGGCCGTAAGCCGAGATAGTCTCGAAGCTGTCCTCAACGTAATCCTCTATCTGTGAGCGGAATTCGCCGAGCTTGCGAGCTGCGTCCCACTCGCTCACCCTCTCCCCTGAAGCCATTCTTTTTTCGAGCCAATAGAGAAAATTCTCCATCGTGGCTCCATCGCGGATGTGCGCATCCTTTATATTCTCTATCTCCAGCGGATTCTTTACCGCCTTACGCTCCGGAATGGGACTTGGCGCGCTATATAGCTCGCAGTGCAGAGAAGAATAGAGCTCAGCATTCAGTGAATTCTCGTCTATCCACACTCTCGCGCCCTCCAGAGATAGCAGATCCATAGCCAATTCCTCATACAGAAGTATCTCTACCCCTTCACTCTGAAGCATCTCGAAGCTGTATTCAGAGACGGAATCCTCATACTCATCCTTAATTACATAGAATTTCGCATCGTCCTGACCTATAAGCAGATAGGAGATTACAAACGGATTATATTCTATGTCCGAGGCCCTGATGTTCAGCAGCCAGGCTATCTGATCCAGCTCACTTATAAGGATATAATCGCAAGCCTTGTCGGCGAGCATAGCCCTAAGCCAATCCAACTTCTCCTCCCTGCTTTCCCCAGGGTTGATGCTGTACACCGGCGTCTGCGGGATCTCTGGCCTGTCCGTCCAGAGTGCCGAGAGCAGGTCCGGAATCCCCACCAGCTCGAAACTTTCCTGCAGTTCCCTGTAAGCGGCTATCGAAGTGCAGCGCGAATCCACGGCCACACTTGCTCCTTCGCCCACTTTTTTTATAAGCCAATCCTCAATGCTCTCTGCGCCTGGAATGCGGCTTTTGTGCAAGGCCACTCCAGTCCCTGAAAGCTGCTGCTCCGCCTGAATGAAGTATCGGCTGTCCGTCCAGAGTCCGGCATCGTCCAAGGTGATGACCAAGTCTCCTGCCTCTCCAGTAAATCCGCAGAGCCACTCCACCTGCTTCCATCTGGCTGCAGGATATTCACTGAAATGAGGGTCTGTAGAATAAATGATGATGGCGTCCAAATCTCTGGAACGCATAAAAGTACGAAGCTCCTCAAGCCTCTGGATATAATCAGTCATCGTTCAAGTGTTTGGCAGCCGCGTCCAGAGCCTCATAGAACTCGGCACCGTAGGAGCGGATCAGCGGATTCTTTAAAAATTGATAGACTCGGATACCTTTCTCACGACCTTTTCGGTAAGCATCCTTACAGATATGCCAGCGGTGCAGGTTCAAGGCCTGTCTTCCTCCACCCAAGTCGGTAACCCTGATGGGATAAAGGCTGCAGGAGATGGGCTTGCATTTGTGACAAGACTCTATGGCGCAGAGGCAGGAGCCGTCTTCCAGGAAATGCGAATAGGCGCATTCGCAGCTGCCTTCCACCAGAGGGGTCACAATGTCGCCCTCCCTGTCTATGGTGAAAAAGCCGTTTTTGTCGATGGAGGCCTTGCCCTTTTCTGTCATCAAGACTGAATACTCCGGATAATCTCTCTCCAGCGATTCCAGTTCTTCTTCCAGAATTGGGGCTCCTGAATCTCCTTCTATACAACAAGCCCCCTTGCATTTCTGATAGTCGCAGGCGAAATACTCCGACACCACATCCTCCGACACCAGGATGTCCCCTATCTCTATAATAGTACCAAACCTATTGTCTAACATACGCTCAAGTTTCGCAAGATAATAATTACTTTACTATATACTCTACGATACCGGAGGAGATGATCTCTTCGAGTATCCAGCGAAGGTCATCTATCACTATCTTGTCAATTCTGCTGTTATATGACGAGGTCAGATCCCTGCAGTTCGAATAACGGAAAAGCGCATAACTCATCATCCCATAAGCCGAAGAAAGGGAAGCACTCATATTCTTTTTTACTATCTCCTTATACGAAGCGAACTCCACATCACTGATCACCATATACTGCATTCTGGAGAATTCTTCCCTAAGTTTATTCACCACTTCCAAAGGATCATGCACCTCCACCCCTTTCGGCAGACCATCCTGGGTACAAGGTCTCAAAGTAATATAGAAGGAAAACCTCTCCACTGGGGCTATCTCCACTCTTCCGCTCACCTCAGCATACATTCCCAGAGCACTAAGGCTCTTGGCAAACTGTACCTTGACAGCTTCTTTGGCCAGAAGAAAGGTCAGATAATTGTCCGGAATCACCGGCAAAAGTCCGGTGGCGGCCAAGTTAACGCTCGGCTCCTCACCCTCGACTATATTCGTGATGCGCCCGCTATAAAAATCATAGTGAACCCTTTCCCTGAGAGCATACGAACCGGAAGTGTCGAACGATCCGAGATACTTGCTCAATGTGGAGAGAGCCTCGGATTCAGAGATGTTACCCATCAGAATGAATACTCCGTCACTGATGTTAGAAAAACGCTGGTCAAAGAATGCGTTGGCCCTGTCCAGAAGACCATCTTTTATGTTGAAAGCAGAACTTTTCTCGTGGTAGGCATAGTCAGGACACATCAGGGAATCCATCACGGAGTAGATCTCAGGAAGCGAAGTGGTAGTCCTCAACTCCTTGCATCTCCTATAGTACTCGAATGCCTTTCCATCAGCCTGTCTGTCATAAGCTATCTTCAGCATAGCCTTCAGAACTGTCTCCAATTCACCTTTTGGAGCATCTCCTCCAAGTAAGGTATCTTCCAGACTGACAGTATAATACATATTTACACCCCGAGTCTTGAGCATCTGGGTAAACTCCACTCCCTCTATACCGGCATAACGGTTCAGAAGAAACATATCCGAGAGGAAAGCACTCTCCCCTGGCTCCAGATTCGGCATAGACGAGGCCCCGCCCCTCTGTGCCAGGCAAAAACGGAAACCGCCTTCCGAAGGGATATTCTTATAGATAACTTTCACTCCATTGTTAAACATCCAGATCTTTCCTCCGGACATAGGCTCGACGGTAGTATTGGCCAATTTAACCCCTTTCGGATTCACCTTGAGAGCGGAGTTGATGTCCGGAAAACTATGTCTTTTAAAACGGAAGCCATCGGTGCTCGGGAACTCGCTGCCCAACAGGGCCGAGGCGAAATTATTAAAGTGCTCGAGCTCCCTTTTCTGTGATATCTTTCTGCGGGAGAAGAAGTTACGTATAGTCTCTTCGGAGGCGAGATTGGAGCCGCTGAGGATGGAATAAATACACCTGTCCACATAGAAAGAATTGGCCTTCCCCTGCTTCAGGCCGGTGGACACTATGTCCGGCAGGGCCAATTCCTTCGCAAAGGTCAATTCCTCGGCGGTCGCACCTCCCAGAGAGAGGTCGGAGAGGGCGTCGTAAATGATGGTTCTCGCCCGTTCATCGTCTTCCTCCCTAAAATTGATCGCCATCTCTTCCTTGCCCAGATCGATGTAAAAGGGAATATCTTCTTCTTTGAATGCCAATTCCAGTCTGTCCTTGAGTATGTACCTGAGCTGCAGATACAGATATTCTGACATCAGGGGCACTGCAGTCCCCGCATCTTCACGGCTGGCCGTTCCGAGCCTAAAAGACAGGGTTACCCTGCCGCTCTGGCTGTCGTTTTTCAGCACTGAGGCCTCGCGTGGGATGGAAAATTCTACCTTTTGTCTGTTCACTTCGGGCACCACAAGGCTCAGGGTGCTCAGACGCTCTTGAAACTTGGCCTTATCTATATCTCCACAGACGATGATGGTCTGGGGTCCATCCGAAAGCAGCATAAAATCCAGCATCATCAGCAAGGTACTGTCGGAAGTGGCCTTGTCGCGGACATTCACATCGGGGAAGCGGAAGACCCTGGCTCCGTCAAAGTAAGAGACAAAGCCTTCTTCTGTATAAGGGACGCCTCGTCTTTTCAAAAAATCTGCAGGCGTGGTATGATCCAATTCGAGCAAGCTGTTCCTGCTGTCCTCCACGGAAAAATCACCCAACTGGAGCAGAGCGAAATCAGCCCTGCCTGCCACCGGATTATTGTTAACCAGATAATAATCCACCCCATTGGGAAAACTGCCGGTGCTTATCTCCTCGGCCCTTTTGAGTTTAGGAAGACTCTGGGCGAAGGAATTGAAGGCAGTGAGCAGCAGCGCTATACTTAAGCAGATATGTGAATGCTTCACTCTCATCTGTAAAGGATAGGATTAGTGTTGATGCCGCTTTTCTCCACCCTTAGGAAAGGAAAGGAGTCCTTAAGATAATCATATAGCAGCTCTACAGTGAACTGCTCGCTCTGATAATGGCCAAGTTCGACAAGCAGCATCCCCTCAGCTTCGAAATAATCGTGATAATGGAATTCGCCAGTTACGAAAGAATCGGCTCCGGCCTGCGCAGCCTTGTCCCTTAAAAAAGCCCCAGCTCCTCCGCAGAGAGCTACTTTCGATATCTCCTTCTTCGTGATAGCACTGTGTCTTAGGCACTTGACTTCGAATCTGTCCTTTACGAAGTCCAGAAAGTCCTCTGCAGACATAGGAGAAGACAGGTGGCAGATCAGCGGAATAGAGTCTGAACACACTGTAAGCCCTAATCTCTGGGCCATCTTGTAGTTTACTCCGCCTATGGCATTGTCGAGATTAGTATGGGCGCTGTACAGAGTGATTCCTTTCTGCATGGCTGAGCAGACGCATCTCTGTTGATATGTCTTGTTACTTACGCAGCGCAAGGCCCTGAATATCAAAGGGTGGTGAGAAATCACCAGATCACAGCCCCTCTCATGGGCCTCTTCTATCACTTCTTCCGTGATATCCAGACTTAACAGGACGCCTTTCACTTCCTTGTCTTCAAAGCCTACCTGAAGACCGGAATTATCATAATCCTCCTGCAGACTCAAGTCTGCCAGTTCCTCTATCTTGTCGAAAATCTCTCGTGCTTTCATATCACGCGAATATACGAAATTTTTTATGTAAGTTTGCGGGGATTATAAATCATAATAATGTCAGGAATGATTAAAAAAATTACTACCATGAAAAAAATTACAGCTATTATCTTCTGCCTCATTCTATTTGTCGGATGTAAAAAAGATTACCCTTCTGCACTTGAAAATCATTCTTCTTACACTATTCCAATTGAGAAGGCCCTAGATAATCTTGATCAATTTTTAAAACAAAATGACATCTATAACACAAAAACAACGAAAAACAATATTAATACCGTTTACGCCATAAAAAGTAAAATCAATAACACAAAAACTATATCAAACAATGATACTCTATTATATGCCGTTAATTTCAAAAATAACGGATATGCTATTTTAGCTGCAGATTCAAGGATCAATAATGATATTATCGCCATCACAGAATCCGGAGAAATTCACATTTCCGATTTTGAACCATATGACAACCCCGATTCAAGTGAACAGTGCAACAAAGGTGTAGGATTGTGAAGGTGCGGCG
>JBJEBS010000073.1:0-8416 GCA_051870275.1 Candidatus Cryptobacteroides sp.
TGTTTAACTTTACACCTGATGGTGCTGTTGCACTGTCAAATTGAATTCGGCATTTTTATATCAGTTATTCGTGTAATTGTGTTAAAAATCCGAAAGTCCGTGGCCAAACAATCGACGCAAATATACACGATTAAGACCTATGAATTACGCGTGCGAAATCAAAATATAAACAAATCTAAAAACTAACTATTTAGTAATTAATATCTTACCCCCCCCCTGAAAGCGAAAAATATAAATCCCTTTTCAGGCCAATTCAGCCAATTCCAGCCATCTGAGCTCCTTCAGGTCCAGCTCTTCCTTCAGACTTTGATAAGATTCCGAAGCGATGATAAGAGCTTCAGTGCTGGCCGGAATCTCCCCGCTGAGTATCTTTTCGAGTTCAGACTTCCTGGCGTTCAAGTCCTCCAGTTCCTTCTCGAGAGTTTCGAACTCCCGCTTCTCCTTATAGCTGAGTTTTTTCTTCTCCGCAGGAGCAGAAGCTGCTGGAGCAGCAGGAACAGAAGAGAAGGAGGAAGAGGCGTGGGAATTGGCCTTCATAGAAGACTTAAAGTCCTGCAGGAAAGTGCGATACTCGGTATAGCCGCCGATAAAGTCCTTGACCAGGCCGTCACCGCAGAAGACGAAGATGTGATCGACGAGGCGGTCGAGGAAGTGGCGGTCGTGAGAGACGATGATGAGGGTCCCCTTGAAATCGAGCAGGTATTCTTCGAGGATGTTCAGGGTCACGATGTCCAGGTCGTTGGTGGGCTCGTCGAGGATGAGCAGGTTAGGCTTTTTCATCAGGATGGTGAGCAGGTAGAGACGTCTGCGCTCACCGCCGGAGAGCTTGGAGATCCTGGTGGAAAGCATATCGTGAGGGAAAAGGAATTGGCCTAAAAGGTGGGTGTCGGGAACGGTCTCGAGCACAGTGTCGTCCTCGTCGAAACTCATCCCGCTCTGACGATAGTAGCCGATGTTCAGGCTTTCGCCCCACTCTATGCTGCCGCTGAGCGTGCCTGTGCCAGTGTCTTCTCCAGTCAGAAGCCCGAGGAAAGTACTCTTCCCCACCCCATTGCCACCGACTATGCCTAGCCTCTCATAGCGCTGGAAATTATAGGTAAAATCTTTTAGATAGCATTGATTATCATAGTAAAAACTGAGATTCTTACAATTAATGATCTTGCTTCCGACCCGGCTTCCCTTCGAGAGTTCACTTAGGGAGATCTGCCTCTGGGTATAGACCGCCTCGGAACGCTCCTTGAGTTCATAGAAGGCCTGCTTGCGGTATTTGGCCTTTCCGCTTCGGGCGCAAGGAGTGGCGTGCATCCATTCGAGCTCTCGCCTTAAGACATTTCTAACCCTTTCAGTCTCAGCATTATAGTTAGTCATTCTCTCCTCACGCTTCTGTAGGAAATTCTCGTAGTCACCTTTATATATATAGATGGAACCGTGGTCGAGTTCCATAATGGTGTTACATACTCGATCAAGGAAATAGCGGTCGTGGCTTACCACGAAAAGGGTGCAACGGCTTCGCTTTAAGAAGGATTCGAGGTATTCTATGGCGTCGAGATCGAGGTGGTTAGTCGGCTCGTCCATTATCAGGAAATCGGCATCCCTTGCAAGTAACTGGGTGAGTGCCACCCTTTTGACTTCTCCGCCGGAGAGTTCGCCCATCATCTGGGAGGGCTTTAGAGAGAATTCATCGAGTATCTTTCTGGCACGGAGCTGAAAGTCGAAGTCTTCCCCTTCAAATATCTGCTGCTCAATACTTTGATTCAGGTCATAGTCGAATTCCTGCTCCAGGAAGGCTATCTTGATATCCTTCAGAAAGAGGACACTGCCTCCCCTGTCGGAGCTGTCTTTACCTGCCAATATCTTCATAAGCGAGGTCTTCCCCGTCCCATTCGGAGCAATGAGGGCAATCTTGTCCCCCTCATTTACATTAAAGGAGATATTCTCGAACAGGACCTTGGGCCCATAGGATTTGGAGAGTCTTTCAACCTGAAGATAAGAAGGCATATATTATAGAAGATGCTTGAATTTACGATATAAAAAGGCGAGGAAGCGCTCTGAGAGCAGCGGGGCGAAGAGGGTCGCGAGCTTGTTTAGAAAGCCTGGGGTGATGGATCGGCGGCGCTTAAACATAGCTCTAAGAGCCTTGCTTACAGCCTTTTGCGGGCTTATCATAATACCCAGCCTGCGCATAATCCGTCGGACTTTAGGAGAGAAGCCGAAGAGCGGGGTGTCCACGGCTCCAAAATAGGCGGTGGTGACACTCACTCCGCTGCCCCTTAGTTCGATCCGAAGGGAACGGGAGTAATTCTTCACGAAAGCCTTGGTGTTCCCGTACATCCCTATGGCCGGCCAATGCATCCAGGCACAGATGGAGGAGATGTTCAGGATATGGCCGCCGCAGGCACGGAGCTGGGGAAGCAGTTCGTGGCAAAGCAGCAGCGGGGTCTGCATATGCAACATCATCATCGAACGAAGCTTGGCATAAGAAGTCTCCTCTATGGAAGAGGTGAAAATCATACCCGCGTTATTTATCAATATCTTGATATTCAAGTCTTTAACCTGCCCTACGACTATGCATGCGGCATCGGGGTCGGCGAGATTCTGGGCCAATTTTCTTATCTCAGGGCAGTGCTCTCCCAGGAGGGAGTGCAGTTCTTCGTCTAGTTCTGCCAATCCTTTCTCATTTATGTCTATCAGGCAAAGGCCAAAGCCTCTCTGCGCGAGAGACTTGGCATAGATTTTTCCCATTCCGGAAGCGGCTCCGGTGATTACAGCGAATTCCATCACACAAGTAAAATTCCAAATAAAGGCTACAAATTTCGGAAAAATTTTCAGATGTTTGGAAAAAAGCTGAAGATAAAGTATTTTTACCCTGCTAAAAATTTATAACCAAAACTTCTATTCAATTATGTTATTTCACGTTTACGGGGACATGGCCGTATATCAGTGGGTGGCGATGATAGCTGTCCTTTTGGGCCTGATCCTTCTTAACGAATTCGCTCGCAGAAGCAAATTCGGTGGTATCTTTATGTTTTTCGCACTTCCTGCAGCTCTCACTATCTACTTTATAGCCATACAGATAGGGGCAGCCGTAGGAGCCGAGTGGGCGCTTAATAACCAGACCTACCTATACATGAACGGCTGGTTCCACTACGCGAAGATCTATGCAGCCCTGGCCGGATGTATAGGCTTTATGATGATCAAGTATGGTTGGGGAATCGGCAAGAAACACTGGTTCAAACCTTTCCCATTCGTGATCGTCGCCATCAACATCCTGATAGCTGTGGCTTCAGACTTCGAGACCGCCATCAAAGGCTGGGGAGTATGGAGACTTACAGTGGAGGACGTTTGGCTGTTCGGTGGCTGGCATAATGTACTGAACGGTATCGCCGGTATTCTGAACATCTTCTGCATGACCGCCTGGTGGAGCATCTATTCTTCTAAGGATCAGAAAGATATGCTTTGGCCAGATATGACCTGGGTATATATAGTAGTTTATGATGTATGGAACTTTGCCTACACCTACAACTGTCTGCCTACCCACTCCTGGTACTGCGGAATCGCACTTCTGCTTGCACCTACCATCGCAGCCGTACTGTGGAACAAGGGTGGTTGGATTCAGAACAGGGCTAACACTCTGGCTATCTGGTGCATGTTCGCCCAGGTATTCCCACTCTTCCAGTGCACCTTCTCTGACGGTACCGCCGCCAGCAAATGGGCTACCCTGCCTCGTCTCTATGCAGACGGCACCCTTAACGGCATAGTAGAAGGAGGATCTGCCAATGCTGACCCAAGCGCTATGCTGATAGTTAGTGCTCTGGCTCTTATCGTGAACGCCGCTGCCCTGACCTACATCATCATTCAGGCGAAGAAACGTCACATCAATCCTTATAAGGAAGACGTCTTCGTTAACCAGAAATACTACAAGGAGGCTATGGAGAGAAGAGCTTAATTCAGCTTCACTACTTGATAATAAAGGCTGGCATTTTAGCCAGCCTTATTTTATGCTTTAGATAACTTCCTGGCCTTCAGGAGATTCACTCCCAGCCAGCAGAAGCTAAGCACCAGGGACATAGGCAGTCCCACAGTAAGAAGTTCCTTAAGGAAAATCGCCGTCCCATCCACTTCAGTGAGGGCGGTAAAGAATGGAAAACGCCAGATGAGTTCTCCGTTGATGATATGATCCACGACCAGCATCAGGGTTCCACCCCAGAGCATCTTCTCCAGGTCTTTTACCTTGGATTTGAGGAAAGCTGAAGTTCCTGAGCCGCTATTATGGGATTCATTGGCTTTTCTGTAGATGGTAGTGGCTATCGCCTGCGCCATCGGTACTAAAAAACAACACATATTTTATTCTTCTTTAATTTCTATTTCTTTAATTTCCACTTCATTACCTCTTAGGAGATAGGTATTTTCGCTGCCGCAGCAGGGGCACTTCTTCCCGTGGACGACAGTCTCGAATTCAGCATGACAATCCTGGCAATAGCTCACGGCCTTAATAGTCTGGACCTCCAGCTCGCAGCCCTTCAGAACTTCTTCCTTGTCGGCTGCCCAGCGCCAGCAATCAGTGAGGTACTCAGGCACCACAGTGGAGACCTCACCGATATTCATCACCACTTTCGAGACCAGGTTCACAGAATTCTCCTGCGCCACCTGCTTCACGTCACGAATAATGTAAAAGACTATACCAAGTTCGTGCATCAGCTCTTCTTCTTGGTCAATATCTTCACTCCCCTCTTCAGAACATAAGGCAGCAGTGCTCCCACCTTATCCTCGGCCTTGACCATAGTGCTGCACTCCGGCAGGTCCCTATGCAGATGAATGGCATCGAAGCCGCACTTGGTGGTACACAGACCGCAGCCTATACACTTGTTCGGATCCACTACGGAAGCACCGCAGCCCAGACATCTGGCGGTCTCCTTTCTCACCTGCTCCTCCGTGAGAGTCTGCTGATACTCCCTGAACGGAGAGACTCCCTCTGCCTTAGCCTCGACCTGACGGGAGGAATTGTCATAGCTTTCGACCACTATCTCGCTCTTATCCAGTTCGATAAAGTCTCTCCTGTTTCGGCCAATTGTCATGTGTCCGTGCTGCACATAACGGTGCAGCGACTCTGCGGCCTCCTTTCCGGCTGCGATGGCATCGATGGCGAACTTAGGTCCGGTAAAGCAGTCTCCACCCACGAAGATATCCTCTTCTGCAGTCTGATATGTGAGCTTGTCGGCCACTGGATATACCCCGCGGACGAATTCCACCTTGGTTCCTTCGAGCAGGTTCTTGAGTTCAACTGTCTGTCCGATAGCGAAGATGACTGTATCGGCTTCCATACTGATGGTCTGAGTCTCGTCGTATTTAGGTGAGAAGCGATGATTCTCATCGAAGACTGAAAGGCATTTCTTAAATACTATGCCTTCCACCTTCTCCGTTCCCTTTACTTCCATAGGTCCCCAACCAGGAAGGATGTTCACTCCATCCTCGCGAGCCTCTGCCCTTTCAAGTGGAGAAGCCGGCATAATATCCTCTGTCTCAAGGGATAGCATAGTCACCTCAGAGGCTCCGGAGCGCTTGGCTACGCGGGCAGCGTCGATGGCGACATTACCTCCTCCGACCACTACCACCTTGCCTGAGAGCGGAAGGGCTCCGGTGTTAGCCACGTGAAGGAAGTCGATGGCGGTGCGGACGCCTGGAAGATTCTCTCCAGGAACTCCCGGGAGTCGTCCTCCCTGACAGCCTATGGCCAGGTAGAAGCCCTTGTAGCCCTGTTCCCGAAGCTGGGCGATGGTAATGTCTTTACCCACTTCGATCCCGGTCCTGATATCCACGCCTATCTCTCTCATCACGTCAATCTCGGCGTCAAGTACTTCTTTTTCAAGTTTATATGAAGGAATTCCGTAGCGGAGCATACCGCCTGGCTGCTCGTTTTTCTCGAATACCGTAGGATAATAGCCCATAGAGGCGAGGTAATAGGCGCAGGATAGTCCTGCTGGGCCGCCGCCTATGATGGCTATCTTCTCTTTCCACCTGCCGAGGTTAGATGCCACGACTATCTCCGGAACGAAGCGGTGCTCTGCCTTCAAGTCTTGCTCGGCGATAAATTTCTTCACAGCGTCGATAGCCACTGCCTGATCTATGGTACCGCGGGTGCAAGCATCCTCGCAGCGTCTGTTGCAGACTCGTCCGCAGACTGCAGGGAATGGGTTTTCGCGTTTAATCAACTTGAGAGCCTCTCTGTAGCGGCCTTCGGCAGCCTTTTTCAGATAACCCTGCACGGCGATATGGGCAGGGCAGGCTGTCTTGCAAGGGGAAGTACCGCTCGGGTAGCAATTGATGCGGTTACGGTCGCGGTAGTCCTCGCTCCACATCTCCTTGCCCCACTTGGTGGCATCAGGCAGCACTTGGCGAGGATACTCCTTCTCGCCGCTCTTGGTGCAGAGTTTCTGGCCGAGCTTGACGGCTCCGGCAGGGCAATACTCTACGCAGCGACCACAGGCGACACAATTGGCCTTGTCCACCTTAGCGACGTAGGCGCTACGGGACATGTTAGGGGTGTTAAAGAGCTGTGAGGTTCGTAAAGCGTTACAAATCTTTACATTACAGTTACAGATGGCGAAGATCTTGCCCTCGCCGTCGATGTTAGTGACCTGGTGAACGTAGCCGTTATCCTCGGCCCTGCGGAGTATCTCCATGGCCTCGTCGTAGCTGATGTCGCGGCCTCGGCCGGTCTCACGGCAGTAGTCGGCCATATCTCCCACAGCGATGCACCAGTCGTGATAGTCGTCTGCGCAGCCCTCGTCGAGTTTCTTTCGGCCATAACGGCAGGAGCAGATGGAGGCCCCGATATGGCCTTCGTATTTCTTAAGCCAATACGAAATGTGCTCTATATCAAGAGTTTGGTTCTCCATTGATATGGCTTTCTCTACCGGTATCACGTGCATTCCTATGCCGGCTCCTCCTGGAGGAACCATGGCTGTCACGTGCTCGAGCGGCAGGAAGGTCATCCTCTCGAAGAACATCGCGAGCTCCGGATGCCTGTCCATCAGCTCGGTGTTCATATTCGTGTATTCTGCGGAGCCTGGCACGAAGAGCGGCACCCAATACTCTCTGTCTTCCCTTCTGTATGTAGTGCCTTCCATCGGCCCCTCCTTCGTGTATTTGTCGCCGTAATCGTATTCGAGCATTCCGAGATAGGCCAATCTATCCAGCAACTCGTCGAATTCTGCGTCGCTTTCGGTGTAGTGCTTTTTATGGTTCCACTGCAGCAGGAGCGGATAAGGTCTGTGCTCGCGTACATGCATCGCCTTGCTGGACACTACGTCCAAGAGCAGGTCGAGCGCCGCTTCACGGGTCTTCTCGTCCAGTTCATCCTCGAAGATGCAGGCCAATCCCCAATACTCAGGGTCGTCGCTGGTGAGGCCTTTGACCTTGTTTACTATTCTGTCCGTCACCTTTCTCGCGAAGTTCAGGAGTTTCGGATTGGGATTCGGATCTCCCTTGTGCTTAGGGACATACTTTGTTGAAATTTCAGGCATAATATGGTGGTTATTAGTGTATTATTCTCAGGTAGCTGGGCTTAGCGGGACTGCCAGGCTTTTACTCTTTGGAACAAGGCTTCGGCGAGCACATCAACCCCGTCCCCGTTCAGGGCGCAGATAGGAAATAGATTGGCATTAGGATTCCTCTGATGCACATTCCGCTCGCAGCGGGCTAAATCGAAAGTGAAGTACGGCTGAACATCTATCTTATTGATTATCACGACGTCGCATACCGAGAACATCAGCGGATACTTCAGTGGCTTGTCGTCGCCTTCGGGAACCGAGAGAATCATAGCATTGGCACAGGCACCGGTGTCGAATTCTGCCGGACAGACGAGGTTCCCGACATTCTCGAGAATTACCAGGTCATAGCCTTCGAGCTGAAGATTCTCGAGGCCCTGTCTTGTCATGTCGGCATCGAGATGACACATCCCACCCGTATGAAGCTGAATGCTCTCGATGCCGGTACTCTCCTTAATCTTCACTGCATCGACATCGCTATCTATATCAGCCTCCATAACAGCTATCTTTAATCTATCTTTTAGCTTGTTAATCAAAGAGATAAGAGTGGTGGTCTTACCACTCCCGGGAGAAGACATCAGATTCAGCAGGAACACTCCCCTGCTCTTCAGTTCAGCTCTTAGCTGATCAGCCTCCCTGTCGTTATCCTCGAAGACACTTTTCTTAATCTCTATTACCTTCACTTTATCCATAGTCGGCGCTATTAATTAATGGTACTGCAAGTTACGATTATTTTCCAAAACTACAAACACCGTCCTCCCACTCGACATCCAGCAGATTATCATGCTCAGATCTATGATAGAACCATAATTTATGGGACACCAGCAAACTTCCGGGTCTAGATTTTTGCTAAATGGATAGTTCAAGGG
>JBJEBS010000074.1:0-8293 GCA_051870275.1 Candidatus Cryptobacteroides sp.
AACAGCAGGCTTATGGCCTGCTGTTTCCCTAAACTTGCAAATGTTTGAGTATCAGACATTAAAGATTTCTAAGTAAATTGTTCATATTAACTTTCTCGTCGATGATCCTGCGAAGTTCAGCTATAGGCACTCTGGTCTGCTGCATAGTATCACGGTCACGCAGAGTCACACAATTGTCATTCAGCGATTCGTGATCCACAGTGATACAGTATGGAGTTCCTATGGCATCCTGACGACGATAACGCTTGCCGATAGAGTCTTTCTCTTCGTATTGGCAATTAAAATCGTACTTCAGATCATTCATTATCTGCTGGGCGAGTTCAGGCAGACCATCTTTCTTAACGAGAGGCAGGACAGCAGCCTTTACAGGAGCTATGGCAGGCGGAATGCTGAGCACCACCCTGCTCTCTCCATTCTCCAGAGTCTCTTCCTTATAAGAATGACTGAGCACTGCGAGAACCATACGGTCCACACCAATGGAAGTCTCTATAACATAAGGAGTATAGCTCTGGTTAATCTCATTATCGAAATACTCTATCTTCTTACCAGAGAATTTCTGATGATTGCCGAGGTCGAAATCGGTACGGGAGTGAATACCTTCCAACTCCTTGAAGCCGAATGGGAAATTGAACTCGATATCAGTAGCGGCATTAGCATAATGGGCCAATTTCTCGTGGTCGTGGAAACGGTAATTCTCTGCTCCCATACCCAGGTTCACATGCCATTTCATACGGTTCTCCTTCCACTTCTTAAACCACTCCAGTTCAGTTCCTGGCTTGATAAAGAACTGCATCTCCATCTGCTCGAACTCCCTCATACGGAAGATGAACTGACGGGCCACGATCTCGTTACGGAAAGCCTTGCCTATCTGGGCGATACCGAAAGGAATCTTCATTCTGCCGGTCTTCTGTACGTTCAGATAGTTCACGAAGATACCCTGGGCAGTCTCAGGACGAAGATAAATCGTATTGGAAGCATCGGAAGTGCTGCCCATAGAGGTCTTGAACATAAGGTTAAACTGACGCACCTCAGTCCAATTGGCCGTCCCGCTTATAGGACATACTATGCCGCAATCCAGAATAATCTGCCTGTACTCCTGCAGGTCGTTCTTATTCTCAGCCTCCACATATCTGTTATGTATCTCGTCGTATTTTTTCTGCTCGCGAAGCACGTTAGGATTAGTGGTACGGAACTGGGCCTCGTCAAAAGCCTCCCCGAATTTCCTGCGACCCTTCTCCACCTCCTTATTAATCTTCTCCTCTATCTTCGCGAGATAATCCTCGATAAGCACGTCCGCACGATATCTCTTCTTAGAATCCTTATTATCGATAAGAGGATCATTGAAAGCCCCCACGTGACCGGAAGCCTCCCAGATTCTCGGGTGCATAAATATACAGGAATCTATACCCACTATATTTTCATTCAAGCGGGTCATCGCATTCCACCAGTATTGTTTGATGTTATTCTTCAACTCCACTCCCATCTGGCCATAGTCATACACAGCGGCCAAACCATCGTAAATTTCACTTGACGGGAAGATAAAACCATACTCCTTGCAATGCGCTACGAGTACTTTAAACAATTCGTCTTGAGTCATATAATAATTACTTTTTAGGGCTACAAAAATAATCAATTCCCTGCATAAAATCGACAGAAAAAATCTCTTTCAGCGGTTTAATTACAAAATCCCTCTCCCACATTCGCGGGTGCGGTATCGTCAGGCTCTCAGTGCAGATTTTCTCTTCCCCCAGCAGCAGTATATCCACATCTATCAGCCTGTCTGCGTACACTCTCCTCCCCTGCTCATCCCATTTCATTCCTTCTTCCTCTCTGCCAATTTTCTTTTCCACCTCTTTGCATATCCGAAGTATCTGCTCCGCCTCCAAGTCCGTCTCATACATAACTGCCAAGTTCAAAAAGTCCCCACCGACGAAGCCCCAGGACTTCGTCTCCACTATGCTCGACAGTCTCTTGTGCTCTCCCATGCTCTCATCCAGGATTTCCACAGCCTTCAGCAGATTAGCCTTCCTGTCCCCCAGATTCGAGCCCAGCGACAAATACAATTCCCTACTCTTCATCAAATTCAGGGTCCATTCCCAGGGCCAGTCTCGCCTCATCCGAAAGCAGACTTTGATCCCAGGCAGGTTCAAACACCAGGTCTATCTGACAGGAGAGAATCCCAGGAGTAAGTTCCACTCCCCTTTTCACCTCCTCCATAACCTCATCGGCCATAGGGCAATTCGGAGCTGTGAAAGTCATAACTATCTTCACATTATGCTCCTTGTCTATGTTCAATTCATAAATCAGCCCCAGGTCATAGATATTCACCGGAATCTCCGGATCATAGACTTGTTTCAAGGCCAATATAACCGCATCGTACAGAGGAGACAGTTCCTTGACATCCTCAGCGGTCAAAACATTATTCTCAGACATTTTCTTCAGCTACTCTTTTAATGGTTTCTACCATAGAAGCTAATCCATTCGCCCTCGTAGGCGAGAGATTCTCCCTAAGACCTATCTCCTCCAGAAAAGCGAAATCATCCTCAGCTATCTCCCTGGCAGTTCTACCAGAATAAATATTAACTAGAAGTGAGATGATTCCCTTAGTAATGATGGCGTCACTGTCAGCGGAGAAATAAATCTTCGAACCCTCCACCTTATAATCAAGCCAAACTCTTGATTGACAACCCTTTATCAGCTTATCATCAGTCTTGCTTTCCTCAGGAAAAGCATCCAGGTTCTTACCCAGTTCTATTATATATTCGTACTTGTCCAACCACTGGTCGTACATCGCGAAATCTTCTACAACTGCTTTCTTAGTATCCTGTAAATTCATAGTTAACTATTTAATAATCAATATAATATCTCTATAGCGCGGCGAAGACATGCTATAAATTCCTCTGCCTCCTTCATAGTATTGTAAGGAGCGAAGGAAGCCCTAAGGATTCCCTGTACTCCGAGACGCCTCATCAAAGGCTCTGCACATACGTGACCAGATCTCAAAGCCACTCCCATCTTATCCATTAGAATCGCCAGATCCTCATGATGAACTCCGTCCACCACTATGGAAAACAAAGGTATTCTCCTCTCATTCTCCACTCCTTCACCAGCGAAATGAATTCTCTCATCCTTTCTCAACTCCTCGCTCACATACTCCTTTATGGCCTCCATATTAGAACACAATTCCCTGTCTTCCATAGTAAATTTAAGCAAATCCAGAGCAGGAGTAAGGGTAGGAATGGCATTGAAGTTAGGAGTACCTGCCTCGAACTTGTAAGGCAATTCCGCATAAGTACTTTTTTCAAACTCCACAGTTCCTATCATCTCTCCACCAGAGAGGAAAGGAGGCATCTGCTCCAATATTTCCTTTTTAGCATAAAGTACTCCAGTTCCGGTAGCAGCGAAGAGTTTATGTCCTGAAAAAGCATAAAAATCACAATCCATCTTCTGGACATCCACCTTCTGATGCACCGCTCCCTGAGCTCCATCCACCAGTACTTTTACTCCCCTGCTATGAGCCTTGGAGATAATCTCTTCCATAGGATTGACGATCCCCAGAACATTTGACACCTGAGCTACACAAAGCAGTCTGGTCCGCTCATCCATCAAATCATCCAAAGCCTTCAGGTCTAATTCTCCGGAATCAAGTACAGGAAGTTTTCTTAATTCTGCCCCTTTTCTTTTACAAAGTAGCTGCCAAGGAAGCAGATTAGAATGATGTTCAGCCTCAGAGACTATGATGTTATCTCCTTCTTTTATCGCTATATCCCCGTAAGAATATGCTACCAAATTTATGGAAAAAGTAGTTCCGGAAGTAAAAATAATCTCTTTTCTATCCGAGGCATTCAGATAATCCCTCACATAATCTCTCGTATCTTCATAATATCGAGTAGCTTTATCGGCGAGATTATACACGGAACGATGAATATTGGCATTATCCATTCCTGAAAGCTGAGACAGCAGGGACAGGACTTCCTGACTACGCTGCGCTGTGGCAGCATTATCCAGATAGATCAAATCCCTTCCGTAAGTCTTCTGATTCAGGCCTGGAAAACAATTTCTAAAATCCTCTACTTTCATCGTAATTCAAAATATACATTAAAGCATCTGCAAGGCTTTTTTTATCAAGTCTTCCACCTTCAGGCTAGGATCCGAGGATATAAGAGACTGAAGCACCTTGTTCACATTGGCCTTGGCAAAACCAAGCATCTGAAGAGCTGCCGCAGCTTCATCCAGCACCGCATTTCTATCACTCACGAAGAGCACATCCGTAGCGCTTCCCTCTCCCTTAGTAATCTTATCCTTCAATTCCAGAATCATTCTCTGGGCTGTTTTAAGTCCTATTCCTTTCACACTCTTAATAGCCGATACATTCTCTGAAAGTATGGCCGAGCGGAGTTCATCTGCAGAGAAAGAAGAAAGAATAACTCTGGCAGTATTCACTCCTACTCCAGAAACACTGATTAGAAGTTCAAATAAAGCCCTCTCATCCTTATCCCCGAAACCATAAAACATCTCCACATCAGAACTGCTCTGAATATGGTGATAGATATAGACCTTAGCCTCAGTCTTATTCTCCAAGGCCGCATAAGTCTGAAGAGAAATCTCTATGGAATATCCTATACCGTGATTATCAAGTACCACTCTGGTAGGAGTCAACTCATCTATTTTACCGCTTATATAATCTATCATATTCTAACTCAATAATTTCAAGCAACTAATTAATTTCTATCCTTTCATCTACCAAAATATAACAGCAGCACAGAAATATCTGCAGGCGAAACTCCAGAAATTCTGGAGGCCTGAGCTATGGTTTCAGGCTTATATTTTTCTAATTTCTGCCTACATTCTATACTCAGGGAATTCACCTTGGAAAAGTCAAAACCGAAAGGAATCTTCAGATTTTCCAGGTGCTTTATCTTATCTGCAAGCTGTCTTTCCCTATCTATATAACTCTTGTATTTAATGGCTATATTCACCGACTCCAAGACCTCTTCAGAATAATTTGTTCCACGTGGAACATAAGCAATCAAATCAGCTACAGATATTTCCGGACGAGTAGCTATGTCAGACATTCTCTTGGATTCACTGACAGGACTGGAATTATGAGCTTCAAGGAAAGGATTCAACTGCTCTACCTTCAGATTGTGCGTCTCCAGATAAGTTTTAAGTTCCTGCACATCCGCATATTTCTGCACCACCCTGTCATAGCTATCTTTAGATGCCAATCCTATCTCATACGAAAGTGCTGTTAATCTCTGGTCGGCGTTGTCCTGCCTCAGCAATATCCTGTACTCCGCTCTCGAAGTAAACATCCTGTAAGGTTCATCCACACCCTTAGTAATAAGGTCATCTATCAGTACACCGATATAAGCTTCGTCCCTTTTAAGCACGAAAGGCTCCCTTCCTTTTACTTTCAAAGCAGCATTGATTCCAGCCATCAATCCCTGGGCAGCTGCCTCTTCATAACCGGTAGTACCATTAATCTGACCAGCCATAAAAAGTCCCTCAAAATCTTTCAACTCCAAAGAAGACCTCAACTGACTCGGGTCGAAATAATCGTACTCCACCGCATAGGCAGGTCTATATATTCTGGCCTTCTCCATTCCCTTAATCTGATGAAGCGCCTTAAGTTGAATATTCAAAGGCAGAGAAGAAGAGAAACCCTGCAGATAATACTCATTAGTATATCTCCCTTCAGGTTCCAGGAACAACTGGTGTTCTGTCTTGTCAGGAAATACCCTGAGTTTATCTTCTATACTTGGACAGTACCTCGGACCCCTTCCATGAATAAGACCAGTAAAAAGCGGAGAATCTTCAAAACCGGACCTGAGAGTATCATGCACCTGCTCATTAGTATGAAGAATATAACAAGGCATCTGAGACTCAGGCTCAGTCTGTACAGATGAAAGAATATCTGAAAAAGAAAAACGACGAGGAACTGAATCCCCATACTGCTTATCCAGGATAGAAGTATCGACAGAAGTAATATCTATTCTCGGAGGAGTTCCCGTCTTCATCCTGTCTGTTCTTATGCCAAGTTCTTTGAGTTGCTCGGTCAGACCATAGGAAGACTGCTCCCCTATTCTTCCACCTTTCAATTCCTGCCGTCCAATGAAAAGTTTACCTCCAAGGAAGGTTCCGGCGGTCAAAATAAGGACTTGAGATTTAAAAATTTGCCCATCACTTGTACGAATCCCCGTAAATTTTCGATTCTCAAGCAGAAAAAAATCGGCTAAACCTTCGTAAATATATAATAATGAATTACTTATAAGAATTTTCTTCCAATTTTCAGAAAAGGCAATTTTATCGCATTGAGCCCTCGGACTCCACATAGCCGGACCTTTAGACTTGTTCAGCATCCGGAATTGGAGAGTAGAGGCGTCAGTGATCTTTCCTGTCCATCCACCGAGAGCATCTATCTCTCGAACTATCTGTCCCTTCGCTATTCCGCCGACAGCAGGGTTGCAGGACATCTTGGCAAAGGAGAGAGTGTCCATAGATATCAGAAGAGTTCTGCACCCAAGGGCAGTCGAAGCCATCGCGGCCTCGCAGCCGGCGTGTCCCCCTCCGATAACTATGACATCATACTCGCTATTCATAATATTAAAACAACTTCTTTTTAAGTTCGAGGTAATAATTCTCCTTGGCTCTCATCTGGGCGATGTCTTCCTCGCAATGATCGTCGTAACCTATAAGATGAAGTATTCCATGAACCATCACCCTGTTCAACTCTTCGGCGAAATCCGTACCGTAAAACTCAGCATTTTCCCTTACGGAATCTATGCTTATAAAAAGATCTCCACTGAGAATATTCTTCTCACAATAATCGAAAGTGATGATATCCGTAAAGTAGTCGTGCTGGAGATATCTCATATTCACATCCAGAATATAGTGGTCAGAACAGAAGATGATGTTAATGTCTCCTATTCTTCTGATTTCACTCTCAGCGACAAACTTCAGCCATTTGTTATTCAGGGCCTTGCCCTTCAATTCAAATTTGATATCCTCTTGAAAATACCTTATCATAGACCACAAATTTACAACTATTCTCACCTTTGAACAAAAAAATTGCAATCAATAGGAAAAATTGCTATCTTTGAGGTCAAATCGATAATAAACGACTTAAGATATGGAAGTAAAGAAAACAGAAGGTGCTAACCTTGAAAACAAGCGATTGCTATTTGTAGAGTTAGGACTTATCCTGGCTCTGGCAGTTACGTTCGGAGCATTTTCTTGGAGCACAAAGGAAAAACAGGCCGCAGTTCTCGATGCAGGTCCTGTCCAGACTATCGAGGAAGAAAACATTCCTGTAACACAGGAGACTCCACCTCCACCACCAGAGACCCCTAAGGTTCCTGTACTTTCCGACCAAATCGACATCATCGATGATGATATCCAGGTAGAAGACAATATCTTAAATCTGGATGATAACGATGACCTCGTAATCGAGATCAAGGACTATGTAGAAGGTCCTGAAGAAGAAGAGATCGAAGAAGAAGAGATTCCATACGTCTTTGTAGAACAGAAACCAAGTTTCAGGGGCGGCGATGCCAACTCATTCTCAAAATGGGTGGCAGGTAAACTTGTTTACCCTGAAATTGCTAAGGAGACTGGTATCCAGGGACGTGTTATGGTAGCCTTCACCATTAATACAGACGGTTCTATAACCAATGTCAGGGTAACCAGAAGCCTTGATCCTGCATTGGACAAAGAGGCTGTCAGAGTTATCTCCTCTTCTCCTAAATGGACCCCTGGAAAACAGAGAGACCGTCCAGTGAAAGTATCTTATTCTATTCCTGTGATTTTCCAGCTCAGATAGAATATAGTGATATTTATAGACTTAGCCCGTCCTTTTGGGGATGGGCTTTTTTAAATCAAGTATGCAGCAAGAAGTAGAAAGAGCAGTATTCGTAGGTATAATCCGTCAGGAAGACGATGAAAGAAAGGTAAAGGAATACCTGGACGAATTGGAATTTCTGGCAGAGACAGCAGGTGTAGAAGGTGATCGGAAGTTTGTCCAAAGACTGGATAAACCGGACAATGCCACCTATATCCGCAGCGGAAAATTGGAAGAAATCGCAGCATATTGCGAAGAAAATTCTGTAAATTACGTGATTTTCGATGACGAACTCACGGGAATGCAGCAGAGAAACATAGAGAAAGTAATCAAATGCAGCAGCGTTATAGACAGGACCAGTCTGATTCTTGAGATCTTCGCACAGAGGGCCAAGACCTCCTACGCGAAGATGCAAGTAGAATTGGCAAAATATAATTATATGCTGCCGAGACT
>JBJEBS010000075.1:0-34471 GCA_051870275.1 Candidatus Cryptobacteroides sp.
ATGCGAAAACCACATTCAGACGGCCCTGCCTTTTCTTCATTTGATACCCGCTATTTTCCAAGGGAAGAGGCTCGGATTCCTCAACAATCTCGGGGTTTTGAACAGTATTCTGTTCACTCAGATCCTCAGAAGTGGGCCTTCCGGCAAGAGAACGGAAAAAATCACAAGATGAAACCGTACACAAAGTAAGGCCTATCAGAAAATAGCTAAATACACTCTTCATAGATATTTTATCGACTTTTGTTAAAACTTACAAAAATAACAAGAATCGCAGACAAAAAAAATGATATCTTTGCACTATGAAGAAGACTATCAGTATCGAAGGCCTGGATCCGGTCAAGCTTTACGGAGCAGGCGACTGTATTTTGAGGGAATTTTGCTCTTATTACCCTAATCTTAAAGTAGTGGCAAGAGGAGACGAACTTATCCTAGATGGGAAAGAAGAGGATGTGGAAGACTTCAGGCAGAAGTTCGGGGCCTTGATAGAGAGGATGATGCACAAGATGAATCTCAGCACATACGATGTGGAAGACATCTTCGAAGGCGAAAATTCAGCTCCTGATTTCAAGCTCAATGCTTCCGCAGTGATAGTTTACAACAATGAAGGCAAAGCCATCAGAGCCCGCAATGCCAGGCAGGAGGAGATGGTGAAAGCCTATTTCGAAAATGACCTCATATTCGCACTCGGTCCAGCCGGAACGGGAAAGACATATATAGCGATAGCATTGGCAGTCAGAGCCCTGAAGAACAGGGAGATCAAACGCATCATACTCACAAGACCCGCAGTGGAAGCCGGAGAGAGACTTGGCTTTCTCCCTGGGGACCTGAAGGACAAGCTGGACCCTTACCTGCAGCCGCTGTACGACGCACTGGGGGACATGATCCCAGGCAAAAAGCTGCAGGAATTCATCGCCGAAGGCACGATACAGATAGCTCCATTGGCATATATGAGAGGAAGGACACTGGACAGGGCCTGCGTAATTCTGGATGAAGCACAGAATACTAATTTGGGTCAGCTGAAGATGTTCCTCACCCGCATGGGCGTGAATGCCAAGTTTATAGTGACGGGAGACGCCTCTCAGGTCGATCTGCCCTGCAGGGAAGACAGCGGCCTGATTAAAGGCGTGGAACTGCTGAAAAACATAAAGGGCATCAAGACTGTCACCTTCACTAACGATGACATAGTCCGACACCCTTTGGTAGGAAAAATCGTTAAGGCTTTCGACCAGGGATAATTATTCCACTGGAACTTCTCCCTTTACGATAGCATCATAATGTCTGTACTTGGCCTCGTATGCAGGCTCTGAACTGAAACGATAGTAAACGTTCCTCAGATACTCTGCGATGGCTACCTTGATAGTAGTATCCTTGGTCACTGCGTAGGCAGTCTCGAAAGGCTCGATACAGTTCTTCAAAGCTACCTCGAAATCAGCTACGAGAGCATTGTATTTGTTATCATCCATCTCGTTAGCAGCTACCTCCTGGATAGTAACGGCCTTGTTATAGTAAAGCTGGCCTATGCCGATGAATCCGAACTCATAGTCAGGATTGATGGTAGCACACTGAGAGTAAGAGTTTACGGCTTCCTCTTCTCTTCCGAGCTGCAGATAGACATTACCCTCCACATAGTAAAGGGAAGCATTGTTAGGCTCGTTCTCCTTAGCAGCATTGATAAGGTCGAAAAGGCGGTCGGTGTTCTCTCCTGAATTCATATAATAATTAATCAGGCCCACCAGAACGCTCTGGCTCTTAGGGAACTGCAGGAATGCCTGCTCGAGGTAATTGCGGGCAGCTTCGTTGTCACCCTTCTTGGTAGCGATATCGGCAAGCTTGGCGAAAGCATCGCCATCGTCACCATAATAACCCAGGGAAAGACTCTTCTCATAATAAGACTGAGCCTTGTCAAAATCCCCAAGAATGTAAGAAGTGAGGGCACTGTTATACACGGCGTTGGTATCTACCACTGCATAAGGCTGCTGCTCAGATGACTCCACAGTCTTCTCGAAGAAATAGGAAGCACGCTGAAGATCGCCAAGAGTATATGCAAGATATGCCTCGTCAGTAAAATTGATGGAAAGACTGCGGAAGGCTTCCTTCAAATCCTTAGACTTCTTACCTGCGGCATCCAGTTCAGCTGCCTTCTTGTAAGCCGCGAGAGCTCTTTCGAGGGCGTCAGGGAATACAGGCTGAGTAACTTCTACAAACTGGAGAATCTCGTTCTCATTATAGTAATAATTTCTGGTAGGGAACTCTGCCTTGATATAATCTGCACCTGAAAGATTCACCCATTCCTCCTTTGAAGGCTGGTCATCTCCCAAGATAAGGGCAAGCTCGGCACGCTGAGCACCTATCCAGCCAGCTCCCTTAGGGGCATTGTATGCATCGATATATGCCTTGCCAAGTTTAATCCATGTGTCAGGTTTTTCCGACTGCTTAGGATTCTCTGTCTTTTCAATAGCTTTCTCTACAGCTTTTTTAGCTGCCTCAGGGCTCTTTCCCGTAGTCTGAGCATTAGCTACAGAAAGGGATGCTACAAGAGCAAGAGCTAACAAAACTTTTTTCATAACTATAAATATATTATTCATTTACTTCATTTCCTGCAGGAGCAGCCTCCTGCTCAACTTCCTGAGCAGCATCTTCCTCAGATTCATGTGCCACTACTGAAACTGCAGCTATGCTGTCGCCTTCTCTGATATTGATCAGACGAACGCCCTGGGTGGCCCTATGCTGAAGGCTAATACCCTTAACCTCCATTCTGATAGTAAGTCCGCTTCGGGTTATAATCATCAAATCATCATTTTCAGTAACTGACTTGATAGCTACGAGTTTACCTGTTTTAGCAGTTAAATCCATGGCCCTGACACCCTTAGCGCCACGAGCAGAAAGTCTATACTCCAGAGTATCAGAACGCTTACCCAGCCCATTTTCACTGACTACCAGCACAGAGTGCTGAGCAAAATCGGCAGAATTCAGATCAGAGCTGATAGCACCTATAACCTCATCTCCTTCTCCAATATTTATACCACGAACACCCATGGAACTTCTTCCAAGTTCTCTGGCCTCGTTCTCATCGAAGCGAACGCAACGGCCCTCGCGGGCGGCTATCATTATCTGCTCGTTGCCATTAGTAAGGATAGCATCCAGCAGACTGTCGCCCTCCTTGAAACTCAGGGCTATGATACCCTTGTTACGGCTGCGGACATTAGCGAACTCCGTGAGACGGGTTCTCTTGATGATACCGTTCTTGGTGAAGAGTACCACGAAGTGGGAATCGGTGTATTCACGGCTTTCTATCTTCGCTGCATTCAGGTAGGTCTTGATCTTGTCATCCTGGTCTATGGTGAGCAGGTTCTGCACTGCACGACCCTTGGCAGTCCTGCTGCCCTCAGGAATCTCGTAAACCTTCAGGCGGTAGCAAAGGCCTTTCTCCGTAAAGAAAAGCATGGTAGAGTGCATATTGGCCACATAGATATGCTCTATGAAGTCTTCCTCACGCACACTGCCTCCCTTCTTGCCTACTCCACCTCTGGACTGCACCTTGAATTCATTCAGGGATGTTCTCTTTATATATCCCAGATGCGAGATAGTGATGACCACGTCCTCGTCGGCGTAGAAGTCTTCAGGGTTGAATTCGTCAGCGGCCAATGTTATCTCGCTTCTGCGGGCATCCCCGAACTTCTCCTTCAACTCCATGCATTCCTGTTTTACTATATCGAGTTGCAGAGTCTCACTGCCAAGTATCTTTTCGCATTCAGCGATGAATTCCAGCAAACGCTCCATCTCGTCCTGGAGTTTGTCTTTCTCCAGACCGGTGAGCTGTTTGAGACGCATCTCGACTATGGCATTGGCCTGAATCTCGGTGAAACCGAAGCGTGCCATAAGTTCGGCCTTCGCCTCATCCACACTCTTGGAGTGGCGGATGATGGCGACCACCTCGTCGATGACGTCTATAGCTTTCAGAAGACCTTCCACGATATGGGCGCGGGCCTGGGCCTTCGCCAAATCGAACTTGGTCCTGCGGACTACCACTTCGTGTCTGAAATCCACGAAGCACTTGATCATGTCCTTGAGGGCAAGAGTGCGAGGACGTCCGCCTACCAGAGCCACATTGTTAATGGCAAAGCTGGACTGAAGGGCAGTGAATTTATAGAGGGTGTTCAGGACGACGTTAGCATTAGCATCCTTCTTCACTATAAATTCTATCCTGATACCCTGACGGTTAGTAAGTTCCCTGATCTCAGAGATACCTTCGATCTTCTTGTCCCTTACCATCTCGCCTATGCGGGAGATCATCTCGGCCTTGTTCACCATGTAAGGCACTTCGGTTACGACTATCACCTGACGGCCGTTCCTTTCCTCTATATCTGCCTTGGCCCTGACTACGACCTTACCGCGTCCGGTAGTATAAGCATCCACTATTCCCTGACGGCCCATAATAATACCTCCCGTAGGGAAATCCGGACCCTTGATGTGCTCCATCAGACCAGGCACGTCTATGTCAGGATTATCTATATAGGCACAGATGGCATCGCAACATTCTCCGAGGTTATGCGGAGCCATGTTGGTGGCCATACCCACTGCGATACCGGAAGAACCGTTCAGGAGCAGAAGCGGAGCCTTGGTAGGCAGAACAGTAGGTTCCTGAATGGTGTCGTCGAAGTTTAGGGTGAAATCAACCGTATCCTTGTCCAGGTCGCAAAGCACACTCTCGGAGATCTTGGCAAGCTTGGCCTCGGTGTAACGCATAGCGGCCACAGGATCGCCGTCCATACTACCGAAGTTACCCTGACCGAAAACCAGAGGATATCTCTGATTCCAATCCTGAGCCAGTCTGGCCATGGCATCATATACCGAACTGTCTCCGTGAGGGTGGAACTTACCCAGCACTTCACCCACGATTCTGGCTGATTTCTTAGTCTGTCCGTTGTAACTCAAACCCAGTCCGTCCATTCCGAAAAGAACTCGGCGCTGAACTGGTTTCAGACCGTCACGAGCATCCGGAAGAGCTCTGGACACGATTACCGACATAGAATAGTCTATGTAGGCGGTACGCATCTCGCGGTCTATCTCCACAGGCTCAATAATGCCCTGTGGCTTTTCTTCATTCTGCAAATTATCTATACTCATTTTCGATGTCTAAAACATACAAAAATAGTAAAAAAATTCGGCTTTTCAATGCCTTATTCTTCCACTTTTCTAAAGGCCAGACAGCCATTGTGTCCGCCGAAACCGAAGGAGTTCGAAATAGCTATGCTGAGGTCTGTTCTGACCGCCTCGTTCGGAGTGTAATCCAGATCCAATTCCGTGTCTGGAGTATCCAGATTGATGGTAGGAGGAACTATTCCGTTCTTAAGGGCGAGCACTGCAACTATGGCCTCGGCTGCGCCCGTGGCGCCCAGCATGTGTCCGTGCATGGACTTGGTAGAGGAGATATGTGCCTTGTAAGCGTAATCCCCAAGCGCTATCTTGCAGGCACGGGTCTCCGAAAGGTCATTCAGATAAGTGGCCGTACCGTGGGCGTTGATGTAAAGATTGTCCTTGGCGGGATCGAAAGCGGCCTGGGCGAGGGCATCGGAGATGCAGCGGGCCTGAGTGGTGCCTTCCTTGTTCGGAGCAGTGGCATGAAAAGCATCACAAGTAGTGCCGTAACCCACAAGTTCTCCGTAGATCTTCGCTCCGCGGGCCTTCGCATGCTCATACTCCTCCAGAACGAGCACCGCCGAGCCTTCAGCCATCACAAAACCGTCCCTGCGGGCATTGAAAGGCATGGAAGCCTTCTTCGGATCCTCAATTTTGGAAAGGGTTTTGGCATTCGCGAAAGCTGCCAATCCTATAGGAATGATGGCTTTATCAGAGCCACCGGCCAGTATGGCATCGGCATAGCCGTGCTTAATGGCCCTGTATGCTTCTCCGATGGCATGGGTAGAAGTGGCACAGGCCGTAACCACATCTATGCAGGAGCCGTTCGCCTTGAACTTGATGGCTACCTGTCCAGCGGCCATATTGCCTATGATGCAAGGCACGAAATTAGGGGAAATCCATTGACCTGTAGGGTCTTCCAGAATTTTAGAAACTTCCCTCTGTATGGTCTCGAAACCTCCGATTCCAGAGCCGATGTAAACTCCATAGCGGAAAGGGTCTATGTTCTCCCCAGATACCAGGCCGCTATCGCGTACTGCCTGATATGCAGAGGCTACTGCAAATATGGTGAATTTATCCTGCTTGCGGATAAATGGTCTGTCCATTCCGAAATTCTCAGGATTGAAATCCCTGACTTCCCCTCCTATCTTTACCGCGAAACCTTCAGTGTCAAAGCCTTGCAGATAATCGATTCCGCAGACGCCATTGACAAGATTGTTCCAAAAGCTATCCACGTCGTGTCCCAGACAAGAAAGGACTCCAAGTCCTGTAATAACAACTCTTTTATCCATAAAAATAATTCCAATGGTTTTCAGCGGCAAAGATAGCAATAATTTTGTATCTTTGTCTCCGATGGCTTTAAGTGACAACATACCGAAATACATCCTCAGTAAAAAACAGATGTCTTTCAATGTAGTATTCACTGCATTGTTCTCTATCGTCACCGACCTGCTGCTGGCTCCCCTGTCCGTCAACAACTGGTTCGTACTTGCCGAAGGAAACAGCACCATCGTCACCATCTCCTTCTGGGCCCTCTGCTTTCTGATCCTGATATTGTCCCGACAAAGGCTCTACTTCCTTAGAAACAAAGACATCACCATCCTGTTCTATATATTCTGGTGCCTGTGCGAGATGCTGCTCATCTCCCTTCTGTATATGTCGGTATCCCTTTTGGGAGCGAGACAAGGCTGGCTTGTCCAGGCCAATTGTCCACCTTTCAAGAGTTTTCTGCACAGTTTTATATTCTGCATCTTCGGACTTGGCATTCCTAACCTAATCTCCATCCTTTACTGCGCAGTTTCGGAAAAGGACCAGACCATCAGACTTATGAACTTCAGCAATGTGGTGTCCGACACGGAAGCCAGTCCACAGAATGCCAAGCGCATTACTCTCTACGACAATTCCGGAGTCCTGAAACTGGTCATAAACCAGAACAACCTCTACTACATAGAGTCGGACGACAATTATATAAAGGTATGGTATCAAGACAGTTATTCCGAGCTCAAGCAGTATATGCTCCGATGTAAACTGAAGACCATAGAGGAGAGTTTCGCGGATAGCGATCTGGTCAGATGCCACCGCAAATACATAGTAAACATTAACAAAGTCGAGCAGATGAGCCGTCAGAAAGACGGTACCTTCAGTCTGGATCTGGGGATGAACAAAATAGACCCCATTCCTGTATCCAAGACTTACGAGGAAGGTTTTCTCGCCCGCTTCAATTCCAGATAATTATGTGGCAAAGAATACAAACCCTTTATTTCGCACTCATTTGTGCCATACTTCTTACTTTGGTATTCGGCAATGCCGGATACATCTATAGCGTCGATGCCCCTGAACCAGTGGGTGTCCGCTACATCTCCAAGCTGCCTTACGCCATTTTTATTTCCCTGAGCCTGGCAGCTAATGTTGTAGCCCTCTTCAGTTGGGGCCACCGTTCCCTCCAGATCAGACTCGCTGGAGCAAGTGCAGTCCTGCTGCTCGCCCTTCAAGTCTGGATAGCAGTAGATTATTTCACTATAAGCAGGGAGTTCGTGTTCAGATGGACAGCCATTCTGCCTATATTTGCCTTCATCTTCGAGCTTTTGGCCATGAAGGGAGTATATGCCGACGAGATGCTGGTCCGCAGCGCTTCAAGACTCCGTGCAAACAAAAGAAAAAAACAATAAGATATGAGAATTGCAGAATCAGAACTGATTATCAACTCAGACGGATCTATATTTCACTTGCATATCCGTCCTGAACAATTGGCCCAGAATGTCATCCTGGTGGGTGACCCGGGGCGCGTGGCGATGTTCAAACCTTACTTCGAGACTCTCGAATGTGAAGGGGCATCCCGAGAATTCGTATGGGCTACAGGATGCTACAACGGCAGCCGCATCACAGTCCTCTCTACCGGTATCGGCACAGACAACATCGATATCGTTATGACTGAGCTGGACGCCCTGGCCAATATTGACTTCCAGACCCGCGAGCTTAAGCCGGAGCACAAGACCCTGAATATCGTACGTCTGGGAACCTGCGGTGCACTGCAGCCAGAAATTCCGCTGGGAGCTTTTATTCTCTCGCATATATCCATAGGCTTCGACGGCCTGATGAACTGGTATGCAGACAGAGAGGAAGTGACCGATCAGGCCATGGAAGAGGCATTTATGAAACATATGAATTGGCCTACAGTACTGCCGAGCCCTTATTTCGTAAAGGCTTCGCAGAAACTCATAGATCTCTTCAGCGACTCCACTGTCAGAGGTATGACCATCTCATCTCCAGGCTTTTACGGTCCACAGGGAAGAGTGGTGAGACAAAAGCTCGCCATGCCTAATATGCTGGAAGACATCGAGTCTTTCAGATACGGGGACAGGAAGATCACTAACTTCGAGATGGAAGGCTCCGCCATCGCCGGAATAGCTACCCACCTGGGACACGAAGCCATCACGGTATGCTGCGCCATAGCTCACCGCTATCTCAAGGATGCCAATACCGATTACAAACCGAAAGTGGCAGAACTGGTCAAACTGGTACTCGACAAGATATCTACATTATAATTAAAGAAGCAGGCTTAATCGCCTGCTTCTTTCAGTCTTTCTGCATTCTCAGCTATCTGCAACTGGTCTATTACTTCCTGAATATCTCCGTTCATAAAGACCGGAAGATTATACATACTCCAGTTGATACGATGATCTGTCACCCTTCCTTGCGGATAATTATAGGTACGTATCTTCGCGGAACGGTCTCCGGTAGAGACCATGGTCTTTCTCTTGGAGGCTATCTCATCCAGATATTTCTGATGTTCAAGATTATACAGACGGGTTCTAAGTTCTTCGAAAGCCCTGTCCTTGTTCTTCAACTGAGAGCGCTCCTCCTGACACTGAACCACCAGACCGGTAGGAATATGGGTAAGACGCACAGCCGAATAAGTGGTGTTCACTCCCTGTCCTCCAGGACCTGAAGAACAGAAGAGGTCCAGACGGATATCGTCCCATCTCAAATCCACATCGAACTCGCCAGCCTCAGGGAATACGGCCACTGAAGCAGCCGAGGTCTGAATCCTGCCCTGAGTCTCGGTCTGAGGCACCCTCTGTACACGATGCACTCCGGATTCGTACTTCATGGTACCGTAAACTCCGTCAGTGGAAGAACTGAGTTTAAAGACTATCTGCTTGTAACCGCCTGAAGTACCAGGGGTCTGATCCGTCACCTCCACCTTCCAGCCCTTGCTCTCGGCATAATGCTGATACATTCTGAAAAGGTCTCCGGCGAAGATGGCAGCCTCGTCTCCTCCGGCTCCGCCCCTGATCTCCACGATGGCATTTTTCGAATCGTCAGGATCTGCCGGAATAAGCAGGAGCTTGATATTCTCTTCCATCTGAGGAATCTTAGGCTCCAACTCTGCTATCTCCTCACGAGCCATCTCGCGCAGATCGTCGTCCTTCTCATTCAAAAGGATGTCCTTCGCGCTCTGAAGATTCTCCAAGGTCTTCTTATACTCAAGTCCAGCCTGGATAATAGGTTCAAGCTGCTTATAATCCTTATTAAGCTGAACAAATTTCTTCATATCCGCCATCACCTCAGGACTGGAAAGCTGATCCTGAAGGCTCTGGAACTTATCTTGTAATGACAAGACTTTCTCTAATAGGGTATTTTGTGCCATAGGGCTGCAAATTTAGTAATTTTAATACAATTTCTCCAAGTCTTCCTCAGCTATATCTTTCAAAGGCCGGCCTTCTGCCAGACAATCCTCCTCCAATTCCGTAAAATTCTTCCTGAACTTGTCGCAGCAGAGATTCAGCGCCTTATCCGGGTCCACCCCCTGCAGCCGTGACAGATTGATGACCGCGAAAAGCAAGTCCCCTGCTGCCTCTTCCCTCTCCTTCTCGCCTTCAGCATTCTTCATCTCTGCCAATTCTCTCTCCACCCTCTCCTGCGCTTTCTCCACGCTCTGCCTGTCCAGACCGCAACCCCGAAGCTTTTCCTGCATGGAAAGAGCCTTCAGCAAAGAGGGCATGGTCTGCGGGATTCCACTCAACACGGTCTTGTTACCTCCTTTCTCCTTAGCTTTCACCAATTCCCAGGTATCGGCTATCTCCTCTGCTGACAATTCCTTTCCAGCCAGCTCACCAAACACGTGAGGATGCCTGAATCGCATCTTTTCACATATCTTATGCAGACAATCCGCTATATCAAAAGCCCCGCTCTCCTGAGCTATCCTGGCATAGAAGACCATGTGATACAGCAAATCCCCTATCTCCTTGGATATCTCGGATTCATCCCCCTTCAAAATGGCATCGCTGAGTTCATAGACCTCCTCTTCCGTCATAGGACGAATGCTTTCCATAGTCTGGGCTGCATTCCAGGGACATTTCTCCCTGAGGGCATCCATCACTTCAAGCAACTCGGCGAAGGCGTCAAGTTTTTCCTGTGTGCTGTGCATGATTATTTAAAAAAGCTGAAATGAACCCTGCCGTAAGACCTCTCCTTATAGAAGTGAGGATGTTCCTTGAAAGAATGTTCCCCTCCGTGCTCCATGATGAAATAAGAATCCGGATGAAGCAGGTCCCTTTCGAAAATCTTGTCGGGGATTCCTTCCAGGCCCTCCAAGGCATAAGGAGGATCGGCAAATATAATGTCGAACTTCTCGTGACATATGTTCAGAAAATCAAATACATTGTCCCTAACCATAGTGACATTGTCCAGGCCAAGCCTGCGAGCCTCAGTCTTGATGAAAGAAGCATTTTCCCTAAGCATCTCCACACAATACACTCTTCCTACTCCACGAGAACCGAATTCGAAGGAGACAGCTCCTGTCCCTCCGAAGAGGTCCAGGACCTGAAGGTCTTCAAATTCATATTCGTTATCCAGGATATTGAACAAAGCCTCTCTGGCGAAATCCGTAGTAGGACGTGCCTTGTAGCCCTGTGGCGGGAAGATAGTCTTCCCCTTCAGCCTTCCTCCGATGATACGCATACTATCACTTAAATTTCGCAAGAATAATTCAGTAATAATTTAATGATTTGTGCGTTCTTGCTCAACTTTTAACCGGACGGCCTTGAAGTAATGATAGAGAGCAATCTGGTTCTCATTAGAAAGGGAACCCAGGAAACAGAGGGTGGAAAGTTCAGGATTCAACTGAAGAGACTTCATCGCCATAAGTACGAAATACATCACAGTCACGAAATCCTCTGCCTTGTAAGTGTTAGAAAGCATAAGAGACCTGCCCTGAGCTATGGCCAGACTTAAAGTCTTGCCGTCCCAGTCACAAAGCAGTTTATTATACTCTGGAATACTCATCAACTTACGTAAAACCCTTAAAAGGGCCGGTTCTTCTGGTCCTGCATATATGAAATATGCGTCTAACTGAGACAAAAATTCAGTACAAACCTGAGTATCGGCACTTATATCAACGACCTGTGCGAGATATTCTCTCGCACAGCTGTCGTCGTAAAATGATGATGGTACCAGGGTCACGCTCCTACTCCCAGTTACCAGCGTTATTATTAGGAGCGCTCACGCTGCCGACCTGAAGACCTTCGAATCTGTTAGAATTCCGGCACTCTGAATCGAGATTGATTCTAAGCTGATTGTCCATACCGAGCAACAGATATCTGTAAGGCATGCGAGCTTCGAAGAGCGGCACTTTCACACCTGACACAGTCTTGATAACTGCCTCCATCTCGACAGGCCTGCCATTAGAGAATGGAATGGTGCGGAGAGAGTCGATACAGAAATCAGGGCGAGTGTTAAAAAGGGTATCAGCTACAGGAATCTTCTGATCTACAGTAAATACCAAAGCCTTGTCTCCGGCATTATAACGCTCGAGATAGAAGTCGTTAAGTTGCGCACCTCTGAGGAGCGGTACGGATTTACGCACTTCCTTAGTATGAGCTACGGCTGCAGAGTCATCCTTGGAACCTATCTGCAACTTAACCACGATATCTTCTTCAAGGAAGAATGTACGCAGAGAGTCAAAGCTGTCGGTGTATTTGCCGTGAACACTCTTATATGCATCCTGAAGAGTACGGATATCCTTCAGACGCTCAATTCCGACCTTCTCACGGGCGGCCTTTTCCTTGTTGAATTTGACAGGCTGGGAAATACTGTCCACAAGAATGTAAGAAAGCGCTATGATACCCGCCGGCAGAATGAGCCAGGTTACGAGTCTGTTCAGCACTTTGTTCTGCATAAACTTAAGCCAAGTGTCCTTTGTAATCATTTCTTTATGTTTTAATTTTATTATCCGTTAAGCCGAGCAAAGTTAGCAAAATCATTTATTAAATGCAATTTTCTTATTAAATTTGCAACGATGGATTTTAGTAGCGAATTACAAGTCCTTTCCTCTTATATAGAGAAGGCTGGGAAGGTGGTGGTCATAACCCATATGCACCCTGACGGCGATGCTGCAGGCAGCAGCGCCGCCCTTGCCTATTATCTACAGAACTTCTGCCATAAAGACGTCAGTCTCATAAGGGAAGAGCTTCCGGAGACCATCTCATTTGTAGACAATCACTTCACCCCCCTTTCGGGAGAAAGGGCGAAAGAGGCCGTAAAAGCAGCAGAGCTGATATTCTGCACAGACTTCGGAGTACTCGACAGATGCGGGGATTGCGCGAGGGAATTGGCCGAAAGCAAAGCCATAAAGGTCCTGGCAGACCATCATCCAGGACCTCAGACAGAGGCTTTCGACCTGCTTTTCAGCAGCAGCGAGATATCCTCGGCGAGCGAAATGGTTTACTGGATTCTGAAAGGACTCTGTAAAGATGAGGAAGAGAGGAAAGCCCTGCTGGGAGGGCCTTGCGGCTACGCTCTGATGTGCGGGATGACCACTGACACGAACAATTTCTCCTGCTCCACCTTCCCTTCCACCCTGCAAATGGCTTCAGATCTGCTTTCCTACGGAATTAACAGAGATGAGATTCTGGAAAAGCTCTACAACAGGTACAGAGAGAACAGGGTTAGAGCTTTCGCTGCGATTCTGTCAGAACACTTCAGCATCAGAGAGGACGGAATCGGGATTATCAAGGTTAGCGAAGAGACTTGGCATAGATTTGGATTAGAGGAGGGCGAGCTTGAAGGGCTGGTGAATGTCCCGCTGAGCATAGACAGGGTGAAGATTTCCATCTACCTGAGGGAGGATGGAGACATGGTCAGGGTCTCGCTGAGGGCGAAGAAAGGCTGGTCAGCAAGAAAGCTGGCGGTCGAGTACTTCCACGGGGGCGGACACGAATTGGCATCCGGAGGCAGACTTCACATAGGCAGTGACATAAACTCCTTCGGGGAGATAGATGATTATTTGGAAAAAATTGAATTATGAAGATATATGGAATAATTGGCGGGCTTGTAGCCATCGCAGTTGTAAGTTCCTGTGCTAAAAGCACCAAGAATCTTAGCGGAGAACTTGCACAGAGAGAATTCGAGGCCTGGCTCAGCGTTAACGGAAAGGCGGATTGGGAAGAGACCGAACTCGGATCTATGATAATATCCCTGAATCCAGGAGATGTGGAGAACCAGAGCGTGAAGGATATAGACGAGAATCCTTTCCTCAGACTGGAATTTACAGTCACTGACCTGGAAGGCAATGTCTCGGAGACTACCTATGAAGAAGTATCCAAGAGACTTGGCAAATATGACAAAAGAAACTATTATGGGCCTCAATTCTCATACAGGGGCTCTAACAACAGCTTCGCCGGCGTGGAGGAACTCTTGGGGAGAATGGGAGTGGGCGGTCACTGCAAGGCTGTAATCCCTGGCTGGCTGCTTACCAGCAGCAGATACTCCAGCAAACAGCAGTACCTGGATGCGATGACAGAGATTACAGATGCGAAGATCTATGATTTCACCGTAGTTGAGTCAGTGAAAGACAGCGAGGAGTGGGAGTTGAACCTGATTAAGAATACCTTGGGTACAGAATGGGACAAAGCCGATTCCCTGGCTCCTGGGGTCTTCTATATTCAGGACAGAGCTTCGGACAATCCTGACACCACCTTCTCGTCCGGTGCCGAAGTTTACATCAACTATATCTGCCGCAGGATAGACGGCACCGGCATCGACACTAACATAGCCGATTCGGCCAAGGTCTTCGGCGGCAGTGCCAGCGGAAAACCGGTTCTGATCAACTGGGCGGAAAGCGCCACCGAGATCACCATGACTTCTGACAAGAGCACAGTAATTACCGGATTCGCCTACGGCATCTTCCACATGAGACCTCACGAAAAGGGTCGCGTATATATGACTTCAACCTATGGATACCCTAGCGGCTCCGGCAGCCAGATACCTACTTACTGTCCTATTTATTTCGAGATAGAATTTACAGACAACGACGATGAATAACGGAGCACCTACAGAATTAGGAACCCGGAAGATCAGCACCTTACTTAAACAATACGCAATCCCCGGCATTATAGCGATGGCTGCCTCCTCGCTATATAATATGGTGGACAGCATCTACATAGGAAACATTCCTGAAGTGGGAGCATATGCCATCTCGGGACTTGCCGTAACCTTCCCTATTATGAATATGAGTGCCGCCATAGGCACTTTGGTCGGCGTGGGAGCATCCACGATGGTATCCATGCTGCTCGGACAGAGAAACTACGAGAAGGCCAAGAAAGTCTTGGGAAATGTGATGACCCTGAACACCGTGCTGGGACTGGCCTTCGGTTTCGGCATCCTGGCGTTCCTGGAACCCGTTCTGCGCTTCTTCGGTGCCACGGACAACACCCTGCCTTACGCAGCGGACTATATGACCTACATACTGATAGGCAATGCCGTAACCCATCTGTATCTGGGCTTGAACAGCATGATCAGAGCTTCAGGCAATCCCAAGACCGCGATGGGCCTTACTCTTTTCACAGTCTGTGCCAATGCCATCCTCGACCCTATCCTCATCTTCGGTGCAGGGATGGGCATCAAGGGAGCTGCCATAGCCACGGTCTTCTGCCAGCTGCTTGCCCTCTGCTATACCCTTTACTTCTTCTCTAACAAGAAGAGAATCATTCACTTCGAGAAGGGAGTATTCGGTTGGAACTGGAGAATAGCCAAAGCTTCCCTGTCCATAGGTATAGGGCCTTTCCTTATGAATTTCGCCAGTTGCATAGTATCGCTTTTCATTAACCAGCAGCTGCTTGCCTACGGTGGGGACTTAGCCATAGGCTCATACGGAATAGCGAACCGCATCACCTTCCTCTTCCTTATGATCTGTATGGGCTTCAACCAGGGAATGCAGCCTATAGCCAGTTACAACTGGGGTGCCCGACAATACTCCAGAGTTAAGGAAGTCTTCAAACTTACCACTGCCTGCGTGGCTGTGGTCACTATACTCTGCTTTCTGATAAGCGTACTCTGCCCTGGAACCGTAGTCAGCATCTTTACCAGCGATCCGGTACTGAAAGAACACGCTGCTTACGGACTAAGAACGATGAACTTAGCCATCGGAATCATAGCCCCGAATCTGGTAGCAGCCAACTTCTACCAGAACATAGGAATGATCAAACAAAGCATCGTACTCTCCCTCTCCAGACAACTTCTGGTTCTGGTACCTCTCATCTACATACTTCCCCGTTTCTTTCAAGAAGCCGGAGTATGGTATGCTTTCCCCATCTCGGACATTTTCTCCTTGATCATAGCCATTATATTCCTCACAGGGACATTCAAGAAATTCGACAAGTTAGAAGACGCCAAATAACACTATGGACAATAAGCACATAATCATCAACATCGGCAGGCAGTTCGGAAGCGGAGGCAAAGCCACCGCAGAGGAACTTGGCAGAATTTTAGGCATTCCCGTATATGATGCCGAACTATTAAGCGAAGCCGCAAGAAAAAGCGGACTCAGAGAAGAGATTTTCAGTTCCAGCGACGAGAAGACCCGCTTCTGGTCCTTCGGCACCGGTATAGGCAACAGCGAATTGTTCAAAATCCAAAGTGACACCATAAGGGAAATAGCCCAGCAAGGCAGTGCCGTCTTCGTGGGAAGGGCCTCAGACTATGTCCTCAGAGACTTCGACTGCTGCCTGGATGTCTTTATCAGCGCTCCTTTCGAAAAGAGACTGGAAAAGACGATGAGGGAAAATCCGAAACTTTCCAGAAGGGAAGCCGAATTCTTCATCCAGAAGAAAGACAAGGAGAGATCGGATTACTACAACTTCTTCACTTTTACAGACTGGGGTGCCGCCTCGAACTATGACCTATGCATAGATTCGGCCATCCTGGGATATACCGGGACAGCCGAATTCATTATCGAGTTTGCAAGGCGCAAAGGCCTGCTGTAAAATTATTTGGCAAACATAACTGCGGCAGCGATGGAGTTCAGTTTAGCCTCCGCGCTGTCGGCCCTGGATACCAGAAGGCAAGGAGCCTTGGTGCCCACAAGCATACCGCCCTGCTTAACACCCTTGCAGAGTTTGGAGTTAGTCTTCCAGAAGACATTGGCAGACTCAATATTAGGGAAAAGCAAGCAGTCTGCGTCTCCAGCCACCTCACTCTTAAGCCCCTTGATCTGTACAGACTCCTGGTCTATAGCCACATCCAAGGCCAATGGGCCATCTCCTATGCAAGCCCCCAGCTGTCCCCTGCTCGCCATAGTCGAAAGCATAGCTGCCTCCATACAGGCTGGCATGGAATCCAGCATCTGCTCACTTGCAGCTATGAAAGCCACCTTAGGCTGAGTAATGCCGAAACTCCTGGCCACAGAAGTAAGATAGCCGGTGAGTTTCACCTTCTGACGGAAATCCGGAGCCGGAATCACCGCCATGTCACTAATGAAAATAAGCTTGTGATAATTAGGGTTTTCAATGATACCTACGTGACTAAGCACACCCTTGGCAGGAAGCAATCCGGTCTCCTTATTAAGAATGGCGCGAAGGAATTTGTCCGTAGAACAAAGCCCCTTCATAAGCACGTCGCCTTCCCCGTCGTGAACCAAAGCCACAGCCTTGCTCACAGCTGCGAGTTCCACAGGCTCATCCACGATAGTAAGCTTGGCCAAATCAAAAGCCTGCTCTGCGCATACTGCCTCTATCCTGCTCTTATCTCCCACCAGAGTAGCCTCAACTATGCCAAGTTCCACAGCCCTATAGGCTGCTTCGATACTGTGCTCATCTACGCCCCAGGCTACAACCAATCTCTTGCATATACCCTTTTCCTTCAACTGGGTAAAAAGTTCTGAAAAATTGCTGATCATATTATATTAAATCCTTTGTTAATCTCATAGTGTCCCTGGCTATCATAAGTTCCTCATCAGTAGGAATCAAAGCCACCTTCACAGTAGAATCCGGAGCCGAAATTATGGCCGCATCACGGGTGCGGTCATTAACTTCCTTGTCTATCTTCACTCCCAGGAATTCAAAATTCTTGCACACATCCTCACGAAGCCAAGGATTATTCTCTGCTATACCGGCAGTGAATACTATCAGATCCACTCCACCGAGTTCTGCTATATAAGCCGCCACGAGTTTAGTAATGTCCAGCACCACCTTGTCCACCACAAGCTGAGCCTTAGGATCTCCCTCCTGGGCAAAACCTACCACGTCCCTCATATCGGAGCTCCTGCCGCAGAGTCCGATGAAACCTGACTTCTTGTTCAGGATGTCAGTCATCTGGTCCGGAGTCAGATTCTCCTTCTTCATAATGTAAGGGACTATGTTAGCATCGATGATACCGCAGCGGGTTCCCATAATCATACCCTCGAGAGGGGTGAAACCCATAGAGGTATCCACACACTTGCCATTCCTGATGGCAGTTACGGAACTGCCGTTGCCTATATGACAGGTAATGATACGGCTGTTATTAAGATCGAGGCCGGCCACTTTCGCACCTTCCTGGCTCACATACTGATGAGAAGTTCCGTGAGCTCCGTAGCGGCGGACACCGTATTTCTCATAATACTCGTAAGGCAAGGCATACATATAATTCTTCTCCTCCATAGTCTGATGGAAAGCAGTATCGAATACCACCACCTGAGGCACCTCTGGCAGCACCTTCTGCATAGCCCTGATACCCAGGATATGGGCAGGATTATGCAGTGGAGCATAATCGCAGCAGATCTGTATCTTCTCCATCACATCTTCATCCACCAGCACTGAACCCTGGAAATAAGACGCTCCCTGCACAATTCTGTGCCCTACGGCATCTATCTGGGAGAAATCCTGAATAACTCCGCAGACAGGATCGCTAAGGATGGAGAGCACAAGCTGCATACCCAAGGTATGGTCAGGGACGCTCTGCATCCGAACCACTGTCTCTTTTCCTGTAGGTTTGTGAGTAATTTTACTGTCCGGCAGGCCAATTTTTTCGAGATTGCCTTTAGCCAAAAGAGCATACTGCTCTTCACTTTTCATATCCAGAAGCTGGTACTTGATAGACGAACTTCCGCAATTAATTACAAGTATTATCATAACGGCCGCAAATTTAACAAAAAAAAACCTTATCTTAGCATAAACTAAACTGCTATGAAAAGCAATTTGCTCCTTTTTATCTCCATCCCCTTCACCTTGGGGGTATTTCTCTTCACTTATCTTTCATCGGAATGGAAGAACTTCCTTCCGCTGACAAGTCTGCTCGGACTTTTACCCTTCCTGTTCCTCTTCCTGACAAGCAGGCAAAAGCACGGTCATAACATCCTGCTCATAATCCTTTTCTTCAGCCTGGGCTGCCTCAGTGCCCAGATTCATTATCTCATTCCTGTTATTCCGGAAGAAAACTTCTTCAACCTCTGCCGTAAGGCCCTTCAAGAGAAGATCAACACTCTCCCCCTTTCAGAGCAAGAGCACAAGGCCCTTATCTGTGCCCTGCTAAGCGGAGGCAAAAGCACCTTAAGCTGGGAGATAAAACAGAACTTCAGAAAAAGCGGAGCCTCCCACCTTCTGGCACTCTCCGGACTGCATCTGGGAATCATCTCCACGATAATGGACAGATGCCTGTCCGTCCTGGGGAAAAATCGGAAAAGCTATGCCCTGAGGCAGTTATTGCTGATATTATCTTGCGGCTTTTATACCCTGGTATGCGGAGCCAGTCCCTCTCTTCTTCGAGCATTTCTCTTCATTCTGTACAGGTCTGTGGGAAGACTGCTCCCCGAGCGCAAGGCCCCTGCCATCAACGCCCTTCTGCTGGCCTGCCTGATTCAGCTGAATCTCGACCCCTCAGCGGTCAAAAGCCTCTCCTTCCAACTCTCCTACCTCGCATCCCTCTCGCTTATCAGCCTCTATCCCCGACTGAAAGGATGGCTTCCAGCGGGAAAAGGCCTTTCAGGCAAGATCTGGGATTCCATCTCCATTTCCATCAGCTGCCAATTGTTTACCGCCCCTGTGGTCTATCTGCACTTCAATGCTCTGCCCAAGTATTTTCTGCTTACCAACCTGCTCGCCCTCCCGATATGCGAACTGCTTATCATTCTTAGCGTAGTGCTGCTTACAACAAGCAGCCTCGGATTCTCCACGAGGCTGCTCTGTATAACTGTAGATACTTGTGCGGAAATACTTCTGAATCTGCTGGAAAAGATAAGTTCTATTCCATGACACATCTTATCTGGGCACCGAAATCCTTCAGGCTCGGACTTTCCCATTCCAGCAATTCTGGGGTCGCAGTATAAATGTACTTGCATACAGGACTCCCGTCTTTCAGGGCCCAGAAGAAGGCATAGTCATTAAAACCGGTGAAAGAATACTTCCCGTCCACGATAGTGGCATAACCGAAAGGCAGAACGAAAAGATTATATTTGTTAGTCTTCTTGACTTCAGGCCAGAAATCCCAAAGTCTGTCTCCATTATAATAGCCCTCACACATCAAGTCGCCAGACAGTCCTCCCAAAGCATCCCACTCTTCTACACTAGGCAGTCGCCAGCCGTCAGGACAGGCAGTAAGAGCTTCCTCTCCGGAATAAAATCCTCCAAACACATCTTCGGTAGCCTTCACTGAAGCATAAGGTGATCCGAAAGTATAGTTACCCTCCTCGTCCTTCTGGAAATATGCCAAGTTCTGCGATAACCACCACTTGCCGTTCACCTGAGTTCTGCGATAACGCTTTCCGTCTCTGGAATCCAAAGTCTGGCTTAGTCCGGACAGATCGTAACCGGTAAGAGATTTGGAACTTACCACAATAGTGGAAAGAGTCGTGGTCTTGGTATAATAGCCGTCAAGTTCAGCGGTAGCAGTGACACTATATTCTCCGACTATATCCGGAATGGTCACGGTATATGTAGTAAGGGTATCTTTGACATTATCCTCTGAATTCTTATAGGTATAGACAATCTCCAGACTCTGGTCCGTCTCTGATTCAGGAAGACTTACTCCGGTAGAAGTAAAAGTAAACTCATCTCCAGGATTCACATAAGCAGGCATCTCCCCCACTGTAAGGGTACCGGAAAGGGAATTATATGTAGGAGTAGTCTCGTCTTCCTTGCAAGCTGCCGTCAAAAGGGCAAAAAAAGCCAAGGCCAAAATCAATTTCGAATGCTTCATCTCTTCACAGAATCATTATATCACGCAAATATGCACATTTTCGAGGAAAAAACCCTTATTTTTGTGCAAATACTTTGCCGTTATGAAAAAAAGAAGGCTTTCATACATACTCTTTATATCCACTATCTTGCTGACAAGCTGTGAAGACAGAAATTACTACCGTCTCAGCGGCTATGCCCAAGGAGGAACTTATACCATTACCTATCAAGGCGCTAAAAAAAGCCCTGCCTATCTCCAGAAAGGAGTGGACAGTCTGCTGCAAGCCTTTGAGAATTGCGTGTCTGGCTACAATCCCGATTCGGATCTAAGCCGATTCAATGCCGGAGACAGTATAGTCCTCTCCCCTCTCTTCGCAGACCTCTACGTCCTTTCCTATTTTACTTGGGCCCAGACCAAAGGAGCATTCGACATAGCCTGCGGACCTCTTTTCGATATCTGGGGTTTCGGGTTCACTTCCGACAGCATGCCGGATGAAAACGAAATTCAGGCCTGCATGGAGAACTGCGGTATGAAGAGATTAAAAGACCTGGCCGAAATTCAGGCGATGGAAGGAAAGAAAATCTGCAGCAGGGATTTCCTCAAAAATGAAAACGAGCCACTTCCTAAACTGAACTTCAATGCCATAGCCCAAGGGTACAGCTGCGATCTGGTCGCCAGATACCTCCAGTCTTTCGGAGTGAAAAATCTGCTTGTAGATATAGGAGAGATCTACTGCTGCGGAAAGAATCCTCAAGGAAATGGCTGGTCCATAGGCATAGACAACCCCGTGGATGGGAACAACACTCCAGGACAGGACATCCGCGAGATATGGAACTCCGAAAAAAGGAGTGTGGGAGTAGTAACCTCAGGCAATTATCGCAAATACTACATCAATGACGGGAAAAAATATTCCCATACCATAGACCCGAGAACCGGACATCCGGTGGATCACGAACTTCTAAGTGCCACAGTCATAGCTCCATACGCCTGGCAGGCAGACGCATTGGCCACAGCCTTCATGGTAATAGGATTGGAGCAGTCAATGGAATTCCTGGACAGACATCCCGAGATAGAGGCCTGTCTGATAAGCAGAGACGGGGTATGGAAGAGTTGGGCTAAAGATTAAGCACCCTGTCGGCCGCATCTGCCACTGCCATTCTGTGAGTGATGCAGATGATGGTCTTCTTTCCGTAATAACGCTCCTGCAGACGCTCCAGCACTGTAAGTTCAGTAGCGGGGTCGAGCGCGGAAGTCGCCTCGTCCAAAATCAGCACTCCGCCTTCCTTAAGCAGGGCGCGAGCTATGGCGATGCGCTGAGATTGGCCTTCAGAAAGACCGCGGCCTATCTCGCTGCAAGGAGTGTCCAGGCCCAAAGGCAGGTCGAAAATGAAATCCGCGGCAGCAATGTGCAACACTTCGCTGAGTTCCTGCTCAGTAGCCTGAGGACGGGCCAGCAGCAGATTTTCCCGCACCGTGCCGCTGAAAAGGGTATTGCCCTGAGGAACATACATAAAGTTGGCACGGGTATCGAGGCTGACAGGAACGCTCCGCGTACCATCGGAAAGCAGGATTTCGCCTTCCTGCGGACGCAGAAGGCCTAAAATGAGATTGGCCAATGTACTTTTACCCCTGCCGGTAGGACCGCAGACTGCGCTCAACTCGCCGGCGGCGAACTCACAGCTGAAGTGCTCGAAGACCTTGTTCTGCCCGTCATAAGAGAAACTCAGATCCTTAATCTTCAAGCTCAGCAGTCCATCCAGAAGCACAGGCTCTCCAGCCTTTTCGGAGAGCATTTCTTCTATGTCGAGCAGTCTCTCCTCGGATGAAAGTGCCCTGATGAAAGCAGGAACATAGGAGGAGAAGGAGGCAACGGGACGTTGAACTTGGCCTACCAGCTGAAGGAAAGCGACCATAAGACCGTATGAGACACTTCCGCTCTGAAGACCCAGAACTCCCCAGATAAAGGCAGTCAGATAGCCGGCGCTGAAGCCTGCCTGCATAAAAAATCGAGAGACTACAGAATAATTCAGACGTTGGGAGGTCTTGGAGAGTTCCTGTCCCTGAAGTTCATCCAGTTTGTCCTCGACCAATTGCTCGGCAGAGAGACTTTTAACCAGGACCCTGCTCTGAAGATGCTCCTGAATATGGCCCTGTATCTGTCCGTCTATACTTCTCAATTCAGAAGAAAGAGAACGCATCTTCTTGAAATACAGTCTGGAAGTAATGACTGCAACTGGCATAATCCAAATCAGGATGAGGGCCAGGGAAGAAGAAAAATTAAAGAGCATGATGCAGGCGGCAAGAAGTTGGAAAAGGGTCACCAGCGCAGATGGAAAAGTCACACAGAGGAACTCGCTTACCACTCTGATATCCTCCTCCAGACGGTTCACCACATCGGCGCTGTGATATTTGTCCCTGCCGTTCCACTCGCTCTTGAGAGCCTTGTCGAAGGCGCGGGCACGGATGTCGAGTTTAGCTTTGACGCTGATGTAGCCTTCGACCCTGCGGGATGCAACTATCAGAATTACCTGGGCTAACATGATCAGTATCAATATGATGATGTTAGTCTTAAGCGAAAGGTCAAGCGCTCCTGTGGCTATGTCCACAACTCTTTTGCTATACCACACGAAGCATAGCCCGCATGCTACCTGCAGCAGAGACAGCAATGCGCTTCCCAGCACCTGTGGCAGGACAGGCACGAGCAGGGACCACAGGCCCTTCAGACAAGGTCGAAAATCTTTCATCTCTATTCTATTACCACTCCGCTTTCTATCCACTTGGACAGCAGAGTTTCAGCATCTTTGCGGGCTACTTCCTCTTCCACCTCGTATTGTTCGAGCAGGAGTCTGCTCAAAACATCCACATCGAAGTCCTTTCCCTCGACTTCCTTCCAGAGGTAGGCGGCGGACTCATTCAAGGACAGCATCTTGTTAAAATTAACCAGTTCTATTCCCTCCGGAACCACCACGAAAGTTCCGCAAATCTCTCTAAGTCTGAATCCTTCCTTAATTTTCATAACACTATTCTCCTATATATAGCCAAATAAATTCTTCTGATAATATATGGAAGAGAGTTCCAGCGGCGTACTCTCTTCTTATATGAAGAAGTATCCACTTCCACCCTCTCCCCTTTTTTCAGGACTGCCAATACCTTTCCCTTCACATCTTCCAGCCTGCAGTGCTCCGTACCCTGAAGGTTCCCATCCCCCTTCAAAGTGACCTTATCCCCATCTATCTTCAAGACCCTGTGCAGAACATATACCGATGAAGGCAATTGAGCCAGAACTGCATCCCCTTCTTCAAAAGGCAGATCCTTCAAGCTTACGCTGTCCCTGTCACCCACGATAAAAGGCAGCATGCTGACTCCCTTGACCTTGAAATTCACAGTCTTGCCTTCTTTAAGGAGTTCACTTATCTCGGCGAAAAGTATATCGTTAGGGACTATCATCTTACAGCTTCATAACAAACTTTTGCAGCCTCGGCATCCGGTCTGCATTCCAGAACGAAAGCCCTGCTGGAGGATATTATCTTGGATATGGTGTCGTTAATTCCATCCGCCATGCTCCTGTCGAATTTGATTCCGGAACAGGCCGTATAAATCATGGCATAAGAGCCGAGCACATTCTGCAGACTGGCCCAGTTCTGGGCTGAGCGCTTGATCTGCACAAAAGCCCCTACGGGGTAGTCCTCATTTACATAACAGGCTGTCTTGCCGCTCCAAGGAGAACCATAGACCCGTACTGAGCCGTCTTCCAGGACCCGAACTATGGGATTGTCATCGTTAAGCAAAGTGCTTCCCTCTATATTCTCCAGCCACATACGGCTATGTGTACTCTTGCCGGTACCGCTCTTGGCCAGAAAAAGATAAGCCTTCCCTGAATTTTGAATCACGGAAGCGTGCATCTCCAGAGTATTCAGAGAAGCAGTACTGAAAGCATAGAGCAGCATCAGGGCATTGTTTAAAGCAAAGAGAGCCTGGGAGGGCTGAAGTATATGCAGATTGGCCTTCTTGAAATCAGCCGAGGCCCAAAGACTCATGGCCACAGGGCATTCGGAAGTAGGCATGGATTCGAAATACCAGTCCTCTCCGCTGCGGTATAGAATGATCTTGGTCTCCCCTGGCTCAGTGGGCTGGTCGAAATACAGAGTCTTGAAGGGCAGATTCAAAGCCTCCACCACATCGAGATCGAAGAGAGTGTCTTCGCCGTCGCTTATAAAAGGGTCGTATTGGGACAAATTGGCCCACAAAGAATGCCCATCCTTCATAGACAGGGAGAACTTATGGCCAGCTACTTGAAATACTTTTTTCATAAGTTCCAAATATAGTGATTATTTCCGGCAATCCGGACACAATCCTTTCAATAGATACTCCACAGACTTCAATTCAAAGCCTTCGGGATAGCGGACTATAGGGATATGGGTATTCTCCAGACAGAAAGTCTTGTGGCATTTCTCACAGTAGAAATGACAGTGCAACTCCTCAGCGGAGCAGACGTGGTCATTATGGCAGTAACAGTACTTGGTGGAGCCGCTCCCGTCTTCTATCTCATGCACCAGATGATGCTCGGCGAAAAGTCCGAGGCTTCTGAAAATGCTCGAGCGGTCCACGCTTTCCAATTCATCTTCCAGATCGGCAAGACTGAAGGTATCCTTATGTTCGACAATAGACCGCAGCACGAGGATTCGTACTGCAGTCGGTCTGATGTCGTGTCTTTCAAGTATTTCTGAATATCTGTCGCTCATGATTAACGCATTGGAGGAGGACCGCCCGGGCCACCTGGACCGCCTGGGGCTCCGCTCGGATGACCCTTACCTCCGAAATTCCCGAACCTGTAAGTGAAGGATAGAATGATGTACCTTCCCAGGGTGTTGTTCACCGATTCGGTATGATAGTTAGAGGTATCGGTAACGGTCAGGTTCTTGGCCTGTCCCAAAATATCATATCCCTTGATGGCTATAGTGCCTGCCTTTTTCAACACTGTCTTCTGAATCTCCAGATTAAGCACATATTCGGAAGGCTGTGCAGTAGAATAGCCGTTGTACCAGTTATAATTGAATTCACCCTTGGCACTCAAGCCGGCCAGATCCCAGGTCCAGGTGGCCGTAGCCCTGATCTGATTGTTAAATGTGAGGGTGTGATCCTTTATGTCGTCTATAGTATAATTGCTGGCATTGATACGGCTTCTGCCGGAAAGTTCTATCTCCAAGTCATCGTTCCTGTACTTGGCAGACAGTCTCTCTGTGAATCCGAAGGAATTAGTATAGTTCTCTACCAGTTTGCTGCAGATCTCATCATAATCGGCGAAGAAAAGATTATAATCCAGAGACCCGTCCTCCTTCAGGTATTTGGAGGTCTGAATGTCTTTGCCCACATAGTTCGCGGAATTGTTCCAGCTCACCCTGGTCATATTCATAAGGGTGAATCCGGAAGACTTGATAGGCAGATTGATGTGGATATTGAAATTGGCCGAATAATTCGTAGGACCATTGAGAGGCATAGTGTAGGATATACCATTGGTGTACCAGGTGGCATTAACGATAGGATTGTCATTGACGGTAGCACTCCAGCGGGCATTGACAGAAGCATAGGTCTTCTTGTTATTATATCTGAAATCCCCCCTGACTGCATGACTGAAATACGGAGCCAGGTTAGGATTACCGAAAGATACTGCCAAAGGGTTGGAATTGTCCGCTACTGTTATGAGTTTGGAAGTGCTCGGCTGAACAGAATTGCCCCTGTAGAAGGTTCTGAAGCTGCCGTTCTCTCCCACATTGAAGAATATCATCGCTGAAGGAGACCAGTTGTTTCTTTTCATATTGATATCAACCTCATAATCCGAACCCGATGTGGTATAATTATGGGTCCAGTTAGGCTTGAGGGCAAGTCCAGCCTGCAACCTGAAGCCTTCTCCCTGATAAAGGGCGTTGAGACCTATCTCCTGGTTAACATATTCGTTATAGATGCTGTTCGAATAAGTATCCACCTTGTTTCCTTCAGGATCCAGGGTGAGCTTGTCTGAAAATGCCTTGTTCCAGCTGTATGCATAAACCCCTTCCATATAGAAGTTCCCGCCGAGCGGCTGGGTAAAGGTGGCATTGGCAGAGAGACTGTATGAATTCTGGTCCTGGGTATAGGTCTGATTCACTTCAGAGACATCGCTGACATAACCCTCATTATCGTAAATGGTGGTGGATGACCAGTTGCTGCCGTTCAGGCGGTTGGTGCTGACACTATAATTGGCCTGAACTGTAATGGTCTGACCAGGATGCCAAAGCCTTTGTCTGAGCAGGGCAAAGCCGGAAGTGCTGAGGTTGCGGTTGGACCCGCTGTTAAGCTTCTGGCTGGTATTGGTCTGAAAATATTTGTCGGATTCCAGATAATAAGTCTGGGTGGCATCGGTACTGTTCTCCGTAAATTCGCCGCCTCCGAAGTTGATCTGAGGCTGGAAAATGACAGAAGTGTTATCAGAGAACTTGTGCTCAAGCCTGAAACCAAGCCTGTGCCCGCCGGTATTGGTCACACTGTTACCGTCGGAGGAATTGATGAGGTTGCTGTCATCCAGATAGGTAGTCTTGGTGGAGTTCTCCATCACTTCCTGGGTGCTGTTATTATACAGATAGTTGCCGCTGAATTCCATCCTGTTATCGAAGAAGTTGCCGCCGGCATTGACTCCTCCCATATAGGAGGTAGTGATACCGTTACGGCTGCCCCAGCCGCCCTGTCCGCCGCCCATTCCTCCTCCACGGATGCCGGACATCATAGAGCCGGACAGGTCGCGGAAACCACGGTTGTTAGTATTATTGGCATTCAGGACCAGGGAGATCTGAGTATCTTCTGTAAATCTGCCGGCAAAGGCTGCACCCTGGAATCTGTAGTCGCCTTCAATCCCGTCCGCTGGCACGTCGTGTCCGCCTCCGAGCATGGCATTTCCGAATGTTCCGTTTAACATACCAGGCTTCACGGAGAGGTCTATTATGGTCTCCTCTTCACCGTCGTCTATTCCTGTGAATTGAGCCTGGTCTGATTTTTTCTCGATGACCTTAACCTTCTCCACTATCTTCGCCGGCAGGTTCTTGGAGGCCAGTTGAGGATCGTCCAGGAAGAAAGTCTTGCCATCTATGGTAATCTTGTTTATCTCTTTTCCGTTATGAGTGATGCTGCCATCCTCTGAGATCTCTATTCCAGGGAGTTTCTTCAGAAGATCCTCCAGCATATCGTTGTCTGTAGTCTTTACCGATGAAGCCGTGAAGGCTATGGTGTCCGATTTCATCTGAATAGGATTACCCACGGCAGACACCTTGGCGGCGTTCAACTGCTCGGTATCCGGCTCCAATTTGATATCTCCCAGATCCAGATCAGCATCCTTTATTTCAAAATCCTTTTGAAAAGGCTTGTAGCCCAGATATTCAGCCTTAATGTAATACTTGGCTGGACGAAGATCCGGAACAGAGAAACTGCCGTCGTCCTCGCTCAAGGCATAGGCTGTAGGCTTGTCTGCCCCAGGCTTGGCCACAACCACAGTTACAAAAGAAAGATGTTCGCCAGTAGAAGCATCCTTAATCGATGCCTTCAAAGAAAAGCGCTGCTGGGCAAAGGCGCTTCCACAAATCAATAGTCCCAGGAAGACTACTAAAAATTTAAGGTTTGGTTTCATATACGCTACTTGACTCTTTCCGGATGCTCCTTCAAAAAACTTTCCCAAGACTTAGAAGCCCCTACCGAAGATATAGGGCTGCTGAGTTGATAGAAATGACATAGGGCCAATGCCAAAGCATCTGTCGAATCGAGGGGGAAGCTATCAAGTTTAATGCCAAGAATCTTCTGCACCATCAAACTTACCTGCTCCTTCGAGGCTGCTCCGTTTCCGCACACTGCGATCTTCGCTTTTCTCGGCGCATACTCGTGTATCTGCAGTTTCTTTTCGAATGCCACTGCCAATGCCACCCCCTGAGCCCTGCCCAATTTAAAGATGACCTGCGCATTCTTACCCATAAAGGGAGATTCTATCGCCAGACAGTCTGGAGCATAGTTTTCTATCACCCCAGCCACATAACGGCGTATCTCGGAAAGCTTTTCATAAGGATCCCTTATCTTTCTGAGATCCAGCACTCCGGCATCGACGAACTCAGGCTTACCCAAGTCATTTACATGAATGAGCCCGAAACCAAGCAAATTGGTTCCGGGGTCAATTCCTAATATGTTGATATTTTTAATCAATCTTGTCAAATCCTGTATAAGGTCTGAGAACTTCAGGAATGATGATGCCATCTTCCGTCTGGTTATCCTCAAGCAGGGCTGCCACCACTCTCGGCAAAGCCAGAGAACTACCGTTCAGAGTGTGTGCAAGCTGAGTCTTGCCCTCTTCGTCGCGATATCTCAGGTGCAGTCTGTTCGCCTGATAGGTCTCAAAGTTGCTCACGGAAGATATCTCAAGCCACCTGCCCTGGGCTGCGCTCCACAACTCGAAATCATAGGTAATGGCAGAGGTGAAGGACATATCTCCACCACAGAGACGAAGAATCCTATATTTCAGACCAAGTTTATTAACTATGCTTTCCACATGAGCGACCATCTGATCCAAAGCCGCATAGCTGTCTTCAGGTTTCTCCACACGCACGATCTCCACCTTGTCGAACTGATGCAGACGATTAAGACCTCTCACATCCTTGCCATAAGAACCAGCTTCACGACGGAAGCAAGGGGTATAGGCAGTAAGCCTCTGAGGAATCTGGTCGGCAGGAAGAATTACATCCCTGAAGATATTGGTCACAGGAACTTCCGCAGTAGGAACCAGATAAAAGTCGTCAATCTCTGCGTGATACATCTGACCTTCCTTGTCAGGAAGCTGACCTGTTCCGAAACCAGACTCCTTATTCACCACTACAGGAGGCTCCACCTCCTTATACCCTGCCTCAGTATTGCAATCCAGAAAGAAATTGATCAATGCCCTCTGAAGTTTGGCACCCTTACCTTTATATACAGGGAAACCTGCGCCCGTAATCTTAACTCCCAGGTCAAAATCTATAATGTCATACTTTTTCGCAAGTTCCCAATGTGGCAGAGCACCTTCAGGCAACTGCACCTCAGGACCACCCATCTTCACCACCAGATTATCCTCTGCTCCCTTTCCTTCAGGAACCAGATCGCAAGGGATATTAGGCAGCAAGACCAGTTTTTCCTCCAGTTCAGCACTGGCGGCATCCATTCTGGCCAACAATTCTGTAGATTTAGCTTTCAACTGTGCCACCTCAGCTTTGACCGATTCGGCCTCCTCTTTCAGATTCTGCTTCATCAAGGAGCCTATCTGGGCAGCCTTCTGCTTCTGGGCAGCGAGAAGTGAATCACTCTCTGTCTGAAGAGAGCGGCGCAGAGCATCCAACTCCAGGACCCTTCCCACTATCTGCTCAGCATCAAAATTTTTAACTTTCAGTTTTGCGATTACCCATTCAGGTCTTTCGCGAAGTGTTTTAAGAGTAAGCATATCTTTTAATAGTTAAATACAAAAAGAAAAAGGACCCACACCCTCATCTCGAAGAGTGCAAGTCCCAGTATTCCACCTTCCCTCGAGATTAGTTCTCAAAAGGGATAACCGACACGTATGATTTATTCTCTCTCTTGCGAGTGAAAACTACTGTACCGTCTATGAGAGCGTAAAGGGTATGATCTTTACCCATTCCCACATTCTTGTCGGGATTGTGAACTGTACCTCTCTGGCGAACGATGATGTTACCAGCCTTTACAGTCTCACCACCAAATTTCTTGAGTCCAAGACGCTTGCTTTGTGACTCACGACCGTTCTTTGAACTTGATTGACCTTTTTTGTGTGCCATAATTCAATTTCGTTTTAATTAAGCGAGTACAATCTCAGCGATCTGAATCTTAGAGAGTTTCTGACGATGTCCGTTACATTTGTCGAATCCTTTGCGACGGATTTTCTTGAATACAAGAACCTTATCAGCTCTTGCGTCATCTGCGAGCACTGTAGCCTTTACGACTGCGCCCTTAACATAAGGAGCACCGACACTTACCTGACCCTCGTTATCTACGAGGAGCACCTTGTCGAACTCCACTGCAGCACCTTTTGCCTCCGGAAGACGGTTGCAGAAGATCTCGTGGCCTGCTTCAACTTTAAACTGCTGGCCTGCAATTTCTACGATTGCGTACATACAATAAAACTTCTTTAAAAGTTTCGACCGGAAGCGGATCACTCCGTGTAATCTCTTGTAAAGCTCCTCGGCCATCAAAACGGAGGGCAAAGATAAGAACTTTTTCTTTATTACACAAATATAATTTCAGACTTTCATAATACAGTCCTTTTTATTAATTTTGCTCTATGGAAACGACCTTTACCTACGACCGGAAAGTCAGCGGCAAATCCTTTGTGGGCCGCAAGGCGGAACTGGAAATCCTGGAACAAGCCATCCGGGACGGTAAAAACGTAGCCATATACGAAAGTGCGAAAAGCGGTAAAGGCTCTCTCCTGAAGCACTGTCTTCTTTCCCTGTCCATTAAGGGTTTCAAGTACCAAGCCTTCGAGCTTTCTCTTCTGAACATAAGGAGCGAAGAAGACTTTCTGAAAAAATTTGCCGCTCTTTTCAACTTCTCCTATGACTCCAGCCAGACTCCGGACGATGGCCTGACATTAGGTCTGCTATCCATAGCCCAGACCAAAGCCGCCATAACAGGACAGAGAGTCATAGTGATTCTCAGCGAATTCCAAAATATATATAAGGTAAACGGAGGGGAAAAGATACTCAAACTGATGGAGAAAGTCGCTCAAGACAAAAACGTCACTTGGGTATGGACCGGCAGCCAGGTAAACGGGATGAAGGAGATTTTCGAAAAAAGAAAGTTCTTCTTCAAGAATTACATAAGGATCAAACTTCAGCCCATCAGCGTAAAAGAAGCAGAGAACTTCCTGATTAAAGGCTTCCTTGTCAGCGGCAAAGTGATAGAGGCCCAGCAGGCCGACTACGTCTATGAAATACTCCAGGGTAACATCTACTACCTGCAGCACTTCGCCGCCATCTGCGACGGATTGAGCAGGGGATTCATCACCGAAGCCGTAGTGGAAGAGAGCATACTTTCACTTCTGAGCATCCATGAAGCCAGGTTCATCTCTACGATTTACGACCTCACCTCTTTCCAGATTAATCTTCTAAAGGCCGTACTGGACGGAGAGAATCGTTTCAGTTCTTCAGAAGTCATAAAGAAATACTCCCTAAACTCTTCGGCGAATGTCAAACGCCTGAAAGAAGCGCTTTGTAAAAAAGAGATCATCACTTTCGACGATAAGGACAAGGCCCGTCTTCTGGACCCGCTGTTCGAGTATTGGCTCCGAAAATACTATTTTATCTAAACAGTATTTGCCAATTTCAAAAAAATCACTACCTTTGCAGTCCAATTTTTGAGAAAAAGGAGGTGATTTAAGGAATGATTATAGTACCGGTTAAAGATGGTGAGAATATCGAAAGGGCTCTGAAGAAATTCAAGAGAAAATTCGAAAAGACAGGAGCTATCCGCGAACTTCGCGCCCGTAAGAACTTCGAAAAGCCATCAGTGAAGAGACGTATGGCTAAGATGAAAGCCATCTACGTTCAGCACCTCCGTCTCGAAGAGGAGCAGTAATATAAAAGAAGAGGTCCTAATCAAGGGCCTCTTCTTTTTCATTGTAGAATTCATGTTGCAGGACTGAAAAATCGGTGACTTCCACCAATTTGATTCTGCACTTGTACTTCTTTCTCCATTTGGACAGATATGAGTTCCACATTCCCCTACTCAGATATGCTCCCAGCATAGGAGAAACCTTAAGGATAAAATCCTTACTATTCTTTTCACTGACAAAGTAGGAAAGTTTCCTCTCTATCTGCTCATCTATCACCACAGTGGAAGCTATCTTCCCCGTGCCGTGGCACAAAGGACATTGCTCCTGGGTGTCAATCTCTGTAACAGGACGGATTCTCTGACGGGTTATCTGCATCAAGCCGAATTTGGTCAGAGGCAGCACATTGTGCTTGGCCCTGTCTGAAGCCATGAGTTCCATCATATACTTATGGAGTTCGTTTTTGTGCTCCTGTGATTCCATATCTATGAAATCCACTATCACAATCCCTCCCATATCCCTGAGTCTAAGCTGTCGAGCGATCTCCTCTGCAGCGATCTTGTTCACATCGAACACATTCTGTTCGTAATCCGTGGTCTTCGCGCGGATACCGCTATTGACATCGATGACATTCAGAGCCTCCGTAGATTCTATGACCAGGTAGGCACCCTGACGCATAGGTACCACCTTTCCGAAGGAACTTTTAATCTGGCGAGTAACTTCAAAATGATCGAAAATAGGCTCTTTCCCTTCGTAGAGCTTGACTATCTTTTCTTGCTCAGGAGAAATAAGGGAAATGTACTTTCTGGTCTCTTCATAGATCTTCTCATCATCCACATATACATTTGAGAATGAATCGTTCAGAAGATCTCTCAGCACAGTCGTGGTCTTGGAATACTCTGTGAAAAGCAACTCCACTCCCTTGGAGCGGGCTATCTGTTTCCAGGAATCCTCCCACTTCTGAATCAGAGACTTGGCTTCCGCCACAAGGACGGCGGCATTCTTTCCTTCCGATGCGGTACGGATGATCGCACCATAATTCTTAGGAAGTATGCTTCGTACCAGCGTCTCGAGTCGTTTTCTCTCTTCTTTTGAAGAAATCTTTTGAGAAACGCTCACTTTCTGTGCGAAAGGGAGCAGTACAATGTTACGTCCAGCTAATGAAATTTCAGCAGTCAAACGTGACCCCTTGGTCGAAATCGGTTCCTTTACTATCTGACATATTATCATCTGACCCACCTTGAGTTCATTCTCCACATGGCCTTCCTTTTCCAAGGCAGGGCCTATCTGAATGGAGGAATACAAGGCTTTAAGGTCGCGGTTCGGATTACTCTGCTTGACAAAACTGTCAAAAGCCCTGAAATACAAACCCAGATCCAGATAATGAATAAATGCTTCCTTAGGCTGACCGATATCGACGAAAGCCGCATTCAAGGCAGGCAAGACCTTCTTAACTCTTCCGAGAAAAACATCTCCTACCGAATAGCTGTGTCCCTGGCTTGACTCTTTGTTAAACTCGATCAGCCTATGGTTTTCCATAAGTGCGAGTTTGACCTCGGTCGGTCCCACTGAGACCACCAGATCCTTTTCCTGCTTTTCGTTTTCTAAAGGCATAGACTAAACAAAAAGGCCCATCGGACTACCGAGGACCTCCATTGCGACTTACTTTTTCTTGTGTCTGTTCTTGCGCAAACGTTTCTTACGTTTGTGGGTAGCCATCTTATGGCGCTTATGCTTCTTACCGTTTGGCATAGTTATAAAATGTTTAAAAAATTATTTGCCCTGAACCAGCTTCTCGAATTCGTCGCAAGGTTTGAATGCAGGAATATCGTGAGCTGGAACGACTACAGTAGTATTTGCTGTAATGTTACGGGCTGCCTTCTGGGCGCGGTGCTTGATGATGAAGCTGCCGAAGCCGCGAAGATATACTGCTTCTCCCTTAGCAAGAGAATCCTTAACGCTGTCCATAAATGCTTCTACCACAGCGAGGGTAGTAGCTTTCTCAATGCCTGTGGCTTTTGAGATGCTGTTTACAATTTCTGCTTTAGTCATAAGTTTGTTTAATTTTTATGGAACGCAAATTTATATATTTTTTTACAGAAAACAAAATTGTATTTTTGTAAAATATTTAACAATTATGCTTTAGCAAGTATCGAGCCAGATTGGCATAGAGATTGCCGTATAATGCTTACCTATTATTTTGTGACATTTTGACAGTAATTTAACTTTCGTTACTTACGAAACCTCCTCTGTACGGAGATGCTATAACATCGACAAAGTCCTCTTCCTGAGGAAGAGGAT
>JBJEBS010000076.1:0-2214 GCA_051870275.1 Candidatus Cryptobacteroides sp.
GGACGAGAGATTAACACCACCGGCTCCAAGGCTAACCACGCCCAGATTCAGCAGCTGGTCGTAAAGATGAAAGACGAGCTCGAGAAGATCCGCGAGCAATCGATGAATATCTTATAACAAGACAAAACAATTTCAGCCGTTATGTTGAAAACGAGGATATTAGAAAGCAGATAGAGGAAGTCGTCAGATTATGGATAGGATAAGCGGAAGAAAACCAGATATAGAGCATTGGTCAAAGTTGAGTTTCTTCGAACAGATGTCTAATTTATATAGCGAAGTTGGAAGAACACACAAGTGGAAAAGCAAGAATAACGAAGAAATGGCCCAAAAGGCTTTTTTTCGGGCACTTGACATAATTGATGTACTGATTACCTGTCATACAAAGAATTACGACACTCTACGGGAACTTTGCAGATTAAGAGAAAATTTCTGTGAATCCTTTATGGAATCAGACTTAGACAATCTCACTATTATTGACAAAGACCTGTCTCATTACGCCTACTCGCTCAGGATTCACAGGTAACTATTCGCCGCGAAGGGACTCTGAAAGCTGTTGCCGGAGGCTGTCATTATCCAAGCCGGCTCCGAGCAGATAGAAAAGTTTGGCTAGCATACATTCCGTGGTACTGTCCCTGCCGGAGATAACCCCGCACTGCTCCATACTTTTGCCATTGGCATAGATATTCATATCTACAGTACCGGCAAAGCATTGGGTCACGTTAACCAGTATCTTTCCCTGAGCAGAAGCCTGTCTTACCAGATCCAGGAACCAGGAGCTCGAAGGGGCGTTGCCAGCTCCGTAAGTCTCGATGATAACTGCTCTGGTATCTGCTCCAAGCAAGATATTCCTAACTACTCCAGGGGTAATTCCCGGGTGTATTTTCAAGATAGAGACCCTGGTATCCAGCTCTTTATGTAATTTAAGAGGGGCCTGGGGCACAGGGAGGATAAGTTTGTCGTTATACCTTATATTGATGCCGGCCTGAGCCAGAGCTTCCTGATTAGGAGAATCGAAAGCCTCGAAACTCTCGGAATTAACCTTGGTAGCGCGGTTTCCCCTTAAAAGTTTAGAGCCGAAATAGATAGCTACCTCAGGCACACGGGCCCTGCCTTCAGAAGTCTTGGCCGAAGCTATCTCCACTGCAGACACCAGATTCTCCTTCCCGTCCGTTCTCGGGGCTCCCACCGGCAGCTGGCTTCCGGTGAAAATCACCGGCTTGGAGAGATTTTCCAGCATAAAACTCAAGGCTGAGGCACTGTAGGCCATAGTATCGGTTCCGTGCAATATCACGAAACCGTCATAGTCCTCGTATCTCTCATAAATGATAGAAGCGAGCCTCTGCCACATCCCAGGCTCCACATCAGAGGAATCGATAAGGGGAGAAAAGACCTCGTAGTCTATCCTGCAGGCGAACTTGCCGAGTTCCGGCACCTCACTCAGAATCTGGGAAAAATCGAAAGGACGCAGCACGCCGTCCAGCCCGTCAGCCTTCATTCCTATAGTACCTCCGGTGTAAATCAAGAGTATGGATGATCTGTTCATAGCACTTCCTTTAAGCCGAACTCTCCCGCGATGGATTTCATATAAGCGCAGGCAGCATCGAAATCATTTTCTATCACCCCGTCCAGAATGGCCTCCTTCACCCTCTCCTTAAGCAGGCCAATCTCCCTGCAAGGCTCTATCCCATAGGTCTGCATCACAAATTCTCCCGTGATAGGATTCTTGAAATTCCTGATCCTGTCCTTCTCCTCGACCTCTTTCAGTTTGTTCTCCACAAGTGAAAAGTTGGAGCGTATCCTGGCCACCTTAGCCGGATTCTTAGATGTCACATCCGCCTTGCATAGCAGCATAAGGTCTTCTATATCATCAGAGGCATCGAACAGCAGTCTTCTTACTGCCGAATCCGTAACTCCTTCATCTACAAGGGCTATAGGACGAAGATGCAGCCAGACCAGCTTTCTTACATATTTCGAAGCCTCCACCGGAAGTTTCAGCCTGTTAAATATGTTAGGTACCATCTTGGAGCCTATGACATCGTGCCCGTGAAAGGTCCAACCGAGATTCGGGTCGTATCTTTTCGAAGCCGGCTTGCCTATGTCGTGCAGCAGGGCTGCCCACCTGAGCCATAGTTTCTCAGCCCCTGGGTCAAAACCCGCCACATTGTCTAGCACCATCATAGTATGGGAGAAATTCTCCTTGTGTCCCCTGCCCTC
>JBJEBS010000077.1:0-8228 GCA_051870275.1 Candidatus Cryptobacteroides sp.
GGAAGAGGACTTTGTCGATGCTATAGCATCTCCGTACATAGGTTGTTTCGTAAAAGCGAAACTTAAATATTTAATTATTCAGATTATGAAGCGTATAGTCATCGCCTCGGATTCGTATAAGGGTTCTCTATCCTCTGCCCAGGTGGCTAATAGTATTGAAAGAGGGCTGAAATCTGTCATTCCCGACTGTGAATGTATCAAAGTCAGTGTGGCAGATGGGGGAGAGGGGACTGTGGAAGCCCTGATGGACAGCCTTGGAGGAGAAGTCCATAATTGTCAGGTCCATGATCCTCTGATGAGAAACCTGGAGGCCTCCTATGTGATTCTAGGGGATGGCCGGACGGCGGTTCTGGAGATGGCTGTAGCGAGTGGTCTGCCGCTTCTCTCTAAAGAAGAGAGAAATCCATTGAAGACCAGTACTTTCGGAACTGGAGAGCTGGTCGTGGATGCATTGGAGAAAGGCTGCCGCCGATTCCTGATGGGACTTGGCGGCAGTGCCACCAATGACGGCGGAATGGGTGTTTTCGCTGCTTTGGGTTATCGTTTTCTGGATAAGGACGGCGAAGTCCTGCCGCCTTGCGGGGGGTCTCTTTCCAAGGTGGAGAGTATAGATGATACTTTCGTTCATCCTCTTCTGAAGGAAGCGGAGTTCAGTGTAGCCTGCGATGTGGACACTCCTTTCTGTGGTCCGGACGGGGCCGCTTATGTATTTGCTCCTCAAAAGGGCGCCGGTCCTTCGGAAGTGGCAGAACTCGATAGGGGATTGGCCCACTTCGCGAAGATAGTGGAGAAGAGCAGGGGGCGCAGTATAGCGCAGATCCCTGGGGCCGGTGCGGCGGGAGGCTTGGGCGGAGGAATGTGTGCATTCAGTAAGGCGAGGCTGCAGTCGGGGATAGAGATGGTGCTGGAGGCCATAGACTTTGATTCGCTCATTGATGGTTCTGATGCCGTGATTACCGGAGAGGGGCGGATAGATTTTCAGACCTTTAAGGGCAAGACTCCCTTCGGGGTTATGAGTCACGCTCGTGCCAAGGGGATATCTGTCTATGCCATAGGCGGTTGCCTTAATCTGGACGGGGTGGAGGACAGTTCCGTCTTTAAGGCTATAGTTCCGGCGGTGAGCGGAGAATATGACTTGGAATATGTAATGAGACCTGAAGTGGCTAAGAAGAATGTGGAGGCTGCCGCTGCATTTCTTGCTAAGAATTATTTTATGTAAATTAGCGCTATGAATATTAGCGATACATCATTTCTTAGCGGTTATTTTTCCATAGATGGGAGAATTGCCTCGGACATTGTCAAAGGAAAAACTCCAGAATGTCTGAAGGAATGGCTTCCTGTGCCCTACGCTCAGGAGCAGATTAAGTTGCTTTCTAACTTCTATTACCCTGAATTCGTGGAATTTACTACGAAAGTGAGGCAAATGTATGCCCTTCATCTGGATAAGGAGGTCGGTATAGCCTTGGCTGAGGAAAAGTCTTGCAGTTTTAGGGTGAAAGATATTAAATTCGGGATTTATCCCTACGATATCGTACTCTTCTCTATTCAAGTAGAATTTACTGATACAGAGGCTGATACTGTCTTGTCTGCCCTCGCCCGTCTTAGAAACTGCTGTTTTTATGAGGGGGCTGGTCTGGATGAATTCATATCCGTGTGCATAGAGCCTTTGAAAAGGCTGTTTTGTGGCCTGACTAGACATTCGGGCGCTGTGGAGGCGAATAGTCTTGTGGAAAACGGGAACAAATTCAAACTTTTTCACATAGTAGAGACCAGTGATCTCTCCGACGAATTCCTGTATTCCTGCGCCACTCTCAGCCACTATACTCCAGACGGGCCTGCATCAGCCAGTCGGGAGAGTTTCGACAAGACCATCGCCGAATCCCGACTTTATGTCTTCAACAACTGGAAAGCTTTAATGCTTTTAGACACGGTAACTTTCTGTGCCAATGATCTTTCCTCCTTCACCAAGGGTATATGGCTGAATGATTATTTCGGCATGATCTACCAGTATGAGCTCTATCGCAAGACCTATCTTTACCGTCAGAACCTGCTTTTCCGAAGCCGTAAGGAAAAGGCCGAAGTGCTGCACGAACAACTCAAGAGCTTTGAACGCAGATATACTTTCAGCAGCATCAGCTACAATTTCCTTCCAAATGATGTGGACAAGGCCATAGAACAGGGGCTTGGTACTGCGAAGGTGGAGAGGGATGTGTATCATGTCATAGACCAGGAGGTGGAGTCCAGAAGTGCTGAAAGAGAGTCCCGCAGTAATATGTTTCTCACCTTCCTTACTTGCGTTGCTGCATTGTCGGCAGTCTGGGACACGAGCTGCATGGTGGATGCCATGTTTAATTATGAAAGTACATTTAGTTATTCTACAATAGGTTACAGGGCTGTAGTATCCCTTCTGATAGCCATCATACTGATAGTTCTCCTAATAACCCGTCTAAAGAAAAAATAATGCTTCCACACACCCTTTCCCATCCTTATGCTCAATTCCAGCGACATCGCGACGCTGCCCAGTGGTCTAAGGCTGCCAATTATCTTCTGGATTTCTTCGAGGCTGGAGTACAGTATGTCTCCATAGTCCTGCTTGCTATGCTCAGGGACGAGGTGCTTAAATCCGGCTGCTCCTGCGGGGAGAATGTGCAGAAGGTCGTGGGGAAAATCGATGCGAAGAGGCCCCTTTCGATGGGGGACTGGTGTAACGACATACTTCCTCCTCTGGTTAAGGAAATGGCTGAAGTCTTTCCGGATCATCCCTTGAGTCAATCTCTCTCAAGGGTTGTGGGGAAAAAGCGGAATATTTTTCTGGGCTCGAAACTGGAGAAAAGCATAGTTCAGATTAGAAACGAATACAAGGGTCATAGCACTACTCTTTCGGAGTCCATCTATGCTGAGTTGGTGGATATGCTTCTGCCGAGGGCGGAGGAGTGGATGGCTGCATTGCAGCCCTTGGAGGATTATGTGCCAGATAATCTTGAGCCTCTGGTTCGCCGCGATGAGAAGGGACATGAATATGTCTTCCAATCCCTTAAGGAGGAATCAGTCTCCTATATCTCTGTGGATGAGGATGCTTTGACCTATATAGGCGAGGATTTTAACGAGGCATTTGATGCCTGGATGCAGGTCTTGCTGCCATCCTTCGATATCTCCAAGGACTTGAACTGGGCAGAGTATGTGTCTGCTACTCACGAAGTTTCTCAGAGATATCTGGACAGGATTTATTCCCAGAAGAAATATAACAGGGAACTCTTTGTGGATAGGGAAGCCTTGAACGGAGCCTGGTCTGACTTCCTGGTATCTGATAAAAATATCTTTCCACTGCTTGGAGAGGCTGGTCAGGGAAAGACCAATCAGCTATGTCATTGGACCGAATCCTTGATAGAAAAGGGTGATGCCGTGATGATTTTCGCTGGTGCGGATTTCGCCGACATCAGTCTGAGTGAGCAGCTTAGAGAAGTATTTGGTCTGTCGAAACGTAAGCCTTTAAGCCGTTTCACAGATCATCTGCATAAGACGGCTGAGGAGTCGGGACACAATGTCCATATCTTTTTCGATGCCATAAATGAATGTATAGCATACCCTGGACTGGAAAATGCAGGAGATGGGCCATTACTGCTATTCCGGGAGATTTGTGCTATTTTTGCTCATCCGGAATACAAGCATTTCAAACTTCTGTTCACCTGTCGTAATTATACTTGGCATCAAAGTCTTGTGCCAGAGCTTCAGAAGATAGACTCTTCTATGTTTTATGGCCTGGGAATGGAGGATGAATTATCCGTAAGGGGCTTTTCTGACAGTGAAGTGCAGAAGGCTTACGGCATCTATGGCGAGCTATATCAGATGGATACCCGTTTCGAGGACCTGCGACGCAGTTGTGTGATTCGTCTGAAGGATCCTCTCCTGCTTAAGATAGCTTGCACCAATTATCTCGGAAAGAAACTTCCTTCGGATAATGCCGAGTATGGTTCCATAGCTATGTGGAACAGGATGATGGATGATATCTCCCGTTCTTATGCCGGCCGTCGTCAGAAGGAGATAATTATGCAGGTGGGAGCCTGTATGCTGCAGTCTTATGAAAGCGGGACTGCCTGTGATTCTGTGCTTGTCAGTCGTCTGAAGTCGGCTTATGCATCTGCTGAAGATCCACTTCACGACATAGCAGCTCTGATGTTCAAACGGGATGGTATCAGCATAGCTTTCGCGGAGCTGCTGAACAAACCGGAGCGTCCGATAATGAGGATGGTGGATGGAGAGAAAATCCAGTTCATCTATGAGCGATTCCTGGAATATGTGATGGCTCGCTCTTATTATGAAAGGGAATCTTCCAAGGGCGGAATTACACCGTCTGGAATAGTCGAGACTATGTCTACGGCCGCCTTCAACGAGGTGTTTATGGAGACTCTTTCCAATGTCCTCGTGATGGATTACCTCCAGAGAGGAAATGCTGATACTTTAGTGGAACTGCTTGATGAGCACGGGGATAATTTCCTGGTGATGTCACTCGTTTCGGATGTTATGAACCTGCTGGTTAATGAAAATTATGAGAAACAGCTCTTCAGTATCGAGCGCCGGCTGCTGGCGGCTATGGATGAGGAAGGTTCATCTGCACTCGGGCTGCATATCCGCAGGCATCAATTGGCCTCGGCTACCCTTATGAACGGGATTTTTCTTTCGGATTACCATAATGAGTCTCTGTATGAGGAAGATCCTTTCTTGCTTTTCAGCCTGATAATGGACGAGAGGAACAATGAGGTTAGGGATAACAGCTGTATGCTGGTCTATTATCTCTATGCCAAGACTCATACTTCAAGTCGTACGCCTCTTCGCAGAAATGTTACGGAGCAGATTGTGGATTGGATGATAGATACGGCTGTGTCTTCTTCTCTTGTGCGAACGGTGGCTGTGGGGAAGCTGCGCTCGCGAGCTGTAACTCTGTTGGAAGCGGCTGTGAGGATGGAGGTGCTGATGATGATAGATACTCTGCTGGAGGGCGGAGACAGGGCCAGAATAGCGGATTATATGGCAGATATCCGAAGGATTTTCAGTCATTTTACCTTCAAATATAGGCTTATTAAGATCCTTATGCCTTTCTTCGACTGGATTATGCGCCGCCAGTTCACTTTCCAGTCTGCTTATGTGAATAATGTAACGGAGTACCAGACTTTCTGGGATCCGGCAGTGATCGCTTCGGAGCGTGAAGAAGGGCGCTGGAGCAGGTCGGACTTCAAGGATATGGCGCAGTTTATCTGTCAGTATTCCAATTATTATTCTCCGACTGCTCCATCCAAGCCTTCCGATGCTCCTGATTTCAAGCCTTATCAGGAGAGAGTGCTTCTGGCCTATAAGACTGGGGACAGTCTGAGTTATTTCGTTCTGGAGCGCATATTGGTTATAATGGCGGTATGTGATTGGGATTCAGTGAAGAGTGTGCTGGAGCATCTGCGCTATGATGGCTATGAGCAGACTGAATTCTTCGACTATACCCAGATGTCAGTGATATACAGCCTTTACCAGATGGGAATGAAGATGGAGGAACTTCCGGATTTCGTGTGGGATATGCTGGAGGAATGGTGTGTGGACTGGACCAGAAGGTGCAGGGGTTATTTCAAGGGGCGTAACAGCGAGGTGGCTAATTCAATAGGCCTTTATAAGAGGAATGTAATGACTTGGTATGCGATGGTCTATGCTCACAGGCACGGGGATAAGGCGGATCTTTCCGGAAGAAGTGCTCCGGCTTTCAGGCAGCTGATCGATGAGGCCTTGAGAACGAAAGACAGGGAACTGCTCATACATCTGATTAATAATATCTCTGAGCTTATCTCAGATTCCGGTTATGTGAATACGGGGCTCGATTTGCTTAAGACTGTGATGGCTGGTATTCCTGACAAGAGTGCTCTGGATAGTTTTGAGATTAGGGAAGGGGAGAGGTATCCTGAGACATCTGAGGATATTATCGCCTTGATAGGAAAGGTCTTGACTACTGCGAAGAATTATTTCCCTAAGGAGGTGAACCATTTCTTGAAGAAGGATGTGCAGGCTCTTAGTTTCCCTGGTCTGGCTCATTACAAGGATGAAATTTTGAGTTATAATCCTGGTGGAGAACGACTATCTGATCTTTTTACGCATAAATTTGGTAATTTTGTGATCTGGGCACTCATTCATGAGAAAGTGATTGACGATGTCGCATCGGAGATACTTGAGGCTGCGGCTATGGCTAAAGATTGCGTGAAGTGGTTTGATAAGAGTGTTCGAATTGTGTTCCGCTGGACTTTTAATGTGAATTTATGAAAAGTTTGTTTCTTGCACTTATGATTGTGGTTGCACATAGGGGTGGAGCCCTGATTGGAAATGAAAACACGCTGTCGGCATTTGAAATTGGCATAAATGCTGGAGCGGATTATATCGAGCTGGATGTTCATCTTACGGCTGATTCGGTGGTCGTGGTATGTCACGACCCTACTTTGAACCGCACTACGGATCGTAAGGGCAGGATCTGCGATCTTACGCTTGAGCAGTTCAAGCAGGCCCGCGCACTGGACCGTGAGACGGGAAAGCCGACCGAGGAGGCTTTGCCTACATTGGCAGAGGCTTTGGATCTTATCAAGGGCAGAGCTAAAGTCTTGATCGAAATCAAAAGGTACAGTAAGGGCAACTATGACGGTATCGAGGAGAAAGTGCTGAAACTTGTCGAGGAAAGGGGTATGCACGACGATGTGATATGCCAGTCTTTCGACGATGAGGTGATAGAGAGAATCCACAGTCTGGACCCGTCTATGAAGGTGGAGAAATTGATTTTCTGCACTTTACCTTTCGGAACTTGTTTTGACGGAGGTATCAGCAAGTTCTCTTTCGAAAAGTATTCCTGGTGTTCATCCATCAATGTCCATTACAGGTTTGCTTCCGATAAATTCATCCGTCGCTGCCACGAGGCGGGTCTGCAGGTAAAGGTATGGACCGTGAACAAGCCTAAGGATCTTAAGCCTGAGGTGGATGCGGTGATAACCAATCGTCCGAATTTATTTTAGTATTATTTTTTATTATTATGAAGAATCTTTTGAAAGGAAAAGTCGCTGTCGTTACTGGCGGGACAAGGGGCATAGGTTATGCCATAGTTAAAAAATATTTGGAGGCTGGAGCTGTTACAATTCTCTGTGGCTCGAGGGGAGAGACTGCCACCAAGGCTTTGGCTAAGATCAAGTCTGAGTGTCCAGGAGCCCAGGTTGAGGCTATCTGGCCAAATCTATCCGATAGGGATGAGGTGAGCGCGGCTTTTGTTAAAATTAAAGAGGAGTACGGTTCCCTCGATATTTTGGCTAACAATGCGGGCATATCCCAGAATACGCCTTTGTTTGACTATAAGGATGAGGATTTCGAAAAGATATTGGAGCTTAATGTCAAAGCCCTATATGTGTGCAGTCGTGCTGCTGCGGAGATAATGAAGGAGCAGGGGGCTGGAGTAATCATCAATACCAGTTCTATAGTCAGTTTTAATGGACAGGGCACTGGTTGTGGCTATCCTACATCCAAATTTGCCGTAAATGGTCTCACCAAGTCTCTATCCCGTGAACTTGGCCGATATAATATCCGTGTCAATGCCGTAGCCCCTGGAGTAACTCGCACTGATATGGTGGCAGTGCTTCCGGATGAGATGATCCAGCCTATTATCAAGAATATTCCTCTCGGAAGGATGGCGGAGCCGGAAGATATTGCCAATGCCTTCCTCTTCCTAGCAAGTGATTTGGCCTCCTATATCTCCGGAGCTATCCTCCCAGTCGCCGGCGCGGTGGTAATATAGTGAGTTTTATCTCTCTTTTACTTCGACAGATCAATGGCATATCGGATCATCCAGGAACCAATCCCTGAACCTTGTTTGTCCGGTCTAACAGCCAGGACATGAATTAGATTGGATTGTTTCAAGAAATGAAACATCCGTATAATTTGTGAGGAACCTTGATTTCATCAGTATTAATTATCATTTTGGGTAATACGACGCCCACAAGAACGAACTATAGACCGTTAAGCATAACTGTCTCTGGCATTTATTTGTGAGTGTTGATTTAACCTAACTTGCTTTTCTCTTGTAAGGATAATATAATATTTAAATTTGATACCCAATTTGGTTATTAATTGGATAGATATTGTTTGCTTCGATTATCCAAACGTTTTGATAATCTATCTTATCACAACTTTATCATTATCATAACTCGACTCAAAAATCTTCT
>JBJEBS010000078.1:0-7990 GCA_051870275.1 Candidatus Cryptobacteroides sp.
CTGAGGATAGGCGCCCATATCCACTCTTCTGAGGGTAGATTCCTCGCTGTTCGTGGAGACATCCGGATCGAAACCGTTATAGCTGCTCAGAAGGAAGAGATTGTTCCCGCTGAGAGTGAGGACTATATCCCTAAAGGTCTTGGACTTCTTCGAGAGGTCGAAAGTGTAACTCAGGCTGGCGTTCTTGAGCCTCAGGTAAGTGGCATCGTGAATCTGCAGGGTGCTCGGAACCATCCTGTCGTCGGTTCCGGCCCTCGGAAGCTCACTCTCGGGATTTCTCACAGGATGCCAGGAATTCAACATATAACGGTACTGGTTAGAGGCATAGGAGCCCGCCATGGAGAGTTCGGAATAGTTATATATCTTTCCACCAATTGAATAAGTAAAGTAAACTCCAAGTCTGAACTTCCCGAAATGGAAGGTGTTCTGTATGCCTCCATAGATGTCAGGGTCGGAATTGCCCAGGTAGAGAAGGTCCTTCTGGGAGAGCACTCCGTCATTATCCACGTCACGGTATTTCGGGTACCCAAGGACTGCTTTGGCATTGGTACTGGTAGTGGTGCTCACATACTCGTGCGAGTCTTTGTTAGCCTCAAATTCTTCTTCTGTATGCCAAACCCCGCAGTACTCGAAGCCCCACAGAGAATTGAGCGGATATCCTTTCTTGTAACCGTACATCATAAAGGCTGTGTTCCCTGGGCTGTCCAGCACGGACACATAATCCAGAGTGCCTATATCCTCCACCATCTGGCGGTTATGAGATGTTGTGAACTGCACTTGCCAGCCGAACTGCTTGGAAGAAAATATCTTCCAGTCCAGGCCAAACTCCACTCCGGAGTTCGTGGTAAGTCCCAAATTACTAAGTCTCTCCTTATAACCTGTGCTCTGTATGGTCTGCACCTTGAGCAGCAGGTCGGAAGTCCTGGAATGATAGGCCTCCAGACTGATATTCAGGGATCCTTTCAAGAAAGAAGCATCGAGGCCTACATTATAGAGATCTGTCTTTTCCCAGGTCAGGTCTGGATTGGAAAGACGAAGAGGAATCACACTGACTCCCTGAGTCCCATCGAAAGGATAGGAGGAAGTGGTGGTCTTGTAGGCCTGCAGGGACTGGTAGAAAGCTATGGCATCATTACCGGTGCGGCCTGCACTGGCCCTGAGAGAAAGATCCTCCAGCCATCTGTAATAACGGAAAGGCTTTTCCTTTTTAAGTACCCATTTCAGGGCGGCGGAAGGGAAGAAACCCCACTTGTTGTTAGCCGCGAAATTGGAAGAGCCGTCGAAACGTCCTGTGGCCGTGAGGTAATATTTGTTCTTATAGTTATAATTAACTCTGGCGAAGAAAGACTCTTTCACCTGACCCTCGTTATAGGAATATGGCGTAAGGTTCTCCTTGCTGGCTATGCCCGCCATATTGTTCCACTTCAGATAGTCATCCACCAGACCTTCAGCCTTCAGTGAGAAATAGTTTCGATTATCCTTGGAGGCGGAGAAGCCCAGCAGCAGGTCGTAGTTATGGCTGCCCGACTTTCCGCTATAAGTCAAAGTGTTTTCAGTAGTGAAAGTGATAGCGTCCCCTTCGTAGCGATAGGCATCCGAGCCTTCTCCCTCCACTCTCTTAGGCAGAGTACTCGGCCAGAAAGTGTAGTCGGAACGGTCATAAGTGGTAAAGGAGTTCTGACTCTTTATCTCCAAACCCTTCAACGGCTTGTAAATCAACTCCAAAACATTAGTGGAAGTGCGACGCTGTCTGTTCTTTTCTATCAGGTCTATGTTCGCCCTCGGAGTATTGATAGGAGAACCGTTCTCATACAGAGGGTTCACTGTATCCTGAGGACCTATTATAGGCGAAAGATAGATGGCTCCGTCCCAGAAGGATGTGCCGCCTATGTTAGCCTTGTTCAGATCTTCGTCCCTGGCGCTGAAACTGAGTTTGAGGGAAGCGGAGAGTTTATCGCTGAACTTGTAGGTGCTGTTATAGCGGGCAGTATATCTGCGGAAGCCGCTTCCGTCGATAATTCCCTGATTGTCATTATAGGAAAGACTTGCGTAATAAGTGAAAGCCTCTCCCATCTTGCCTCGGATCGAAGCCGTATAGTTCTGGTAAGGGGCTATTCGGGTGATCTCTTTAAGCCAATCCGTATCGTTCCCGAATTCAGCGGGATCGAAGGCCGGAGCAGAGACTCCGCTGTCGTTACGGAAATACTGTATGTCGTTCCAGTAGCGAAGGAACTCCTCCTTGTTCATCAGATCCAGAGTCCTGGCTATCTGAGATAGTCCATATTCTGCTTTCAGACTTACTATAGGCTTGGAAGTCTTGCCCTTCTTGGTAGCCACCAGAATGACTCCGTTAGCTCCACGGGAGCCGTAGATGGCAGTGGAAGAGGCATCCTTCATTACTGAGATAGACTCCACATCATCCATATTCAGCTCCGAGATGTCGTGTACGGCATCTATCACTCCATCGACTATGATAAGGGGCTCGTTGGAGGCGTTGATGGAGCGGCTGCCACGGATTCTGATAGAAGACGTGGCCCCGGGCTCACCGCTGGTGCTCATCACGTCCACTCCGGCTATTCTGCCTTGAAGAGCCTGGTCTATGGACGAGACACTCTGCTGCTCCAGATCCTGCATCTTCACGCTGGAGACCGATCCGGTAAGGTCAGACTTTTTAGTAGTGCCATAGCCTATGAGCACCACCTCATTGAGGACATTGTCCGGATCCGGAAGGAGCTGCACATCTATGTTCTTCCGGCCCTGAACTGAGATGGTCTGGGGGCTGTATGTCACAAAGGAGAAAGTTATCAGGCCTTCCTTGTCCGGAAGCTGGATACTGTAATGACCATTGTCATCAGTGATGGCTCCCTTGCCGCTGCTTGGGACAAATACCGCTACCCCGGGGAACACTTCCCCGTTCTCGTCCTTAACCACTCCACTCACGGTGAATGATTGGCAGAAAGCAGAGACGCAGGCCAACACTAAGGCCAAAAGCGACGCTAATAAATGTTTTTTCATTATATCTGATATTCAGGACACAGGGTCCCATAATAATTATGTGCTACTGAATTCAAAGAAACTATAGCATCCACGGCATAAGTGGAGACCTCGTACATCATACTCCCGCTATATCCGCAATCCTCCACCAGCGTAGTAATCAATGCCTTCCAGTCGATGGTGGCACTATGATCCGTATATATTCCGCTATACTTCGGGAAGAGATGAATGTCCGCTGTAGTATCCCCGTCGTGAAGATGCACGCAGGCTATATTCCCACCCAAAGTCCTCGCGAAATCCTCTGCACTGCAATTCCCGCCCACAATTGCGTGAGAAGAATCGAAGCATAGTTTCAGCCCTGGGACCTGTTCGCAGAACCAATTATAGTGCTCCGGAGCTCCGCAGATAGAATTCACATCGCTCGAGGCCAAATTCTCTATGCAGAAGACCGAGCCCAATTCCTGAGCCTTGGCCACCAGACTCTGGCAGCTGAGTTTAAGATAGTTACGAAACTGATTATAATCCAGATTCTTATTTCTTACAGGATGAGCCACATAGTATTTAGGCTCGAACACGCTCAGATACTCCATTATCTCAGACATCAGAGCCACTGCCCTCTCTCGCACATCGTAACTGGCTGCAAACTCGAAGATATTATCTTCCAGACTGGAAAGCTGTTGATAAGGCAGATGTATGGCTCCGACCTTGATTCCTGCCTCATCTAAGGCCTGCTTCTGGGCAGCAAAGGTACTCTGCCATGTTTCACGGTCCCCGTTCATGGAATTGAACAGATATTCCGACGAGATGGACAGGTCCACCTCCTCAAATCCGAGTGCACGCCCCTGAGCCGCAAGACTGGACATCATCTTGGCATTATAGGCACTGATAATGATGGAAGGCTTAAGCGTAAGACTGCTCTGAGGGTAATCCAAAGCCCTGACTTCCAGATTATCCAGATAAAAACCATTGGAATTGGAAGAACTGTTCAAAGCCTGGAAATTCAGCCAGGTGGTATTGCTCACCGCGCCCAGCACTATCTTTACCCTATGCCAGAGCGTGCCAGAAAAATCTTCAGGCCGGATAAGCAGGTTCTCATCTTCGAAAAGGCCCACTGTCAGTCCTGGAGTATTGTCTGCCCTGGACCAGCGGCTCGCATCGTCCTTCGGGATATCCACTTTCACTCCATCCACCCAGTACTCCAGCACCATTCCGGAACCTCCCGCCTCAGGAATGAATTGAATAGGCTCGCTCACGCCCTCTTCGAAAGCCATGTCGAAGCTCACTTCCGCCATACAGACCTTTCCGGCCGGCAGGTTCGAGAATCGCGGCGTTCTGAACAGAGCCCTATAATCACTGCCAATTCCCATTCCCAGACATCCCTGGTATTCCCTGACCCTCATCATGCGCGCGAACGAAGCGATATTGCGCGAAGCCCAGTAGCTCTCAACAAAATCGAAATTCTCTGGGCCAATAGCCGTAGAAGTGCATATCTGGGCCGTACCGCTGTCTTTCGAGCTTTCAGTCTTAGAAGTAGAGATCTCAAAGCCGCTCGGGCTGTTCTTTGTATCTATGGAAAAGCCCATCCTGTCTTCCACAGGATTGCCTCCCCATACGAAGGAATCGAAATTATAAGAGAATATCTGATCGCTCTCGTACCCGTAATTGATTACAGGAGTCTGCAGTACAGTTCCCTTAGTAATCACTCTCGGAGTGCTGGAGTCTATGGTGCAGGCATGTCCGTCAGTTCCAGATATGCTGATAGTGAATCCATCGGAGTATTCCCCTGCCGGAAGACAGATATAAAAATCTGTCCCCGAAGGGCTGAGATTAACTCCTTTTAGTGTATTCTCATCTATGCAGTCCAGACAGATTTGAGAACCTTTCATATCAGAGGCTGCCAGCTCGTCACCATTCCTTGTGAACACTCCCCAGAGAGAGCCTTCGGAATTATCCTTTACTGAGATGGAGCAGATCTCCCCTTCTCCGGCTATACGGAGCTTTAACACTCCGAAATGATGCTCGAATTCAAGTGTGCCTTCACTTCCTCGGGCATACATAGGCTGGGCGTATTTCCCGAAGGAGCCTTCAGAGTAATACTGAACAGGCTGAATGTAACAGTCCCCGCCCTTAAGAATCTGTGCAGGATAAAAGGCCTTATATTCGGAGGCAGCCGGCACATCCACATAAGCCTCAGTTCCGGATATCTGTATGCTGCAGTTCCTGCCGTTCACATCTATCAGGTCTCCCTGCTCGAAATTCACCTGCAGCCCCTGCATAATGACCTTGGTCTGCTGATCCTGAAGAGGACTTTTCTCCAGATACAGTCTCACATAGCCTTGAGGAATTTCCTCCTGCGAAGGATCGATAAGGGGTGTTCCTTCCAAAGGCTTGTTACAGGAGACTGTAACAAGCCCGCAGAAGAAAAGATTAAGAATAACTATATTACCAAGCCTGCTCATCGTTTACCTGAAGCAAGGATTTTACCTGAACAGAAGATGGAGAAGGCAAGGATGCGATGTAAGTGGTACCGGACTCTACCGGAGTCTTGGTGCCGGCTGTAAGGTAAGACTTGAAGTTCTCTTCTGTCAGGACAGTCTCTCCCACAGTTCCGTTTACCTTATTGTTCGTCAAATTAGTCGCGATAGCCACGGCTGCGAGGATACCAAGTTTGGCATTAGTGTTAGTACCAGCATAAGAGATGGTTGAACCGAATACAGTGCAATTTTCTATGCTAGCTGCCGCTGTATTGTTCAGACCGATAATACCACCGAGCCAGTGGTTCACATTACTGGTAATATTAGCAGTATTGGTGACTGAACCGGTATTGACGCAATTCTTCACTGTAATTCCGTTAGCTCCACCTACTATTCCGCCAAGACGAAGGCCGTTACCGGCAGTATTGGCACCATTGTTATTGATAAGTCCGGAATTGCTGCAGTCCTCTATGGTAGAAGTTACTCCTACGATATTTCCTACGATACCTCCGATATGGGCGGCTGAATTAGCTGTATTACAATTCAGTTTCTCTGTATTATGACAATTGGTGACAGTAATGGCAGCGGTCTTGTTATATCCCACAATTCCTCCTATCGTTACACCCTTGCCAGCATTTGTCGCCTTTTTGATATTGATATCATTTGAACAGCCTTCGAATTTGGCAGCTCCTTCCACAAGACCGGCGATTCCACCGAGATAAACTTGAGCACTCTGCTTTGAAAGATCAGCGGTAGCGCCAGCTGTCCCATTCTTCTCGTTACTGCAAGTGATGAAGCTGGCAGTTCCACTTACATATCCTGCTAGGCCACCCAGACTGATGTTAGCAGAATTAACGGCAGCAGCTTCTGAGACAATGCGACCTCCTACATTTTTACAATCCGTAAGCACACTTTCCGTGGCCAGCTTTCCGACTACACCACCCATATTGACGGCAGCAGTAGATGGAGTTTGCAGATCCACGTTACCATAATTCACACAATTACTAAAATTAGGCTTTCCTGCAGAGGTCTGAGCTACGATACCTCCCAGATTAATCTCAGCACCAGCAGATCCAGTGCTGACAGTCTTGATAGCACCAGTATTTATACAATTCGTAAATGTACCGTTCTTCGCAAGTCCTGCTATGCCGGCTATATTCACTTCTGCTCCTGTTACAGTCTCTGCCGGAACAGAGATTGAGACCTCTCCACTGTTGTCGCAATCCGTAAATGGAGAATTGCCTCCGGCTACGGATCCTGCTACACCAGCGATATATGGCACTGAACCTGCCACCGGAGTATATACGGCGGCTATCTTGGCAGTATTGTCACAATTGCTTACAGTAATTACCTTCTCTAATGCGCCGACTACACCGGCCACTCGGGTAACAATAGGACTGCTGGCAGTAATGGCTCCCTTGTTAATCAGGTTCTCGAAAGTTCCGCCAGTCACATTGACATTGGCCACCAGACCTGCTATGGCGCAGTTGATATTGCCTGCGGGGTTGGAATTGCCGAAAGTGATGCTGCCTTCGTTAGTACAGCCGCTGATATGTCCTGTCGATGACCAGCTGCCGCAAAGACCCGCTGCCCTTACTTTATAGACGCGCTCCGCTTTTTCTTCAACTTTTACTGTAAGATTTGAAGTGACGTTCTCTATGGAGCCTTCTCCACTGACAGAACTTACCAGAGCCACATAGTCGAAAGCACTTTCCGCAGTGGCATCGGTATCAGAAGTATAAGTTAAAGCACCCTGAACAGTGAGCTCTTTCAGAGTACCGCTGAGGTTCTTAAAGAATCCCAAGCTACCCCCCCCCACAGTATTTTGGGAGAATCCTGTGATGCTGAATCCGGCACCGTCGAAGGTCCCAGGGAAGTCGTGAGACTCCCAGGTTTCCCCTGAAAGGTCGATGGCAGCAGTGAGGGAGACATAATCATTGGCCCTCCATGTAGCGTAATTCGCGTTCCAGGCGAGGAGTTCTTCTTTCGTTCCGATCTCGAGTTTCCAGAAAGTCTTGCCGTTATGGTCGAGCTCGCCGAAATCATTGGCCTTGTTAAGCTTGATCTCGAACTCGGCTGCGGCGGTGAGTTCCGTAGTGAAACCGTCAGCGCGGGACATCTGGACCTTGAAGCCCTCGGCTGGGGTGATGCCTGGCCATACCGGAATATAATAAGTTCCAGGGGCTATGACGGTCTCGGAGCTGACTTTAACCTTGGCTGTGGCTGAGGAGCTTTCACTGATGGCTGCAGTGAGCGGGTCGAGTTCCACTTTTCCGGCCAATTTATTTCCGATGATGGTGATGGAATTAATGTTCTCGTAGCTTACGCTGATCTTCGCAAAACCTACTGCGGTCTTAAGGCTAAGGCTCTTGTCTGCGGCTACCTTTCCTATGGCGACGATTCCTCCATCAGCCACATTGCCTTTAGCGAATACCTGATTTTCAGGCACTTCCACCTTCAATTTACCATCTACCAGAGAGGCTGCAGAATATGGATACACGGCGATAAGTTCAGTAGCCTTC
>JBJEBS010000079.1:0-32600 GCA_051870275.1 Candidatus Cryptobacteroides sp.
TGCACTGCACCCGAAAACGTCCGATTAATTGTGCATAATCTGTATTGTTTAAGTATGGGCCGCAGATGGTCGGGATGACTAAACGCGTGAATGTAGTATAAATGTTATATAGTGTATTATTAAAACAAAGTCTAAGCTTATGAAGAAATTCAGACTTTTAACGACAGCCTTGGCTCTTTTGCTTACAGCAACTTTGTCTTTTGCGCAGAGTACTGTTAAAGTAAAAGGAACGGTGAAGGAAGCAGGAAATGGAGAAATAATTCCTTCTGTAGCCGTTTCGCAGAAAGGCAGCACCTCGAATCGTACAGTATCTGACGATTTGGGTAATTACACAATTAGCGTGCCAAAGGACGCTATACTTGTGTTCCAGGCTTTGGGATTCCAGACCCTGGAAGTTCCGGTTAACGGAAGGACTGAGTTGAATGTGGCTCTCGAGGTTGACGCCATCGTTCTCGAAGGGGCTGTTTCCATCGGTTACGGTTCTGCCAAGAAGGTGGGCAACATCGTGGGAACTGTAACTACGGTCAAATCCGACGTGGTTAAGAACGCTCCAGTGGCTTCTGCCCTCGACCTTCTGCAGGGACAGGTAGCCGGTATGCAGGTGCTTTCTACCGGTGGTGTGGCCGGAGATAACAACATCTCCATGAGAATCCACGGTGTAGGCTCACTTGCTTCTTCTGCTGAACCTCTCTTTATAGTGGATGGTATCCAGTCTTCCAGCGGTGCCGTGATGGCTATGAACCCTAATGACATTCTCAATATCACCATCCTTACCGATGCTTCCGCCACTACCATTTATGGCTCCCAGGGAGCTAACGGTGTGGTATATGTAACCACCAAGAGCGGAGCTTTCAATCAGGATGCCACCGTCACCTTTACTTCCCAATACGGTATCTCTACTCTGGCTAATGAACAATTCTATAAGAACTTCATGAGTGGAGACGAGTTGAAGGATTTCTGGATTCGTTCCGGTCTCATGACCCCTGAGACTATCAAGTCCACATATACTGACAGAGGCTATGATTGCAACACAGAGTGGTACAAGCATGTTCAGAGACTGAATAACCCTCAGTATCAGAACGATGTTACCATCGAGGGCGGAAGTGACAGGACAGCATATCTGATCAGTGCTTCCCAGTTTCATCAGGACGGTAATACTATCGGCAATTACTACGACCGTTACACCCTTCGCTCTAATATCCAGGCCCGTCCTAAGGAGTGGCTTAAGACAGGTATTAACCTGAATGCTTCCATCTCTCAGGATATGGCCAATGAGGCTTGGGGTAGTTCTTCCGAGATGGGCGGATATGTCGATGGTGGTCTTTCGTATATGCTTAATCCTCTTCATCCGGCAGTAGATGAGAATGGAAAGGAGTATTCTCCGAAGTATCCTAACGGTCTTTATAATCAGTATTACTATACTGAGAATTATGTGAACAGATATAATAATTACCGTATCATCGCTTCGGCATTCGCTGAGATAGAGCCGGTAAAGAATCTCGTATTTACTTCCCGTGTGGGAACTGATGCCTCTGCTTCGATTATGGACCGTTACCTTATCCCTTCCAGCCTTATGGCATCAGGATCCGGTATGGTTCAGAAGTCTCTATATTACGCAGCCAAGAGTACCTTGAACAATACTCTGGAGTATAACCTTACTTTTAATGACAATAAGGATGACATTAACCTGCTTGTAGGTCAGGAGTATATCGATTATAGTTATAGGGATTTTGTTTCATTCGGTTCCGGTATTAAGGATGACAGACTTTTGTCTTTGGATAACTCCATAGTTGAGACTCGTAAGGTTAAACAGAATAAGACTCAGTACAGGTTCCTCTCTTTCTTCGGACATGCCGAATACAGTCATGCAGACAAGTACTACGCTGATTTTACTATCCGTAATGACTCATCTTCAAGATTCGGAAAGAATACCAGAAACGGTACCTTCTGGGCAGCGGGTCTGATGTGGAAGATCACTAACGAGGAGGGCTTTAAGAACGAATTCCCTTGGCTTAACAAACTGCACCTTAAGGCCAGCTATGGTACTCAGGGTAATGCCAATATCGGTAATTACACCCACCTTGGTATGGTATCATCTCTGGCTACTTCTTATAACGGTAACTTCGGTGTCGTACTCAGCAGCCCGAGCAACGAAGACATCACCTGGGAGAAACAGGCTTTGTTCACTGTGAGTCTTGAGAGCCGTCTTTTCGATAAGTTTGATCTGGATCTCTCTGTTTATCAGAGAACCACATCCGACATGCTTATGGAAGTGCCTCAGCCTTATACCACCGGTTTCTCTTCTGTATATGCCAATGTCGGTGCCCTCACTAACACCGGTATAGACCTGACCATCAATTACGATGTCATCAACACCCGCGATGCTTATCTCGGCCTTCGTGCTACCTTTACATATAATAAGGAGAAGGTTACCAAACTTTTCAATGACCTCGACCGCTGGGAGATTGCTAACACTATGGTCGCTTATGTAGTGGGCAAACCGGTGACATTCTATTGTCCTATATACGCAGGTGTAGATCCTGAGGATGGTGCACCTATGTGGTATCTGCCTGCAGAAAAGGTGGAGACCGTGACAGATCCTGAGACTGGTGCTCTCGTGGAGCAGGTAACTGTCCTTAGAGATGAGTGTACTATGGATCCAAACCGAGTTACGAAGATTTTTGATGAGGAAGCACTAACCCAGAACACCGGAAGACTTAGAAATGAGCCTATCAGCGGTGGCTTCGGAATCACCGGAAGATATCACAATTGGCAGATAAGAGCTGACTTCTCTTATGTGTTGGGCAAATATATGGTTAACAACGACAGGTATTTCTATGCTAACCCCAACGGTTTTATGGGTTACAATGCCCATAAGATGGTATCAGACTTCTGGACTCCATATAATACCGATGCCCAATTCCCTGACTGGAGTGAGGGTTACACCATGCAGTTCGATACCGCATTGCTTGAAAATGCTTCTTTCTTGAGGCTCAAGACTTTGGTAATCGGATATTCTCTTCCACAGCGTCTTCTCATGAAGCAGAAAGTTTTCAAGAGTGCGACGATTACTCTTACAGGCCGTAACTTGATCACTTTGAGCAAGTACACCGGTATAGATCCTGAGGTTGACTCCAACCTTACTTATGGTATCCCTGGTAACACTCTCCAGGTACTTGGAGGAATTGAACTCAAGTTCTAATTTTTATCGAAGATGAATATGAAAAAGATATTTACAAAGATTCTTACAGTCTCTCTTGCCGGACTCGCCCTGAGTTCTTGCAACCTGGACTTGTTCCCAGAGGCTACCATCATCTATGACCCTTCTCAGCCATTCTATTACTATGAGAATGACGTGGAGGCTGCACATACTACAGTATATACTTATTTCCGTGCCAATGTCGGCGGTTCAGACGCATATATCACTGATTTGTCCCTGCAGGGTTTCAATGCTCACGTGAATTTCGGTAACCGTCTGGGCGGCATTCACAGAACGGATGAGTCGTATAATACTTCCAATCAGGAGATCGAAGGATACTGGGCTTCCTATTATTCAGCTATCAAAAATTATAATATTATAATCGAAGCTGCTGACAATGCTTCTGACAAGGACTTCTATAACAGGGCAGTCTATGTCAAGGGCGAGGCTTTCATCGCCAGGGCTTATACCTATCTTCAGCTTGCCAGACTTTTTGGAACTGACTATGTGTCTGACCCTGCTGCACCTTGTGTACCTCTGGTCTTGAAGTATGACCAGAACGAGCGTCCGGCTGCTGCTTCTCTGGAGGCAATTTACACTCAGATAGCTCAGGATCTGGACGATGCCCGTCAGATTCTCGAAAGCGAGGAGTCTAAGGAGTGGCTCCCTGAGAACGCTGTGGCTTCTCAGTATTTCACTACTGATGTGATCAGTTTCCTTCAGGCAAGGGTTCTGCTCGATACGGGAGAATACGAGGCTGCTGCCGATACCGCTATGGCCATCTATAACAGAGGCGTATATGCTTTCAGTGCAGATGCTACAGCTTTGAAGGAACTCAATTCCAAGGATACTGGTACTGAGGCCATCATGCAGCCTTTCGCAAGTCTTGACGAGAAACCTAGCAGTTACAACGTGTTTATCTCTAAGAGTGCCAGCAAGAAGAGTCCGACAGGTTATATCTACAGTCCGGATTATCTTCCAAGTCAGGTTCTGCTCGATGCTTATGATAACACCGACTTTCGTCGTGAGGCTTGGTTTGAACTTACCGGTACTGCAGAGCCTATGAACCCTATCGTAGGTACTGATGTAGAAAAGTTTTTCGGTGGAGTGAACATCTTCTCTAAATACAAAGGCAATCTTGCCTACACTACGAATAATATTGAGAATGGTCTCGTAGCTCCTAAGCCTTTCCTGGTGAGTGAACTTCTGCTCATCGCTGCTGAAGGCTATTATCGCGCTGGCGTTCAGAATAAGGCTAATGTAGCTCTCAAACAGCTTCAGTCCAAGCGTAATGCTACTCTTACCAATTGCAGCGAAGAGACTTTGAACAAGGAGTGGTTCCGTGAAACTATAGGAGAGGGCTTGTATATGAGCTATCTCAAACGCTCTCAGCAGGGTTACGATGGCCGTCCTGGACAGCCTAATGCCATAGCTAATTCTCTGCTCTCAGTCAGCTTGGATTCGTATCTGAACAAATCCATCGATCCTACGACTATAGAGGGTGCTAGAGCATATACTTGGCCTATTCCTGCATACGAGTTAAGATGTAATCCTGCACTCAAGCAGAATCCACTTTGGGCTAACTAATAAAGGAATCTGGTATGAAAAATATAGTAAAAATAGTTTCAGCAGGAGTTTTGGCATTGAGCCTGTGGTCCTGCACGAATAATAAGGTAGATTATAAGTCTTGCGATTTCGTCACTTTCGCATCCAAGTCTTATACAGTAAAGGAGAATGCTGAAGAGTTGAAAGTTCCCGTTCAGTTGTACTCTGCTTCATCCCAGTCTATCACTGTAACTTATACCATCACAGAAGGCGAAGGCTTTGCCGTGAACGGGGATGATTACAGTATCGAGGGTACTCGCGGAGTACTGAATATCAGTAACGACCCTACCCATCCTTCGGACAGCATCGTGATTAAACCTGTCTCTAAAGTAGGTGAGGTTCAGGGTAACAAGAAGATTGAGATCGTACTTGCCGAAGTGACTGAAGATGGAATTCAGAAGGGCAGTATCAATGTCTGCACTGTCACTATCGTGGATGTTGATGGCGGAATCAATCTGCTTGTCGGCAATTGGGTAGGTTCAGGATTGGCTTCCAGCAAGAACCCTGCTGATATTGACTGGAATATTGAGCTGGTATCTGCCGATGATCCCGAATTGGAGTATTATCCTACAGCGAATGTCCGTATCGCTGCCGGTTCTTCTATTACGGATCCTGCGGGTAATAGCTGGGCTTTCCCTTATCCTATTTACTGCTATTTTGACGATTCTAAGAGTGAACTTCATATCTTCCCTTATCAGCTTTTTGGAGGCGGTAATTTCGGCGATCCGATCGGAACGGCTTACGTATCCTTGGAGTCTCCGGGTACTTTGAATGGAGTAGAAACGGATATCATCTTTACAGTCGAAGATGGTATTCTCACCTTGACAGACAAGATGTATGTCGCTATCCATTCGATGGATGAAGAAGGGAATCTGACTTTCACAGGCTATATCTGCGGCTATATCAATGCCGGAGAAAGAATACTTAAACAGTAAGCGTTGATGAAAAAATCATATCTTAGTCTGATTATTACTCTATCACTGTTCTGTGTCTTCTCTTGTGTTAAGGAGACACAGAACTTGGGTTCAGATACTGTAAGGGAAAAGGAAGTCTATGTCCCGGGTACTATGCTGCTCAAATTTGATGACAGTACTGTGGATGGCATAGAAAAACTGGCCCAGACTAAATCTGGACCTCTTACCAAGACCGGTCGTCAGGCTATAGATGAGATCTTCGACTATCTGGAAGTCAGTTCTTTAGAGAGGACTTTTCCTGACGGGGGAAAATGGGAGGCAAGGCAGAGAAAGGCTGGACTTCACCTTTATTATTATGTGAAGTACAATGACTCCAAGGCTCTGCAAACCAAGGCAGGGGAGATGCTATCTTCTGTAGAGGGAATAGAACTCGCTCAGCCACTCCCTAATTATAAACCTCTATCTGAGCCTATCTTTGATGACCCATACTATTCAGTTCAGTGGCATTATGAGAACACCGGTTCCGGCTCCAAGTTGAAGAAAGGTGCAGATATTAATGTTCGTCCGGTTTGGCAAGAGTTTACAGCCGGATCTTCCGATGTAATCGTGGCCGTGATAGACGGGGGTGTGGATATGACTAATCCCGACATTGCACCGGTAGTTATTCCAGCCGGCAATTCCGGAAGTTATAATTTTATCGATGGAAAAGCCCAGATTACTGCCCACGAACACGGTACTCACGTAGCCGGTACGGTGGCCGCCATTAACGATAACGGCATCGGTGTTTGCGGTGTGGCTGGCGGAGAAGATGGTAGTGGGGGAGTCAGAATTCTTAATTGTCAGGTATTCAATAATGAACAAAAATACGGTGTAGGCTTTGCCCAGGCTTTGATCTATGCCGCTAATAATGGTGCCGTCATAGCTCAGAACAGCTGGGGTCAAGATTATGAAACTGAGGCAGATGCCCTCAGGGGATATATCTCAGATGATGTCAGGGTGGCTGTAGATTATTTTATCGAGAATGCCGGAATTGGTGAAGATGGGACTCAGACCGGACCTATGAAGGGCGGGGTGGTCTTCTTCGCTGCCGGTAATGACAATTACTCCATCGGATGGCCTGCTGCCTATGAAAAAGTTATAGCTGTGGGGGCCTTCGGCTCCACTGGTCAGAAAGCCAGTTATTCGAATTATGGCCCTTGGGTGGATATAGCTGCTCCTGGTGGAGATGTAAACGTAGGACCTGCCATTTATAGTACAGTACCTGGAGGTTATGGATACCTGCAGGGTACCTCTATGGCTTGTCCTCACGCTTCCGGAGTGGCTGCCCTTTTGGTCTCATACTATGGGTGTGAAGGATTTACTAACGAGATGCTTGTAGAAAAATTACTTGGAGGGGCTAATCCGGATTTTCTTCCACAAAGTGCCAATATCGGCCCCATGTTGGATGCCTATGGCGCGTTTTGTTATGGAACTGACAATCCTCCTGCGAGAGTGGAGGATTATGAGGCTGAAGGCAGGGGTGGCAGCGTGGCTTTCGAGTGGACGGTAGGAGCCGATCAGAAGGAGAAGGCAGCATATGCCTATCTGCTCATGGCGGCAGAATCCGAAGAGGATTTCGAAGGCGTGGATTTCAATAAATTGCCTTCTTCGATTAAGAAAAATGTGGTCCTCGTGGAGGATGCTCAGGTAGGTGAGCGTATCAACGGCTTTGTGAATAATCTGGAATTCGGTCACGATTACTATGTGGCCATAGTCGGCTACGATTATGGAAAGTCTTTCGCTCCCATATCTGATATAAAAAAAGTTAGAACCACTGAGAATCACGCTCCGGTGATCGAGGCTTTGACGCCAGCCCCTTGGTCAATAAGGGCAAGCGCTAATTTCTCCACTCAGTTCAGGATATACGACCCTGATAACCACTATATCACTGTGAGCCTCGTTCCGGATTCCGGACTTAAGTCGGTGACCAGCAGAGATAATGGGGACGGCACCTATACTCTTAGTATCAGTGCCATTCAGGAGGAAGCTGGGGATTATGTTATTACTTATCAAGCCAGAGATTCTTATTCTGCTTCCTGTGAGGCGTCTTTCCAGCTTACAATTCTGGAAAACTCAGCCCCTATGCTTTTGAAAGAGTTTGATAATCTGGTATTTGAACAGAAAGGCCTCAGTACTACTTTCACTGTAAGTGAATTCTTCCAAGATCCGGATGGAGATGTACTTTCTTTCGATGTAACTCACACTAATCCTAAAGTAGCACACCTTATAGCTCTGGGAGATGAATTTACGCTTACCACTCTGGGCTTCGGTCTGGATGAGATTAAAGTGACGGCGCGGGATGCGAAGAACGCCACTGCCTCTGCTACTTTTAAAGTCAGTGTCAGGGACCCTAAATCCGAAGCGGACATCTATCCTTCACAGGTAAAAGATAAACTGTATATCTCTGGAGGTGCGGAAGCGCAGACTCAGATAGAGGTATATTCTTCTTCTGGAGCTCTGGTATATGGCATTAGTCAGATTACAAGCATGTTTGAGCCGGCAGTGATAGATTGCAGCCATTATGCTCCAGGCATTTATAAGGTGATAGTCACTATAGCTGGGAAGCAGACTGTCAGGACCGTAGTCAAGTTATAAAAAACTATTGTATTACTATATTAAAATTTATTCATTATGAGAGCACGTTCATTTCTTTTTGCTCTTGCTGCATTGACTTTGTGTGCAGCTTGTAATCCTCAGGAGGATGCTCCGGAGGTAAAGGCAGCCATCTCTGTCACTGGTGTTAAGGATAACGCCATTACAGTTCCGGCAGCCGGTAAGACTGTTACTTTGACTGTCGTTTCCAATGTCTCTTGGGAAGCTACTTGTGAAGCTGATTGGGTTACTCTTACTCCTGCTTCATTGGAGATCACTGACCACGAGCAGAAGTCTCAGAAAGTATCTGTTTGGGTTAAAGAATATACTGGAACAGATGCTCCACGTACCACTACTGTAGTTGTTACTGCAGAGGGCGTTGATCCTGTTCAGATAGCACTTACCCAGACAGCTGTGGAGGTAGTTCCTGCCGCTATCGCAGTTCTGGATGAGAATTTCGCACCGGTGGAGAATTTCTCTGTAGCTCTTGACTATAATTACCAGTTGACCACTTTCGTGGTTAGTGCTACCGCTGACTGGACAGTTGAGACTCCTGAGTGGATTCATGTAGAACCTGCATCTTTCACCTATGACGGCAGTAATACTGACGTTAATCTCCAGGTTACTGTAGCAGAGAATGCTGGAGACGAGCGTACTGGTGATATCGTATTCTCAGGTGATTTCGAGAAAGGTCTCAGTGTTCCTGTAAAGCAGGGCGTTTCTAAGAAATTCACTCTTACAAGTGAGCCTACCAAGCACCCATATTCAGAGGTTGACCTTCGTATCACTCCTGAAGATCCAGAGATGTACTACCGTTGCAGACTCTACAATGCCTCCACTTTGGAGACCTATGGCATCGCAGCAGTAAAGGCTGATGTGCTTGATAACCTGAACGGTTTCCTTGCCACATACTCCCCTGAGACAGTAATTAAAGCTGCCCTTTATCAGGGAGAGGACAGTATTCAGACCGAGTTGCCTGAAGACAGTGAGTTCGCTCTCATCGTAGTGGGTGTAGAGTATGATGCCACCAAGGAAGAGTTCGTGGCTGTATCCGCTGCATTCTCACTTGTATTTGCTACAGAGAAAGCTCCGGAAGCAAGTGCAGACTATTCTGCTTATGTAGGTGTATGGACTATTCCTGTAAATTATGTAGATGTAATCGTGGACGAAGATGGTCAGCCTATTCTCGGTGAGGATGGAAAGAAGCAATATGGCATCTTCTCAGGTGTTTCTCCTGTAGTGGTCGAGCCTCAGTTCGTTAATGAGAGCTATTATATCTACTTCCCTGGTGATGATGTAACTCCTGTTTATGTGGATGGTCAGGATGTATATGTCGATTCTTATGTAGGCTTGTATGATGAGGAGAACAAGTCTTTGGTAATTCCTAATGTTCAGGTTGGTACCGAGGGCTTCTCTTGGGATTTCGGTTTAGGAATGTATAATGCTGTAGCACTTGTCTTCTCTTCTGATATCTCAAATTTCGGCGCTACCTCTGATGAGACTGAGGAATACCTTGATTATGTGGAACTTAAGACCAATGGAAGTAATCTTGAGTTCGTTGATCTTGGACTTGAGGAAGGTTATAGCTTGTACATCACCGGTCTTATCGTAGCTGAGACTGAAACAGGTGTAGCTCCTACCGGATACTATGGCAACAATGAAGTTACCAGCACTGTTCTTTCTCCTTATGTAGAGAGCAGCTCTGTCAAGAAGGCTTCTGTTTCCAAGGGTCTCAAAGCCATCGATTTCAAGTCAGAGAAAACTCTGTCTGTCAAAAGCGCAACTCTTAAATAATGTCTTTTAAGAAATTGTATTTCAGTCTTGTACTCGCGCTGGTGCCAGTTCTGGCATCAGCGCAGTCAAGTACTGCTTTTCCTTTTATAAGAAGCGTTCATCTGTCGGACGATTCTTCCACCTGGGCTTCTGTAGAGAATCCAACTTCCGCCTTATGGCAGCAGGAGAAGTGTTCAGTAGGTGCCGAACTTAATCTCTGGGCCCCTTCCAAGACTACTTATGTCTCGGCGGCTTCCACCATTCTCTTGAATGAGAATCTGGCAGCAGGGGCATCTCTGTCTTATGGTCTTGGCCAGAGTTATCCTGTCTATTCGTCAAGCGGACAGAATACTGGGACGTTCAGTCCTAACAGCTTGATAGTGAATCTGGGACTTGCATACAAGTTCCTTCCTCAGTTCTCCCTGGGAGTGAATCTTCACAGAGCCTCTGAGACTATAGCCGAGAAGGCCAGCTACAGCGCCTATTATGGAGACATAATGTTCGGCGCAGAGTTTTCGGCGCTCAGGCTTTCGGCCGGTGTAGTAGCTCTGGGAACTAAGGTCAAGAATTCTTCAGGGGTGGAATGCTCCCTGCCGACATCGCTCAGACTCTCTGCGCTCTATGCTTCAGATATTAGCGAGACTCTCTCGTATTCTGTAGCAGGGGATGTGGATTACTATCTCGCAGGAGCAGCAGGGCTGGCCGTGCGGGGAGAATTGGCATATAATAAGGCGCTCAGTCTATGTGCAGGAGCACATCTGGGCACCAAGGCCTGTGTGGTACCGAGTTATGGTCAATTGGGCTTGCAGTACAGGCTTAATAATCTCAGCGCCCGTGTGAGCACCCTGCTGGGTGGACAACTCACGGGTACGGTCTTGCTGAATATAGGATACGCTTTTTAAGGGAATTTTATTCTAAAATAACAAGCAGCGCTGCCGGATGGTTGAATTCAAGTGTGATTTCATCCGTCTGGCTTCTGTTTAGGGTGGCCTTCCACCAGCTGTCGAACTCCACTTCGTCCAGTGGCCATTCCAGCCCCTGACTTTTTACCCTTAGGCTTCTGTCATCACTGAAAAAGGATATCTTGCGGCCTTCTCCGACGCTGAGCTTGCAGGAGGAGGAGATGGCGAAGGCGCTGCAGTAGTCGGATACTATCTGTACCGTCACTTTTCTGTCCCAGAATCCCCACCAGTTCTCGTAAGTCATAAGCAGCGAGAGATTGCCTATGGTGTGGGCCTCGTGCCGACCGGTAGCTCCCAGAATATCAATCTCTTCCGCCTCCGGATAATGGGAGCAGACATATCTCATGGCCTTGGTCAGATCGTTAAAATCCTGCTCACTTTCGTGCACTTTCTCCCCTTTGAATTTTTTCAGAAGCGAGGGCTTGATGGAGTCCATGTCTCCTATCACGGCGCTCACCTTCAGGCCGTGTCGAAGGGCAGCCTCCAGGGCGCTGTCGCAGCAGACAATCACATCTGCACTCTGCAGCAGATAGAGCGGATAAGGCTTTCTCGGGTAATCACCCGCGGCTAAAATTGCTATTCTCATATCTGGTATTTTCTATATAAGGGTTCTCGTCTTATCGGATAATTCGAGCGCAAGTCCTCGAAGGTTTCTGGGGCTGCCCTTAGTGCTTTGTCGTCTCTAAGTACGTCGTATTCAGTATCTTGCGCCTCCGGCAGTCTTTCTATATGCCAATTCTCCCTTTCCGCTATCCCTAACTTTCTCGCCACTGCCCTCACTGCCATCTGCGTTCCCGCCGCCTTGCCGTCAGTGCTGTATCCGGCTATATGAGGGGTGGCGATGTCCAGCATTCCTATCAGTCTGCGACTGATGCGGGGCTCGTGTTCCCACACATCCAGTGCTGCCCCCAATATCCTGCCCTCCGACAGGGCCCTCTCCAGCGCTCCCTCCTCCACCACTTCGCCCCGCGAACTGTTCACCAGTATCTGATGAGGCTTCATCTTGCGGAAGATCTTCTCATCGAAGAGGTGGAAGGTGCTCTTGTCAAGTGGTACGTGAAGAGTAATCACATCACTTCCTTCTATCACTTCGTCGAGGCTAAGGAATTGGCCATCAGAGTCCAGTGCCGCCTTCGGCGGATCGCACAGAAGGCAGTGGATATCCTGGCTCTCAGCCCAGGCCTTCACTTTGCTGCCCACGTTCCCTACTCCCACTATCCCCAGTCGAAGTTCGGGAAAGCAGAGCTGGTGTTTATACGCAAGATACTCCAGGGTGGAAGAAAACCATTGGCATACAGAAGAGGCGTTGCAGCCCGGGGCGTTCGTCCAGGCTATGCCTGTCCGAGCGCAGTAGCCTGTGTCGATGTGGTCGAAACCTATGGTCGCGGAGGCTACTATCTTCACCTTGCTCCCTTTCAGCAGGGCTTCATCTACGCGGGTACGGGTGCGGATAATCAGGGCGTCGGCGTCTATGATATCTTCGGCGCCGATCTTGGCTCCTGGCAGGTAGCTGACCTGAGCGAAAGGCTCGAAAACCCCTCGAAGGAAGGGGATCTTATCGTCGCAAACTATCTTCATAACGGATTCACCCAATGTATCTTGACTCCTGAGCGCTCCATTCCGCGGAACCAGGTCATCTGTCGCTTCGCGAACTGGTGGATGGCTATGGCGAGTTTTTCCTGCATGTCCTCGCGGCTCCTCTCTCCCAGAAGATATTCGGTAACGAACTTATACTCCAGCCCATAAGATATGAGCCGCTCGGAAGGCACTCCACTATCCAGAAGGCCCTGGATCTCCTCTATCATCCCTTCTTTTAGCCTGTCCTCCAATCGCCTGTCTATCTTAGTGTTACGTTCTTCTCTGCTCACCAGGGTGCCGATGTAATAACACTTGAGATTCTTCTCAGGGCTGGTCTTGGCGCCAGAGGAAAGAGGAACTTTCTCGCCTTCCCAACTATAGCCCTTGGTCACGGCGGAGATATACAGGCCCGTTCCTCCGCAGAGCAGGGGAATCCGGCCTCTGGAGACGATTTCGGCATAGGCCTTATGAAAATCCCTTTGAAAATCGTGCACGTTATACTGCTCGCCGGCCGGCAGGATATCTATAAGGTGATACGGAATCTCCCCATATTCCTGCAGGTCCTTGCCGGTTCCGATATCCATCCCCCTGTAAACCTGCCTGGAGTCGGCGGAGATTATCTCCGCGCCTATTTGTCGGGCCAATTCTACCGCGTATCTGGTCTTTCCGGAAGCTGTGGGCCCCAGGACACAGACCAGATCGATCTCCCCGCTCTCGCAGAGACTTTTTATCTCCGCGGGATACAGTGTTTCTGCCGTAGGTAAGGCTGCAGGCGTGGTTTTCATAATATTTTTTTCATAAGACGGACAAAATTACTAATTTTGCGCATTATGCCCAAAGCGAAAAGTAAAGTTCAGATTAATAACAAGCGCGCCAGCTTCGATTACGAATTCCTGGAGCAGTACGACGCGGGGATATCTCTGGTAGGTACGGAGATAAAGTCCCTTCGTGCCGGCAAGGCTTCCCTGCAGGATGCTTTCTGCTATTTCGTGAACGGAGAACTCTACGTGAAGGGTATGAACATCGCTCCCTATTTCTGGGCTTCCTGGGGAGGGCACGATCCGGTGCGTGACCGCAAGCTGCTGCTGACCAAGCGCGAGCTGAGACACTTGGCTCAGGCTGTGAAAAACAAAGGCCTGACCATAGTCGCCACTCGCTGTTACATCGCCGAGAATGGTTATGCCAAGCTTCATATCGCCCTCGCCCGCGGAAAGAAGGAATATGACAAACGAGCCTCCATTCGGGAGAAAGATTTGCGCCGCGAACTCGAACGTTCTTAGTCTTCTTTTTCTGCTGTTTTCGTGTCGAAAAGTTCTTTAAAAAATTTGGGCCTTAGTTCGTAAGTGCCTGATATGCTTTAATTTTACCTGATAAATTTCGTGTCGAAAATTTGCAAATAAATTTTGTATTTTCGAAAAAGTTTCTTAATTTTGCAGCCCTTTCGGGAGAGTAGTGTCCCTCCGGAAAGGCTGAAAAAGGACGTTTTAGAAACAAATTATTAAAGTAATATAGCAATGTTACAACCAAAAAGAACCAAATTTAGAAGGGAACAAAAGAACCGCATGAAGGGTATGGCCCAGAGGGGAAACCAGCTCGCATTCGGCTCATTTGGCATCAAGACCCTTGAGAATTGTTGGCTGACAGCTCAGCAGATTGAGGCTGCACGTCAGGCCATGTCGCGTTTTATGAACCGTGAAGGCCAGGTTTGGATCAGGGTTTTCCCTGTTAAGCCTGTAACTAAGAAGCCTCTCGATACCCGTATGGGTAAAGGTAAAGGTGATCCTTACGGATTCGTAGCACCTATTACCCCGGGCCGCATCCTTTTCGAGGCTGAGGGCGTATCGCTCGCAGTAGCTAAGGAGGCTATGAGACTTGCAGCGAACAAGCTCCCTGTAGCTACCAAGTTCGTTGTTCGTAGAGATTATGTTGAATAGTAAACAGAGGAGAAGAAAATGAAAGCATCAGAAGCACGTGAAATGTCTGTAGCAGACCTTCGCGACCGTATCGAGCTCGAGAAATCAAACCTCGACACCATGAAGATCAATCACGCTATTTCTCCACTGGAGGATACGTCGAAATTTCAGAAGACCAGAAGGGATATCGCTCTTATGATCACTATCCTTGCTGAAAAAGAAAAACAAAACTAAAGTAGAGCTGACTTATGGAAAGAAATCTTCGTAAGGAAAGAACAGGAGTAGTGGTCAGCAACAAGATGGACAAGACCATCGTTGTTGCCGTTGAACGTAAAGAGAAACATCCTTTGTACGGTAAATTCGTCAAGAAGACCACCAAGTTTGTAGCCCAGGACGAGAAGAACGAGTGCGGTGTAGGTGATACAGTACGCATTATGGAGACCCGTCACTTGAGCAAGACCAAGAACTGGAGATTAGTTGAAATCGTAGAAAAAGCCAAGTAGTAATTATGATACAGCAAGAATCACGTTTACAGGTGGCCGACAACAGCGGAGCAAAGGAAGTACTTTGCATCCGTGTACTTGGCGGTACAAACCATCGTTATGCGACAGTTGGTGATAAGATTGTCGTATCTATAAAGAGTGCTATCCCTGGCGGTGACGCTAAGAAGGGCACAGTTTCTAAGGCTGTGGTAGTACGCACTAAGAAAGAAATCCGCAGAGCTGACGGTTCTTACATCCGTTTTGACGAGAACGCATGCGTTCTTCTCAATAACGCCGGAGAACTCCGTGGAACCCGTATCTTCGGCCCAGTCGCCAGAGAGCTCCGCGAGAATTATATGAAAATTGTTTCACTGGCACCAGAGGTCCTTTAACATTTAGCATTATGAGTAAATTACGCATCAAGAAAGGCGATAACGTTATCGTCATTGCGGGAAACGACAAGGGAAAGACCGGCAAGGTACTTTCAGTTGCCCCTGCAGAGAATCGTGCGATTGTAGAAGGAGTTAACCTCGTCAGCAAGCACACAAAACCTAATTCAAAAGCTCCTCAGGGTGGTATCATCAAGCAGGAAGCTCCTATCAATGTATCTAACCTTTCACTTATCGATCCTAAATCCGGCAAGGCTACCCGCGTAGGTTACAAGATTGAGGACGGCAAGAAGGTACGTTACGCTAAGAAATCTGGGGAGGAGATTAAGTAATTATGGCAAAGACAAATAAAACCGCAGCAGTACAGCAGGCTGTTCCAGCCGGATATGTTCCTTCACTTAAGAAGCTGTACAAAGAGCAGATCGTAGATGCTCTTATGAAGCAGTTCAACTACACTACGGTAATGCAGGTTCCTAAGCTGGTCAAGATTACCATCAACGAGGGTCTTGGCGAGGGTACACAGGATCGCAAGATCGTAGAGGAGGCTGCAGCAGAGCTTTCTCTCATCACTGGACAGAAAGCCCTCGTGACCGTATCTAAGAAAGATATCTCTAACTTCAAACTTCGTAAGGGTATGCCAGTAGGTTGCAAGGTTACTCTTCGCGACGTGAAGATGTACGAGTTCCTCGAGAAACTCATCCGCGTATCTCTCCCTCGTATCCGTGACTTCAACGGTGTCGCAGAGAATATGGACGGACAGGGTAACTACACCCTCGGTATCAAGGAGCAGATCATTTTCCCTGAGGTAGATATCGACAAGAACCCTAGAATTCATGGCCTTGAAATCACTTTCGTAACAAGCGCCAAGTCAGATCAGGAGTGCCGCGCACTTCTCGCAGCATTCGGTGTTCCTTTCAAAAAACGTAATAATTAAAGAATATGGCAAAAGAATCAATGAAAGCCCGCGAGGTTAAGCGCGCGAAATTAGTTGCTAAGTACGCCGAGAAAAGGAAGGAGCTCAAGGAGGCTGGCGATTGGGCCGCTCTTGACAAACTCCCTAAGAACTCTTCACCTGTACGTATGCACAATCGTTGCTCTCTGACAGGTCGTCCAAAGGGATATATGAGAGCGTTCGGCATCAGCCGTATCCAATTCCGTGAGATGGCTTCCAATGGTCTTATCCCGGGAGTAAAGAAGGCAAGCTGGTAGAAAATTAAAAAAGTTAAAAGATATGACAGATCCAATTGCAGATTATCTCACAAGGATTCGCAATGCCTATTTGGCAGGAAAGAAGGTAGTAGAGGTTCCTTCTTCTAAGATGAAGGTAGCTCTCACCCAGATCCTCTGCGAGAAAGGCTATATTCTCAGCTACAAGGTAGTCGAGACACAGCCACAGAATACCATCAAAATCGCTCTGAAGTATCACCCTCAGACCAAGGTACCAGCAATCAAGAAGATTGAGCGCGTTTCTACTCCTGGTCTGCGTCAGTATGCTGATGTAGAGAATATGCCGCGTGTCCTCAACGGACTCGGAATCGCCATCCTCTCCACATCCAAGGGCGTAATCACCGACAAGGAAGCCAGAGAACTTGGCGTGGGCGGTGAAGTGATATGCTATGTATATTAATTTTAAAACAGAACAGATAAATGTCAAGAATTGGTAAATTACCTGTAAGCCTTCCGACCGGAGTCAGCGCAGAGCTGCTTCCTGGCAACGTAGTGAAGGTTAAAGGACCTCATGGCGAGTTGTCCCAGAAAGTCGATGCGGACATCACCGTTACCATTGAGGACAATCAGATCAAGTTCGCTCGTCCTACAGACCAGCCACGTCATCGCTCTATGCACGGTCTCTATCGTGCTCTCGTGCATAACATGGTAGTGGGTGTAAGCGAGCAGTTCACCATCAAGCAGGAGCTTGTGGGTGTAGGTTATCGTGTAGCTCTTCAGGGCAAGAACCTCCTCATCTTCTCGCTTGGATTCTCTCACGAGGTGTATCTCTTACTTCCAGATGAGGTTACCGCAGAGGTTCCTGATGTTCGTAAAGGTGAGAACCCTGTACTTGTGCTCAAGAGCTGTGACAAGCAGCTTGTAGGTCAGGTTGCAGCTAAGGTACGCTCACTTCGTGCTCCAGAACCATACAAGGGTAAAGGTATTAAGTTTGTCGGTGAGCAGCTTCGCCGTAAGGCTGGTAAGACTGCTGCAGCTAAGTAATAGGAGATTAGATTATGGCATTGAATAGAATTGAAAGAAGAAGAAGAATTCATTACCGTATTCGTAAGCATGTTAGCGGCACAGCAGAAAGACCTCGTCTTGCTGTTTTCAGAAGCAACAAAGCTATTTACGCTCAGGTAATCGATGATGAGCAGGGCAGAACTCTCGCCGCTGCATCTTCAAATGATAAGGTCCTCGCCGCAGAGTGCAAGGGCAAGAATGGTATCGAAGCAGCCGCTCTGGTCGGAAAGGCCGTAGCTGAGCGCGCTCGTGCTGCAGGTATCACTTCAGTATGTTTTGACCGTGGAGGATATCTCTATCACGGTAGGGTTAAAAGTTTGGCAGACGCTGCCCGTGAAGGTGGCCTCGAATTCTAAAAGTAACGGACTATGGCAAATACAAATGTAAAAAGAGTAAAGACATCTGATCTTGAATTGAAAGACAGACTTGTCGCCATCCAGAGAGTTACCAAGGTAACCAAAGGTGGTCGCCACTTCCGCTTCGCAGCTATCGTAGTTGTAGGCGATGAGAATGGTGTCGTTGGTTATGGTCTGGGAAAGGCTAATGAGGTCACAGTAGCTATCGCCAAGGGTGTGGAGGATGCTAAGAAGAACCTGGTAAAGGTTCCTGTTATCAACACCACCATTCCTCACGAGCAGGAGGCACACTTCGGTGGAGCAAGGGTATTTATGAAACCTGCCGCTCCAGGTACCGGTGTTAAGGCCGGTGGTGCCATGCGTGCAGTCTTCGAGTCTGCCGGTATCCAGAACGTGCTCGCCAAGTCAAAGGGTTCATCTAACCCTCACAACTTGGTAAAAGCTACTGTTCAGGCTCTTACCGAGATGAGAGACGCTTATACGGTTGCTGGGCTTCGCGGTATTCCTATGTCCAAAGTGTTTAACGGTTAATCAGGGAGGATAAGAATATGGCAAAACTTAAAGTAACCCAGGTTATAAGCAAGAACGGAGAGACCAAGCGCCAGATCGCTAATCTGCGCTGCCTCGGCCTCCGAAAGCTGAATCAGAGTGTAGAGGTGGAGGATACCCCTGTAGCAAGGGGCCAGATCGCCAAGGTCGCTCATCTCGTTAAAGTTGAAGAAGTAAAGTAATTTAGGAGGACCCCATATATGAAACTTGAAAATCTCGCACCTGCCAAAGGTGCTACCAAAGCAAGGAAAAGAATCGGACGCGGTGAAGGCTCAGGTCACGGTGGAACTTCTACACGTGGTATGAATGGTGCCGGACAGCGCTCTGGTTATGCACACAAGATAGGTTTCGAAGGTGGTCAGATGCCTCTTCAGAGGCGTATGCCTAAATTCGGTTTCAAAAACCCTACTCGTGTAGAATACAAAGCAGTCAATGTCTCTGCCATCGAGGCTCTCGCAGCCAAGTTGAACCTCACCGAGGTTAACACCGAGACCATCAAGGCAGCAGGTTTCGCTTCTAAGAACGATCTTATCAAGGTTCTTGGGAACGGAGATATCAAAACAGCTCTTACCATCACTGCAGATGCTTTCTCTGCTTCAGCTCTTGCTAAAATCGAGGCTGCCGGCGGAAAAGCTGTCGTAATTGAGTAATTCGATGAAGAAGTTTATAGAGACAATCCAAAACATCTTCAGGATAGAGGAGTTAAGAAAGAGAATCGTTTATACGGTTCTGCTGATATTGGTGTATCGACTCGGATGCTTTATCGTGCTTCCGGGTATCGATGCATCGATGTTGGCCTCCCTCCAGGCGAAGTCCAGCGAAGGTCTTGTAGGCCTGCTGAACATGTTCTCCGGTGGTGCTTTCGGTAACGCTTCCATCTTCGCGCTGGGTGTGATGCCGTACATCTCGGCTTCCATCGTCATCCAGCTGCTTGGAGTGTTTGTCCCTTACTTCCGCAAACTCCAGATGGAGGGTGAAAGCGGTCGTAAGAAGATGAACCAGATGACCAGAGTGCTGACCATTCTGGTAATCTGCATCCAAGGTCCGGCTTATGTCGCTTCTCTCCACGGCACTATTCCTGCAGAGGCATTTGTAGCTGTGCGTAATCTCGGTTGGAGCAATTTTGCATTCAATCTCATATCCACCCTCATACTTATGGCTGGTTCGATGTTCGTGATGTGGCTCGGTGAGAGAATCACCGACCGCGGTATCGGTAACGGCGTATCCCTCATCATTATGATAGGTATCGTCGCCCGTCTGCCTCACGCCATCGTGGCTGAAGTTACTGAGAAGATGGCCACCACCAACGGAGGTCCTATCCTCCTCACCATCGAGCTGGTACTCTGGTTCTTGGTAATCGTGGCTGCCATCGCTCTCGTTCAGGCTGTCCGCAAGGTTCCTGTACAGTATGCTAAGAGGGTCATCGGAAATCGTCAGTACGGCGGAGTACGTCAGTACCTGCCTTTGAAGATCAATGCCGCAGGTGTTATGCCAATTATCTTCGCCCAGGCCCTGATGCTTTTCCCTATCCTCTTCTCCCGCTGGGAGGCTACCCGTGGCCTTGCTGCTACCTTGGGCAATTATACCGGATTCTGGTATAACTTCCTCTTCGCAGCCTTCGTAATTATCTTCACTTACTTCTATACTGCCGTTACTGTGAATCCACAGATGATGGCTGAGGAGATGAAGAGAAATGGTGGATTCATCCCTGGCGTCAAGCCTGGCAAGGCTACAGTAGAGTATCTCGATTCTATTCTGTCTCGAGTTACCCTTCCTGGTTCCTTCGCCCTCGCATTTATCGCAATCCTTCCTGCATTTGCTATGAAACTTGGCGTTTCCAACGCTTTCGCAAGTTTCTACGGCGGTACTTCACTGCTGATTCTTGTAGGTGTGGTTCTGGATACTCTCCAGCAGGTTGAAAGTTATTTGTTGATGCGTCACTACGACGGTCTGATGAAGACTGGCCGAATCAGTGGACGCTCAGGTATGTAGTTCTTTGAAAATTTAAGGAAGATGGTCAGACCTAAAACTGAGGAAGAGATAGAGCTGCTTAGAGAGAACGCCATTCTGGTCTCCAGAACATTGGCAGAAGTCGGTAAGATAGTTGCTCCAGGTGTGACAACTCTCGAGTTGAATAGAGTAGCTGAGACTTTTATTCGCGATAACGGCGCTATTCCCAGTTTCCTCGGATATGAAGGTTTTCCTGCAGCCCTCTGCCTTTCAGTTAACGACGTGGTCGTGCACGGGTTTCCCTCCGACTATGTCCTGAAAGAAGGAGATGTGGTATCTGTGGATTGTGGCACTCTTTACAAAGGATATAATGGCGACTCCGCATACACTTTCCCTGTAGGGGAAGTGGATGCGAAGACCCGCCGACTCCTTGATGTAACCAAAGAGTCTCTTTACAGAGGTATCCAGGCGGCTGTAGCAGGCAACAGAACCGGCGACATCGGATACGCGGTGCAGTCGTATGCTGAATCATTCGGTTTCTCAGTGGTTCGTGAGCTGGAAGGCCACGGTCTCGGAAAAGAGATGCACGAGCAGCCAGGTGTTCCGAATTTCGGACGTCCTGGTCGTGGAACCCACCTGGTGGATGGAATGGTAATCTGTATCGAGCCTATGATAAACGCTGGCGGCAAGGCTGTTTACCTGGACAGAAATGGCTGGGCAGTCCATACCGCAGATCGCGCCAAATCGGCTCATTACGAGCTTACGGTTGTTGTCCGTCGCGGGAAAGCTGAGCAACTGTCAACCTTTGATTTTATCGAGAAAGACCCTAAGATCAATTTTTAAAGTGATATTTCAATGTCGAAACAAGTAGCAATAGAGCAAGACGGCAGGGTGATCGAAACCCTTCCGAATGCAATGTTCAAAGTTGAACTTGAGAACGGACACGTCCTCCTGTGCAACATCTCAGGAAAGATGAGAATGAACTTTATCCACATCCTTCTTGGAGACAGAGTGAGAGTTGAAATCTCTCCTTATGATTTGACCAAGGGGAGAATATCTTTCAGATATAAATAAACACAAGTATTATGAAAGTCAAGACATCCATCAAAAAGCGCAGCGAGGATTGCAAGATTGTACGCCGTAAAGGTCGTCTTTATGTGATCTGCAAGAAGAACCCTAAGTTCAAGATGCGTCAAGGATAATAGTTTAACAGTATAAACTAAAATTAAAGTATAAATTATGGCACGTATAGCCGGTGTTGATTTACCAAACAACAAATGTGGAGAGATAGGTCTTACCTATATCTTCGGAATCGGTCGCTCTTCTGCTAAGAAGATTCTTAACAAGTGCGGCATCGACGCTTCCATCAAAGTTGGGGATTGGGATGATGCTCAGATAGCTGCAATCCGTTCAGAGATTGCTACTGAGTACAAGATCGAAGGTGAACTTCGTTCATCCGTCCAGATGGACATCAAGCGTCTCATGGATATCGGTTGCTACCGTGGAATCCGTCATCGTAGCGGACTTCCGGTACGCGGACAGAGCACCAAGAATAACGCCCGTACAAGAAAGGGTAAGAAGAAGACTGTTGCTAACAAGAAGAAGGCAACCAAGTAATAATTGATGAAGTATGGCAAAGAAAACTACAACATCCAAACGAGTTGTCAAGGTTGAAGCTTATGGCGAGGCCCATGTTTCATCAACCTTCAACAACGTAATCGTTTCGCTTACAAACGCCCAGGGACAGGTTATCAGCTGGGGTTCTGCAGGCAAATGCGGCTTCAGAGGAAGCAAGAAGAACACTCCTTACGCTGCTCAGATGGCAGCTGAGGATGCAGCCAAGACAGCATTCGATGCTGGTCTTCGCAAGGTAAAGGTATATGTAAAGGGACCAGGAGCAGGACGTGAGTCCGCTATCCGCACCATTAACAATGCTGGTATCACCGTTACCGAGATTATCGACGTAACTCCTATGCCACACAATGGTTGCCGTCCTAAAGGTCGTCGTAAAGTTTAATTTTTAAAAGATTATTTATTATGGCAAGATATACCGGTCCAAGCACCAAAATCGCACGTAAGTTCGGCGAGCCTATTTTCGGAGGAGACAAGTATTTCGAGAAGAGAAATTTCCCTCCAGGACAGCACGGTCTCGCTGCAAAGCGTAAGAAATCAAAAGAATACGGCAATCAGCTCAAAGAGAAACAGAAGGTTAAGTATATGTACGGTGTGCTTGAGCGTCAGTTCCATAACACCTACAAGAAGGCTTGCCGCCTCAGCGGACAGAAGGGTGAGAACCTCATCCTCCTGCTTGAGAGCCGCCTTGACAATGTAGTTTACCGTCTGGGTATCGCTCCTACCAGAGCAGCTGCACGCCAGCTCGTAAGCCACCAGCACATCACCCTTAACGGAGAGGTATGCAACATCCCTTCAGTACAGGTTAAACCTGGTGACGTAGTGGCAGTCCGTCAGAGATCCAGAAGTCTCGAGGTTATCCAGGCTTCAGTAGCCAGCGCTTCCAAGTACTCTTGGCTCGACTTCGATGCCAAGACTCTTACCGGCAAGTTCCTGAACGTTCCGGTACGCGCAGAAGTTCCTGAAAGCATTAACGAGCAGCTCATTGTCGATCTGTACTCTAAGTAGAACATTTAACACCCATTAGAATTATGGCAATCTTAGCATTTCAAAAACCTGACAAGGTGATCATGCTCGAAGGTACCGATACCGTAGGTCGTTTCGAATTCCGTCCACTTGAACCTGGATATGGTCAGACCATAGGTAACGCACTTCGTCGCATCTTACTCGCTTCTTTGGAGGGTTTTGCTATCAGTCAGATCAAGATCTCCGGTGTTACACAGGAGTTCCAGACCATCCCTGGCGTTATCGAGGGCATGCAGGACATCATCCTGAACCTCAAGCAGGTACGCTTCAAGAGAATGGTTGAAGGAGTCGAGACTGAGACAGCAAATATCGTCATCAGCGGTAAGCATGAGTTTACAGCAGAGGATATCTCCAAGGGATTGTCTTCTTTCGTGGTGTTGAATCCTGAGCAGCACATCTGCTCTCTCGAACCATCAGTCAAGCTCGAAATCTCGATCGTTATTACCAAGGGTCGCGGTTTCGTGCCTGCTGACGAGCTCAGAGACGAGAATACTCCTATCGGAACCATTCCAGTAGATGCCATCTACACTCCTATCCGTAAAGTCAACTGGACAGTTGAGAACTGGCGTGTGGAGCAGAAGACTGACTACGAGAAATTGAATCTCGAGGTGGTTACCGACGGAAGTATCTCTCCGGATGAAGCCCTTCAGGACGCAGCGAATATCCTTATCTACCACTTCAGACTGTTCACCGACGAGAAGAAAGTCTCTTTGGACAGCGTAGTGGAACCCGACAGCAAGGAACTTGACGAAGAAAGCCTTCGTATCCGTCACCTGCTTATGACCAAACTCTCAGATGTAGGTCTGTCTGTAAGGGCATTCAATTGCCTCAAGGCAGCAGATATCGACACCTTTGCAGACCTCGTGTCATACAGCCGCAGTGAGCTTATGAAGTTCCGTAACTTCGGACGCAAGTCCCTGAACGAGATCGATATGCTCGTAGAGCAGAACAAGCTCTCTTTCGGAATGGATGTTACATCGTACAATATTGAACCAAAGAAAAAGAACGTATAAAAGATGAGACACAATAAATCAATCAATCATCTCGGACGTCAGAGTGGACACCGTAAGGCACTCCTTTCAAACTTGGCCTGCTCTCTGATCCTCAAAAAGAGAATCACCACTACAGTGGCTAAGGCCAAGGCTCTCCAGAGCTATGTGGAGCCTCTTATCACCAAGTCCAAGGAGGATACCACTCACTCACGTCGTATCGTATTCAGCTATCTCAAGAACAAGGAGGCAGTTACCGAGCTTTTCCGCACTGTCGCCCCTAAGGTAGCAGAAAGACCTGGTGGATACACCCGCGTGCTTCACGTAGGTTTCCGTCCTGGCGATGCCGCTGAGATGGCTCTTATCGAGCTCGTGGATTTCAACGAGGCCGCACTTGCTTCTACTCCTAAGAAGGCAGCCAAGAAGACTACCCGTCGCAGCACGAAGAAGGCTGAGGCTCCTGCAGCAGAGCAGCCAGCTGAGGTCGCAGAGCAGAGCGAGGCAGCAGCCGAGTAAAGTAAAAATTGGCAGAAAGTAAAAAATAACTTTTCTGACATACATAAAAAGTGGATTTTCTTAGGAAAGTTCACTTTTTTGCGTTATTATTGTAACACAAACACTTAATAACACGAATTTATATGCGTTTCTATTGTGTCCTCGTGGCACTGATAGTTAACCTCAGTTTGGCTTTTGCTCAGCCTAACCTGAAAGGAACTATTTCAGACACAGACGGTTACCCTATCCCAGGGGTAACTGTAGCCGTTTTAGAAACGGGGGGGGGACAAGTACTTAACGGGTCCATCTCTGACCTGGACGGAGTTTATTCTATATCCGTAAAAAAGGGACAGACGATCCAGTTCTATTATCTGGGATATGTTACTGTTTCGAGAATCTATCAAGGTGAATCTACTCTAGACATCGTATTGGAGGAAGACAGGGTGTTCCTCGATGACGCTGTGATAGTGGGTTATGGCCAGCAGAAAAAATCTTCCATCACCAGTGCGGTTTCCGCTATCAAGGGAGATGAACTTCTGAAAGCTCCGGCTACCAATGTCTCACAGGTGCTCGCAGGACGCCTTCCTGGTATCTCTTCAGTGCAGGAGAGTGGTGAACCTGGCCTCGACCAGGCCAGCCTTCGTATCCGCGGCTCCGTATATGGAGTAAGTTATGTGGTGGATGGCTTCCCTGTGGACAACATTAACGACATCGACCCTGCCGACATCGAGAGTATCTCCGTACTTAAGGATGGTGCTTCTGCTGCCGTTTATGGTCTTGCTGCTGCAGGAGGTGTGATTATCGTCACCACCAAGCGCGGTGAGAAGGGCGATGCGAAGATTACTTACAATGCTTCACTTGGAGCTTCCGTGAATGCCAATTTCCCTCAGTTTATGGACGGTTATCAGTTCGTAAAATATTACGACATTGCCCGTTACATGGACCAGAAGGCTAAAGGTGAAGTTGCTTCGATTGAAGACTATACTCCTGCTTATACCCCTGATATTATCGAGCTCATCCTTAATGACGATCCTACGGATGGTTGGGATAATGTAAATTATATCGACCTCGTGTTCGGGACTGGTTTCAACCAGAAGCATAATGTTACCGTTCAGGGCGGTAATGAGAAAACCAGTTACTTTGTTTCCGGCGGTATCCTCGACCAGCAGGGTAATATCGACAATTTCTCTTATAACAGATATAATGTCAGAGTGAATGTCGAGAGCGAAATCGCCAAGAACCTTAAGTTTACTGCTGGTATTAGTGGGGTTATGACTGATCGTCAGTCTCCGGCTTTCCTTTCCGGTGGTGCCGACAATGGTTATAATGAGGTTGGTTGGTTCTCTATCGCCCGTCAGACCGTTCAGATGCATCCGTATCTGCCTATCAAGATGAACGGACATTACACTGGTGCAGTTCAGGAAAATCAGAGCTATCTTGTCAGTCCTTTGGCGGCCATCTATGAGTCAGGTTATAAGAAGACTAGAACTTCAGAATTGGATGCCAATGCTTCTCTGGTTTTCAATGTACCATTCATTAAGGGTCTGTCCCTGAAGGCCAGCGGCTCTTATGACTTTTATACCAGTTATAACAAGAACCTCTCCCTGCCTTATACGATGTCTCAACACGTGTATGATGCAACCACAGGAACCTGGAAATGGGTTACCAGAAGCGATAATCCTCATGTTTCTGACAATGTCAGCAATCTCGGAGAAGGTGTTTCCTTCTACCAGTCTATGGTGGGACAGTTGAGCGTGAACTACGCTAACAGTTTCGGTAAGCATAATATCGATGCTATGGTTTTGGGAGAGTGGCGTGATTATAAGAGCAATGGACTTTCTGCCTATGCTAAGAACATTCCTTTCGCAGAACTTCCAGAGCTCTCTTTCGGCCAGGCTACAAATGATCCTGTAGGTGGCTGGAGCGGTGCTTCCCGTACCGAAGGCTATGTCTTCCGTCTTCGTTATGATTACGACGAGAGGTATCTCGCAGAAGTAACCGGCCGTTTGGACGGATCCTACAAATTCTCCGGAATGAACAAGAAGAACCGCTGGGGCTTCTTCCCTTCCGCTTCTTTAGGCTGGAGAATTTCCAAGGAAGATTTCATGCAGGACTACGATTTCGTATCTGACCTTAAGTTGAGGGCTTCTGTGGGTCTTCTCGGTAACGACTCTGTCTCCCCATATATGTATATGTCTTCTTATGCCCAGAGCCTGAATGTAATATATCCTAACGGTATGTTCCCTTCTTTCAGTACTACCGGAGTGCCTAATATGGACCTCACCTGGGAGAAAACCCAGAGCTGGAACGTAGGTATGGATATGCAGTTATGGGAAGGCCTTTTCGGAATGGAAGTGGATGTCTTCTATAACTACACCTACGATATGCTCTCCTGGCAGTCTGCTGGTTTCACCCCTTCTATGGGCGGCTATTATCCGAGTGTAATTAACTATAACTCCATAGATGCCAAGGGTATAGACCTTTTGCTTTCCCACAGGAATCACTTCGAGCTGCTCGGCAAGCCTTTCTGGTACGATATCACGGCTTCCCTTACTTATTCTCATACCCGCTGGCTCAAATATAAGGACGATGCCAATATTCAGGATTATCAGCGTGTAGTAGGCAGCACTTATGGAAGTATGTATGTCTGGAAGGCGGATGGCCTGTATCGCAGTGAAGAGGAAATCGATAACAGCGCCTGGTACGGCACCCGTCCTAATGTGGGAGATATCAAGTATGTGGATGTCAACGGAGACGGTGTCATAGATAATGAAGACAAGGGTTATTTCGGTCTTAGTAACAGACCTCGTCTGACCTACGGTTTGAATATCAATCTCTCTTGGAACGGCTTTGATTTCAATGCCCAGTTCACCGGAGGTTCCTTATTTGACGTATCCCTTACCGGAACTTACTATAATAGTGTTGATGACAACACCATCTGGACTCAGACCTTCAAGGAAGGTGGTAACTCTCCTCTCTTCTTGGTGCAGAATGCCTATTCGGAGTTTAATCCTGAGGGTACTTTCCCGAGAATCACTTTAGGTAAACCTGGTCACGGAGGTGACAATGGCTTGGCTTCTACTTTCTGGCTCAGGGATGGAACTTATCTCAGGCTTAAGACTGCCCAGCTCGGCTATACCCTGCCTAAGAAAGTCCTTTCGGCTCTTGGAATCTCTAATCTGAGGATATTTGTGGAAGGACAGAATCTCTTTACTCTGGACGGTCTGCCTGAGGGAATAGACCCTGAATCTCCAGAGGTTAACAACGGTTATTATCCACAGCAGACTCTGCTGATGGGAGGTTTCACTTTAACTTTCTAAGGGAGATATGAAAAAGAATTTAATAATATTATTGGTCAGCTCGCTGGCGCTCTGCTCCTGCGAAGCTTTCCTGGATATGACACCTACTGACCGAGTGTCTCCTAAGATTATCTGGGCTACTACTGAGAAGGCAGAATATAATATCAATTTTCTCTACAGCTATATCTGGGATCTTTATTCCGCCCCTACTGATCTTGGACTTACAGAAGGTCTTACAGATGAGCTTAAGTACACGTCTTATAATTATAACTCGATGTGCTACATCCCTTCGGAGATGTCTTATGGTGGAAATGTTCTGACGCCAGGCTATGTGGATACCTATATGGGATACTGGGGAACTCTTTACAGGGCCATAGGTCGTACTAACGAGGCTCTTCAGAACCTGTACCTGTATGGACAGATGTCTGATGAAGATAAGACCAGGCTCGAAGGTGAACTTAAGTTCCTTCGCGGATGGATGTACTTCGAATTGATTAAGAGGTATAAGGAAGTGATTATCTACGAGGATATAGCTTCTATTAAGAAAGACATAGCCCTTTCTACAGAAGAGCAGGGCTGGGATCAGGTGGAAAAGGATCTCAGGGCTGCTGCAGCCGCTCTGCCTCTGCCGAGTGTTTCAAATGGTCGCCTTAACCAGGGAACTGCCTGGGGAATGCTGAGCCGCGCCATGCTCTATGCCAAGCGCTGGGATGTCGTCATCGAGGCTGCTGACGAGGTTACCAAACTCGGCTATGCTCTTACAGACAATTATGCCGACTCATATACTAAGGACGGAAATTCTGAGGCTATCCTGCAGTATTATTTCAGCCTTGCTGACGGTGTAACCCATAGCTTCAATTTTTATTACACTCCTGGTGGAGATTACACTGTGGCTGATCAGGTGGGTGGCGCTTATGCAGTTCCTACTCAAGAGATGGTGGAGAGCTACGAACTTGCCACAGGAGGGTTCCCTGACTGGAGCCCTTGGCATGCTGACGGAGTCACTGATACCCCTCCGTATGCAGATCTGGAACCTCGCTTCCAGGCTACTATTCTTTATAATGGAGCCAGTTGGAAGGGCCGCAGCATAGAGCCTTATATAGGAGGAACAGATGGCTGGGCTGCCTGGAAACAAGAGAAGGATCCTAAGGGGAAGACCGTAACTGGCTATTATTTGCGCAAGCTTGTGGATGAGACTTATGATGTCAACACCTCTGGAAGCAGTCAGTCCTTCACTTTCCTTCGTTATGCAGAAGTTCTCTTGAACCAGGCTGAGGCTTACGTGATGTCCACGACTCAGCAGAATGAGACTAAGGCTAATGAAATCATAGCCCGAATCAGAGGTCGTGTAGGACTGCCATATTCTAATCTTTATGGCAGTGAACTGATGGCTCAGATCCGTCAGGAGCGTAAGGTGGAACTTGCTTATGAGGGATTGAGGTATTGGGATCTGCGCCGCTGGGAACTTGCCGCTACCGATTATCCAGAAGGCCTGTGCAATTATCAGCAGCACGGCCTGAAGATAGAGAAGGTGGGCGATGCTTTTACATATAGCTATGTAAGTGTGGATGAAAAGGATAGGGATTTCCCTGCCAAGTTGTACCGCTTCCCTCTTCCAAGTGATGAAGTATCTAATAACAAGGCTTTGGGCAACCAGCAGCCGGACGTAAATTGGCGCACTAATTAGTATGAAAAAGATTATTAATTCATTGATATTGTTCTCCCTCCTGGCGGCATTCTCTGCCTGCCACCAGCCGGAGTATTATGTACCAGAGGGAGACGGCGAAGTGGTGGAGGATAATGGCCTCGGAATAGAGAGCTTGACTGCTATCTTCCCTACCGGAACCCTTCATGAAGGTAAGGAATTGGCTACTCTTATCGTTACGGATCCTGAGCAGACAGTGTTCGAATTGCGCATTCCGTGGTTCTATCCTGTTACTTCAGATGATGAGACTCTGATGTATATGAATAATCTGAGGGTAAAGGCAAAACTGCGGCCTAATTATAAGCTTCGTGCTAAAAAGGAAGGGGTTTCTCTTGCCAAACTGGATTTGCTTCAGTCTTATGATTTTATTCTTACTGCTCCAGACGGAAGTGAGAGGGATATAGTAATAAAAGGAAAGCGTGTCAAGTTGGATTTATGTGAATTGGAGTCGCTCCAGATTATAAATCCTGTTATGACTATCTCCACCATCATCACTTCTGAAGAGGAGGATAAGCACGTTCTTGTGCCTTTCAAGGATGATCTGTCTTCCGTAAATTGTGAGGTGCAATGTTCAAAGCATGCTACTGTATATATCGGCGATGAGTTGTTCGATCCGAAAGCTTCTTATGATATGAATGATGGACAGACTGTAACTGTTCTCGCTCATGATGAGACTACCAAAGCCGTATATGAGATCAGACAAGGCACTCCTGAGCTGATAGAGTATGGTTTTAGTAAATCTTCAGTTAAGTTTTTGTTTAATGTCGATCCTGTAAGCTCCGGAGGTGTAGCTCCATTTACGGAAGTGATATATCCGTCTATAGCAGGGCTTGGCCAGAATATAGTCCTTTGTAGTGGAGATGGAACTCAGCCGAAATTGTTTAATAAGTATAACGGATCTCCGAATGGAACTCTTAAACTTGGTTCCGCTGAGGCTGATGTTATCGCAAATGATGAGGGAGACCACCTTCTTATTGCAAATTATGCAGGTGGTGGAGAGACTGTCAATGTCTATCTTAGTGAAAATGCAGCAGAGGATCCTGTACTTCTGTTCAGTTTTGCTAATCCTCTTAATACAACAGCGGTTTCTGGGGGTGTAGGTATAGGACATAGAATGAAAATTACTGGCAATATTGATACCGAAGCAACCATAGTATTTACAGCTGAAGGAGTTGAAGGAGTGACCAGCGCATCTGCTCTTGCAGTCGTAAAAGTGGCAGACAGACAAATCGTAGGAGAGCCTGTCGCAGTGGATTTGGAATCTACAGGTTTGGCTTGGGGTTCAGCTCCGGATTCTTTCACGAGTGCCGTAGATATTAACAATAAAGGCTATTATATTAGTTATTATGATGATAATAACCTCTATTATGTGTCTCCCGCCGGTGCTAAAAATGTGGCTTATGATGGTATAGCAACTGATGATCTATCCTGGGCTTTGAATGCAAATTGCATGGATTTCAAGACTTTTAATAAGACGGAATACCTGGTTTATTTTATCGTCAGTCACTTCCCTGAATGGGGTAATAATCCGAAGTTGTTTCTTTTTGAGGTGAATGATCCTGCAGCTCCGGCACTGTCGCTCAGTTATGACTCCATATCTCCATATCAGACGGGATCTCATAACGGCGCAGGTGGTGCTTCAGGAGATGTTTGTATCTTCCCTGCTCCGGACGGCTTCTCTGTGTTCATATATTATTATGATCATCAGTCTCATGTGCTTGGAGCTGTAATGGCAGATTGTATTAAGAAATAATATTGATGAAAAAGTATTCTATAGTCTGCCTTCTGTGCTGCTTTTTGCTGTGCTTTTCTTGTGAAAAGAAAAGCACGGGAGGGGTGCCTGATGATTGGCCTTTTGAAAACCCAAAGGATCCAGAGCCAGAGCAGCCGGACCCCGAACAACCCGACGATCCAGAACAGCCCGACGATCCGGAAGATCCGATTGATGAAAGCGGCTGGATTAATGTCGGTGATCAGTTTGGAGAATTACCTGACTATGTGGTAGTTAAGAAGTCCCCATCAGAATTGCTGGGTAAGTCGGCGATAGCATATATAGCAGAAGTGGATCTTAAGAAAAAGTCATTTGAGGTGTGGGGGATTAATGCCCCTACCCTCAATGGCAGTAAAGAGCCTCTTCAGACTCCGCTGCAGGTATATGAGGCTCAAGGTCATCCTGCTATAGTTATAAATGCTGGATATTTTTACACCGACTCTGGCAAGTCTTATTCTTCTAGCTTGGAAGTAAGTAATGGAGTTTTGCTTAGCCCGAACATCAATTACGCTTCGAAGGATTGGGTAACTATGTATTACCCTACCCGAGCAGCATTCATTGAGCATAAAGACGGAAGTTTTGAGGTGTGCTGGACATATTGGAAAGATGCGGTTAAGCATTACATCTATGATGTTCCAGCTGAGAACTCCTGGGATGAGGCCCCATTGGCAGTTCCTGGTACTTCTTTTCCTTGTGCATCGAGAAAATTTGAGGCTAAAAACGCTATCGGAGGCTCTCCTGTCCTGTTAAAGGGTGGTGAGATAAAGAATACCTATAAAGAGGAACTGATAGAGATAGGTGCTGCTGGCGCTGCCCCTCGTACTGCCATAGGTATGACTGCTGATGATAAGTTGATACTCTTTGTATGTGAGGGCAGGAATATGACTGAAGGCGTTCCTGGTTATACTACCGGAGAGGTGGCTCAGATACTGCTGGATTATGGTTGTACAGATGCGATCAATCTCGATGGTGGCGGCTCCACTTTAATGCTGGTTAACGGAAATGAAGTTTTGAAGCCTTCCGATGGAAAGGAGAGAGCTGTGGCTTCTTGTGTATATATTAAGTAATGAATTTAAGTTTCGCAGGTGCGAAACTACCTATGTACGGAGATGCTATAGCATCGACAAAGTCCTCTTCCTGAGGAAGAGGA
>JBJEBS010000080.1:0-7792 GCA_051870275.1 Candidatus Cryptobacteroides sp.
AAGCCTATAATATTCAATATCAGCTTGCTGGCTTTCTCCATGGATTCCAGGGGAACGAACTCAAACTTCCCGTGGAAGTTCAGGCCTCCGGCGAAGATATTAGGACAAGGCAATTCCATAAATGACAGATTAGCTCCATCGGTGCCGCCTCTAATAGGCTGCACCTTTGCTTTTATACCCTCCATCTCCATAGCCTTGATGACTTTCTCCACTATATGATAGTGAGGTTCCACCTGCTTTCTCATATTGTAGTACTGGTGGCGGATTTCGACTGAAGCCGTGCCCTCCCCGTATTTGGAGTTAATAAAGTCCACGCAGTTCTGAAGAGTTTTCTTCTGGGCTTCGTGTTTGTCCAGGTCGTGGTCTCTGAGAATATAGGAGAAAGTGCAATTCTCCACTGTTCCCTTATAAGAGATAAGATGGAAGAATCCCTCGTAATCGCTGGTGTATTCAGGGCGTTGCTCCACAGGCAGCAGGGAGTTCAGTTCCATACCTATGAGGATGGCATTTTTCATCTTCCCCTTGGCATAGCCTGGATGGACATTGCGTCCCTGAATGCTGACGGTGGCAGCTGCGGCATTGAAGTTCTCAAACTCCAACTCTCCCACTTCTCCTCCGTCCATAGTGTAGGCATAGTCAGCGTGGAATTTCTCCACATCGAACTTGGCCACACCCCTTCCTATCTCCTCGTCCGGAGTAAAGCCTATGCAGAGAGGGCCGTGTTTGAACTCCGGATGATTTACTATATACTGCACGGCGTTCATTATTTCGGCGACTCCCGCCTTGTCATCGGCTCCCAGAAGAGTAGTTCCGTCAGTGGTAATGACTGTCTCCCCCTTATGGGCGAGAAGTTCAGGAAAATCCTTAGGATCGAGATACAGGCCCTGCACACCCTTCAAGGCTATGGCAGAACCGTCGTAATTCTCTATGATCTGAGGTTTGATATCAGCTCCGGAAGCGTCTGGGGAAGTGTCCACGTGAGCTATGAAACCCACAGCGGGGATATCCTTATCGGGGCAATTGGATGGAATATGAGCCATCACATAGCCGTACTCATCCAGAGTCGCCTCGACCCCCATCTCCTGAAGTTCGTCCCTAAGAAGCGAAAGCAGATTCAACTGCTTTACTGTGCTGGGCTGAGTAGCCGAATTTTCATCTGACTGAGTATCAATCGCCACATAGCGAAGAAATCTATCTAATAACTTTTCCATCTTTTTTAGCCTTTTCTTTTTCGTATTCTTCTATATATTTTTGCAGAAGCTCCTGCTCTTTCTGCTCCTGTTTACGTCTTTCTATCAACTCCTTACGTGTCTTCTCACGCTTTTTCTTCAGAGCTTTTTCCTGCTTTTCAGCCTCCCTCCTGGCATCTCTCTCATCCAGACGGGCCCATCTTTCCTCCCTGCGCTTACGCCATTTGTCCACCTGTTCGCGCCACCACTCCCCGAAGCTCTTCTTCTTCACCTGCGTCTGCGCGCCCTCGACCAGAGTGCTGTCTTGCACGGCCACGCTATCCCTAAGGGCCAGGCTGTCCTTCAGGGCCAGAGAATCTTTCATCTCTGCCACTTCTTTTTTCTGTTCCAGACTGTCCTGAGGCTGGAGAACTGACGGCTCTTCCAGCTGTTCAAATTGGCTGGCTGGCTGATTTTTCTTTCTGTTTCTCTCGTCTATGGAAGCATATACAGACTTGATATATCCAGGGAAATAGAGATCTGTCTGCCTGAATTCAGCCCCTGGGCGAGATTCATAATAAGCTCTCTGAGAAGGTCTTACATTTAGTGTAGTAATATCCTCCTTCCCTTTAGGCCGCCTTTCAGGCTCCCATTTGAAGCCTTTCAATATCCTGTCCTGCTGGGGGAATTGAACTACAGGATAGGCGTCGTTCTTAGGGCTGTCGTAATAGAAGACCCTATCCAGGGTACCATTCACGAAATTACCCGAGAGCATCTTGCACTCCACCTTGTTCACAGTAGCTAAGGTATTATTCTCCTCCAGATAGAAGATAGCCACGGCATCTCCCAAGGCATCGAAACGCTTAAGAGCAGAAGTGGAATCAAAATAAGCCAGCACCTCAGCACCCCTTATCTGGTCGTAAAGCAGACTATCCTCCTGGGTAATCACGAAGGCATTGGAAAGGAGTGAAGCTCGGTCCATGGCATTGTTCCGGATAAGGGCGAAGAGGGAATCGGAATAATACTGCCTGTTCTCCTCGTTCCATACTACCGGATTCTTATAGAATCGGGCTATGCTGTCCAAGTCGCAATACCTCATCGAGTCGCACCTTACCTGTATATCCTTACGGAAGACTTTCACATTTCCCCTGGCGAAGGCGAAGCCGTATTTGGTGGTATCCACCTCCACCTTTAACTCTGTACTGTCCATAGCAGCAGTCAAAGTACTGTCCACGGAGGCCAGCAAAGTGCTGTCCACAGAAGATGCTAAAGCACTATCTGCAGAAGCTACCATAGCACTATCTGTGGCAGCCGTTAAAATACTGTCAGTCTGCACCTTAAGGCTATCTTGCAGGGCCAGGCTGTCATGGTGGGCTCTGGCAGTGCTGTCTCGTAAAGCCAGGCTGTCTAGATGTCCCGATGCCAGGCTGTCGGACTGGGTCTTGGCGGAACCATCCGCAGTCACCGGAACGGCACCTTTCTGCTGTTCCGAAACGGCAGGCTTGACACTCTCTCCGGAGCCTCGAGGCTCACCGGCAAGTGCCGGAGCCGCAGGCTCTGCCCCAGCAACTGCAGCCCCCGTAGCTGCAGAGCCCTCAGGCCGGAGTTCCGGTCGGGTACCGGCAGCCTTTTCTTTGGCCGCCTGAGCGGCAGCTTCTGCCGCTTCAGCCGCTTTGCGTCTGTACTCCCCGACCGGATCGGTCAGAATATCCGCCAGACGCTCCTCGGCATTCTTTATCTCCGAAGCAGGAATGTCACAGTATTTCAGGGTATAATACACCAGAGTATCAGCTCCAAAATACAGAGTATCTACCGGCTGCCCTTCCTGCTGGGTCACTATAGAGACAGCCGCCTCATCCATAAGGGTTACAGTAGCCAGGCTGTCCTCATAAAAAAGATAACGGGACACCGCGGAAGTATTCCGGATACTGTCCTGAAGCTGTACCATTCCACGCATCAGGACATTGTTCAGCTTCCTGTAGTAATACAAGCTGTCGCACCAGGATTCATTATCCTTGGTAGTAGCATGGACCGAACCAGTAAAGAAGAATAGCTCTCTCTCCCTGTCGTACCAACCCTTCTGGGCAGAGAGCATGTTGTCATCTTTCCAAAAATCGATATATGTCTTGAATACCGCCTTCTGAGTCTCGGTATGATAATCCAAGGACTGAGTCTTGATAAAGACTGAATCCGTGAACATGTTCACATTATTCGAGAAAGTGAAAAGGCCCGCCTTGGAATCATAGGTACCGTCTATACTCTCTATGACCTGCCCGTCCTTATCCTTCATCGAAGCTCCCTTGCTGAACACAGCCACACTGTCAGCAGTATTATAATCCAGAAAATGAGTCCTAAGGATATTATTCTCCTTGTCCTGAAGTTGCACCACACCTCCCCTGAACTGAGCGAGGTTATCATCCACATAATAATCCAGCTTCTGACTGGTCAATTCTGTCCCGTCCTGAGTCAGACGGACATTCCCGAAGGCATTGATGATATTCTCATCCACCCTCCAGTAGGCAGTATCACAGATAAGATAAGTGTCGTTATGTAAGAAAGTGGCATTCACTGCCTGACGATAGGCCTTCTGGTTCTCGTCCGTAATCATCCTCACGGAACTGGCTTTCACCAGATGTACGTACGGATCATCTCCTTCATTCTGAGGAGAAGCGAGAAGCAGGGCCGACACGCCGAGCAGAGTGCCGAGCAGAAGCGTTATTTTCTTATCTTTTCGCTCCATCCTTCACGAGAGAACTCACAATCCCCGAACATAGGATCGATTACTATATAGGTCTCCTTGATCTTTCTGGAGATAAAGTCATCGATGGCAGCATTCTGCTTGCCCACCACGACTGTCTTATACAACACATCATAGTCCTTGTCAAAGGTAGCTGTATGTGCCGGAATAGTCTTGTCCAGGCGGATTATCTTATACACCAGGTTACCTCCATCTATGGTGAAAGCACCTCTTCCTTCATTATCTGTAGAGGTGAAAGGCTCCGATATCTCCCCTTCCTTCAAAGAAGCTATGGCCTTGTAGTCGGCAGGCTTCATCTGATCAACCTCGAAATAGGAAGAACCGCTGTTAGGGTCGGCCATCTGACCGCCGTTGGTCCTGGTGGAAGGGTCCTCGCTGTATTTTCTCGCAGCCTGCTCGAAGGTGATGTTGCCGGCCAGAATCTCAGCCTTCAGGCTGTCCAACTTGGCATAGGCTTTCTCCATATCCTCGGAAGTATACTCCGGTTTAATCAAAATGTGACGGGCATGGAACATATCGCCCTTCTTGCTGATCATCTCTATGATATGGAAGCCGTCCGGAGTCTCCACTATATTGGACACCATCCCTGGCTTAAGGGCCATGGCTGCATCCGAGAAGGAAGTCCAGAAAGAAGACTTGTTCGCCATACCTAGGTCTCCACCTGTTCTGGCATTGCTCGGATCCTGGGAATAGAGTCGGGCCAATGTACTGAACTTCTCCCCCGCCACGATTCTCTCGCGTATCTCCAGAAGCTTTTCTTTCGCGGCCAATTTCGCTGCCTCCCTGTCCGGATATATGCAGATCTGGCTCATCTGATACTGAGCCGGAATCAAGGGCAACTTAGCGGCGTTAGTGGTGTCCATATACTGTTTCACATCGTAAGGAGTCACTTCCGGAATCCCCTTCGCTATCTCCGCCTGCTCCTGCTGAGTCAAGGACATCTCCTCGAGCTGCTTGCGCCAATCCTCCCTAAGTCTGTTCACGGATTTGCCGAAATACTCCTCCACGGCCTCCTCTCCTCCCAGATCGGTCAGCAAACTGCTGATACGGTCATTGAGATTCGCATTCACACTTTCGTAGTTCACCACCAGGGAATCCACCCTCGCCTGCGAGAGAATCAGTTTGTTTGCCAATATCTGCTCCAATATGTCGCATCTCATAGCCTTATCCGAAGCATAGCCACGAGCCCTCATCATCCGGACCTCCTGTTCTATGTCGGAAAGCATCACGAACTCTCCTCCTATGACAGCTACTGTCTTGTCTGCCAATCCGCTATACTTCTGTGCTCCGGCCGCCACACACAGCAAAGCCCCTGCGATCACCGTCAAAAACCTCTTCATAATAACTCCTAATATATTACAAATGTACCTCTATCGGAAGCCCCGTCAAGCAAGCTCCGTTCCAGATTGACAAGCAACTCTCTTTTTCTTTCACTTAATATATATTCCTTTATTCTCTCCTGACAATACTCAAAAGGGGCCACCCCCGTCTTCTTTATCTCCCTTACATAAGCCGTCTTGATATCGGACATCTCCCCGTTATCTATAGTTATGTAGTTGTTTTTCAGATGAGAAAGCATAGTAATATAGTCAGTATTGAAATCCTTCGCCAGATCCGAAGCGTCCATCCAATCCTGAGAATTGTCATAATATCTGATGGCGTAAACCCTGGCCAGACTGTCCACCTCCACCACATCGTTAGAACGGTTCGAGGACATCTTCTTGATAAGGAAATCCTTCTGCTCCGAGGTCTTCAGAATATCTATGAAACGGACCTTCAGAATAGGTCTTTCGAGTTTGAAAAGGCTCTGATGGGAAGTATAGAAGTCCATCATCTGATCCTCGGTCACCAAGGTATCCAGACGCTCATTTACGAACTGCTGCTCATAGCGATAACGCAGAAGAGATCTCTTGTAGGACTCCAGCTCAGCAGTCACGTCCTGATCTGCCTTGGAGAGCTGGCTCTGGGCCATGTCGCTGAATATCTGGCCGGAAGCCCAGGAATTGATATACTGCAGGGCGAGATTTACACTGTCCGCCGAAGAGACTCCGGCAGGGATGTATTTTTTAAGTTCCGACTTGTATAACTTGTGTTTGCCCACCTTGGCCACCACTTCGTCATCGTGAATGAGGGACTGAATCGCATTGCAGGACGAAAAGAGAGCCAAAGTCAAGAGCAAGACTGGTATCTTCAATTTTCTCATAACCCGCAAATATAACATTTTATGCAGACAAAACAAAGGGCGGCCACCCACTCGGGCAGCCGCCAGTTACAATAATCAAGGATATACTAAAGATTAGGATTCATCTCTTTCCACTGATCTACCGGAGGAACGATTCCCAGGTTCACGATCTCCTCGCGCATAGCGCAGAGGTGCTCGTATGAAGCCTTAAGAGAAGCGAGTTCTTCTTCTGTTCCCTTAGGAGCGGTAAAGTGAACACCAGTAGCGTCGATAACTGTAGGCATAGCCATGATCACATTCTTAAAACCGCATTTCTCGCAGTTTACATAGCAGCCTGCAGGCAGGGTGAATGGATCGCCACCCATAGCGGCCTCGATCATCTTCACTGCATTGTAGGCAGGGCTCTGGAATGAAGAACGGCCACGGAGTTTGATAATGGCAGAACCTCCCTGAATGGTCTGCTGCTTGATTTCAGCCATTCTCTCGGCTGAAAGGCCCATCTCGCTAAGAGGCTTGCCGTCCACCTTAACCTGAGATGCAAACACTGCCATCTGCTCACCGTGTCCACCATAGGTGTGAGCTCCGGTCACAGCGCTCTGAGGCACACCGAACTCCCTGGCAAGATTGCTCTGGAGACGGGTAGAATCGAGAGCTGCGAGAGAAGTAAGTTGCTCAGGCTTCAGTCCTGAATGAATCAGGGCTGTAAGGGCAGTTACATCAGCAGGGTTGAAGATAACCACTACATGCTTTACATCAGGGCAGTACTCATTGATATAATCACCGAACTGAGCGGCGATCTGACAGTTGCCTTTCAGCAGATCCTCGCGGGTCATGCCCTCCTTACGAGGAGCGCCACCTGAGGAGATGATATACTTGGCATCAGTGAAAGCCTCCTTAGGATCGACTGTCCAAGTGATGTTGGCACCTTCAAAACCACAGTGATACATTTCTTCAGCTACACCGTGAACACCTGGCTCGAAGATATCGTAAAGGCAGATGTTAGGAGTAAGACCCAGCATAAGAGCTGTCTGAGCCATGTTAGAGCCGATCATTCCGCCGGCACCCACGATGGTCAGTTTTTCGTTTGTCAAATATTTCATATCTTTTAAAATAATAGTTCCACTCAAGTTTTACTTAATCTATCCACACTCAAGTCCCGCAAGCAACTAATTAGTTAATATTAAGAGATTTGTGCTGCTTGCGAAACTTTTTCCCACGCACATTTCTCTGTTTATCTGACCCTTCTCCTAAATCCTCTTCCTCAGGACGAGGACTTTGTCGATGCTATAGCATCTCCGTACATAGGTGGTTTCGCACTTGCGAAACTTATATTACTTAATCCAAGTCCCGCAAGCAATTAATTATCTGACATTTATGGATTTGCGCCGCCTGCAAACTTTTCTTCCCCACACACATTTATCTATATTTATCTAATGTAGTTTCACCCTTACGAAACCATAATCAAATAATTCCGCAAATATAACTATACCGAACAACTTAAGCAAAAATGATTTTACTTTCTAACTCATCACCCTGCTTGCTGCTGATGCCTCAGCTTCGCTATGCATCTGCAAGCCGCTGAGTTGATTATTCTTGGAGACAACGGACAGACTGCCCGGTCGCGCGAGAGCCGCTTGCTAACGGATATACATCGCAATTTCGGAGGAATTTCAAACAATATGC
>JBJEBS010000081.1:0-7757 GCA_051870275.1 Candidatus Cryptobacteroides sp.
ACCCTCCCTCAAAATCAGGTGGTTAGATCTCTATTAGCTGCAATGTGGGTTAACCCTGTCGTAAAATTTCATAATATAAATAATAATTTATATAAATAACTCTTAACATAACTGTGCAATATTACATAGAATTCTTGACTATTGCAAATGTCTCCGGAAAATGTTGTATTTTTGCAGTAAATAATACTGAAACCAATTATGATCAGCAAAGAACTGGAGCAGAGATACCAGCAGACCAGATAGAGATTATGTGTATATGCCTATGCAGCGATTGATATTAATAAACACGAAAAGTTATGTTGACAGTATTAGAAGCGATTGAGCAGCGGCATTCGGTGCGCAGGTATAAAGATATTCCTCTGAGTGAGGAGTGCAGGGAGCTGATGCATAACAAGATAGAAGAAGTCAATGTAGCTTCGGGCCTGCACTTCCAGCTCGTATGTGGCGAGAGGAAGGCATTTTCAGGAGGATTGGCCTATGGCAAATTCTTCGGAGTGAACAGCTATATCGTCGCGGCTGGCAGAAAAGCTCCGGAGCTCGACGAGCAGATAGGCTATTATGGGGAGCAGTTGGTCCTGTATGCCCAGCAAATTGGCCTGAATACTTGCTGGGTAGGACTGAGCTACAGTAAAGTCAAGGGCACCTACGAGCTTGAAGATGGGGAAAAGATAGCCTGTTACATAGCTCTGGGCTACGGCGAAACCCCTGGTATCCAACACAAAAGCAAAGTTCTCACAGAGATCAGCAACCTTGACTCTCAAAGCCCCGAGTGGTTCAGGAAAGGCGTGGAGGCAGCAGCTTTGGCCCCTACCGCAGTAAACCAGCAGAAATTCTTCATCGAATACCAGGGACTGAAAGAAGGAGAGTCTCTGCCCAGAGTGAGATTCGACAAAGGCCACTCCGTGATAGGCTACACGAAGATGGACAAGGGCATAGCCCGCTACCATTTCGAGCTTGGAGCCAGCGGTGGAAACATAGCAGAACTACCATTCAGATATATATGAGAAAAATTATCCTATGCATCATCGCCGCCCTCTGCTTAAGCATTGGCCTAAGAGCAGAAAGCCCCACACAGAGGGATTCTCTGCGGCACGAACTGCGCATTGGAGTCGGAGACCAGTGCTTCGAGATGCTGACCTGGCAGGAGCCCCTGTATATAATAGACAATATGCCAGGGACTTATGAAAGGAGTTATAATGAGAACTACAGTTACTCACAGCATTGGTTCATAGAATACCAGTGGAGGATGAACAAGTGGTTCAGCGTAGGAACCCTGGCGGATTTCTCGGGCTGTGCCTGGGATAGAGTCAGCAGAAACGGGCTGGGAGAAGAACTTCAAAGGCAAAAAGGCAGGAACTTCTGGAACATAGTCGCTATGCCAGTTTGCCGTTTCACCTGGCTCGGAAAAGAGCACTTCAGCCTATATTCCGCAGTCGGCATAGGATTGGGGCTCAATGGAGGAAGTGAGCTGAATGCAGAGGGGAAAAGTGTGGAGTGCGGGTTGGCATTCAATATAAGCCCGATAGGGATTAGCGGGGACTGGGGACCGTGGTTCTGCTTCGCGGAACTGGGCGGACTGACGTCCTTGAGTTCGAGAGATAATATCTATATGCTGAACTCCAGGATCGTATCCATAGGAGTAGGCATCCGTTTTTAAAGGAGGATCGAGATGAAAAAGAGATATATTTGGCTTTTGCTGCTCCCGCTTCTGTGCGCCTGCAACAGAGGGGATAATCAATTCTATGATTTCAGCGACCTGGAAGGAGCCGACCCATCGTCCTTCAGCGTCTATTCCACGAAAGTGACAGAGCTCTCGAAAGGCCTTCCCCCTTCCGCCCTGCTGCCTTACGAAGAAGTGCAGACCAAGACCACGTCCGCCACGATTAATGCCATATTGGCCAATTTGTTAGAGTTTAATCGCAAGGCTGAAGTCATAGAGCTCGCCGGCACCTACGAGTCCTGGGACTATGTCAGCGACAAGCCGACCAGGCTTTCCGGAAAGGTGCTGCTGCCTAAGGGCCGCAAGCCTAAGAGATACATCCTCGTAAGTCATTATACCATAGGCTCTAATACTGAAGCCCCTTCAAATTGTTTTCCGCTTGAGGGAGTGCTCTGCGACCTGGGTTACGCTATGATTTTCCCTGATTACGAGGGCTACGGAGTCGATGTGGACAGGATACACCCATACCTGGTTATGGAACAGACAGCTTTCGACGTGTACCGTATGTATATGGCTGTAAAACAATTCCTTAAAGATACGGACTACGCCCCTGAGCACGAGGATATCTACCTTATGGGCTTCTCTCAGGGAGGTGCCACCACCATGGCCACTCAGTGGCTGATGGAGAAATTGGCAGGTGCCGGAGACGATATCCGTATGGTATTCGCAGGAGGCGGACCTTACGATGTCAGGGAGACCTATAACACTTTCATCACCACGAACACGGTCAACATCCCCGCAGCCATCCCATTCGTGATTCAGGGAATGATACAGGGGAACCGCCTTAAGCTGGATATGCAGGAGATACTCCAGCCTTGGCTTTACGACAAGCTCGACGAGTGGATCAACTCCAAGCAATACTCCACCAGCCAGCTCAAAACCATGATAGGCACGACCAAGACCAGCGACATGCTCACAGGAATCGGCATGGACCGCACCAGCGATCAGGTCTCGGAACTCTACAAGGCCATGAGCGAGAACTCCGTACTGGCCCTCGACTGGGTACCTCAGGCCCCTGTCTATATGCTCCATTCCATGGACGACGACGTGGTGCCTTTCATTAACGCCTCCAAGGCCAAAAGCAAATGGCAGACAGCTAACATCCAGTACAATTTCGGGCACTACGGCTCCCACCAGCAATGCGCCCTGAGATTCATCTACACAGTAAAAACACTTTTAGAGGAAGAAGGAGAATAGAGTATGAAGAGAAGATTTGCTTTAATGACAGGCATAGCCTTGATCGCTGCCTCCTGTAATCCGGATGCCAATTATGAAGTGGACGGCGTTCAATTGAGCATGAAGGTGGAACAGGTCAGCTGCGGCTTCTGTGAAGTCCGCTTCAACACCGACAGTGACGCCTACTACTATATCTCCGCAGAAAAGGTCCGCGAAGGGATTGACCCTTACGAGATTGAAAGCCAATTCAAGACCCTGGCCCTGGACTATGCCTATAAAGAGTACATCAACTGGCGTTTCGAACTGCTCTACAACGGAGAGCCACACATCGCCGAATTTTCCAGCCACAGCCTCCAGTACGGAGAGCAGGACTACTTCTTCACTAACCTCGAGCCGGATACTGATTATTGGATCTTCGCCTTCGTAGTCGATCCGAAGACCAACTCCCCCGCCGGCGATCTGATTCTTCAGACCATTCACACCGACAAAAGCAGCCGCATAAAGATAGACTTCAAATACAGAATAAACGGCACCTGGGATTTCGTGTATCCTCTCAACGAAAACGGCGAACTGAACTACTTCCTGCCTTGGGTGGGAGAGACTGCCGACAGCCTGAAACTGCGCGATCTGCAAGTTACTGCGCCAGGCCAATACTTCATCGACAGATTAGAGACTTTAAGAGAGACAGGTCAGGCCAATATCTTCTACGGAATGTACGCGCATAACAACGACGGCCAGGGTGACGGAACCAGCCAAACCCTTTTCGAAGAAGGCCATATCTACTACACAGCCATAGCCAGTTTCGACGGCCCTCTCATCCTCGAAGGGGAATTCAAGAACTATCGGATATACAAGTTCAAGTGGACACCTGACCTGCAACTCGTTTTCACTAAGGAAGATGACACACTGGGAGCCTGGTAGCCTTACCTGCTGCCACCGCCGAAGCCTCCACCGCCGAAAGAACTGCGACCGCCGAAGCCCTGACCGGCCTGGGAAGCAGCGTAATTGGCAGACGAATTAAGAATAGCTCGGGAAAGCATATTCGATCTGAGAATCAGCACGGTAAAGGTATCGTAATCGAAGTCCACCACCTGCTCGAATAGCTCAGGATTAATGTCCTTGAGTTGCTTGGCCACCTTGTCGGCTATGCCGAAAAGAGCTCCGAAGACCAGGTACTCCTCCCATAGGACGGCCTCTTGGGTATCCTTTTCTTTCATAAGAGTGAAGTCACTGAGGAACTTCTTGAAGCCCAGCAGATTACGGGCCTCTTCCTGTCCCTTGGCCGTGAATTTCATTCCTCTCTGCAGATTCTCCCTTACAAGAGTCCCCTTGGCCTCGTTCTCGCTAAGGCTAAGCCAGGCACTCACCTGCTTTCCGTGTGAAGAAGACCAGCTCGAGAACTCCTTCTCCTGCAAGACTTTATCTTTACCGCTCGCCTTCAGCATCATATCGTAAAGGCCGGCTGCGACCTTCTCCTCAGGCAGTCCTGTCGACTCATCGAAGGAGATTTCTATCCGGCCCTTAGCGTCCTTGCTCACTTCAAGATAGCCCTGGTAAATCATCCTCAGAATCATCGCCAAGGCCAAAGTGCTGCCCTTCGTGTTCTTGCCCAGAAGCTTAAGAGTGTAGTTGCTGACTACCAGATCGGAATTGAAAGGAGGCTCTCTATGCCAATTCACTTCCTTTTCCCCGCATCCCAGGATCGAGCGGATATATGCGCGATATGCTATAAGGCATATCAGCACCAGCACTGCGATAAAAGCTATGAACATCAGCAGCAGTCCCAGAAGCGAGATGTCATCTTCGTCAGAGCCGTCGCTGCCCTCCAGGGCCCTGTCCAAAACTGTCTGGAAGTCCCTGTTCTGTGTACTAAGCGGCTGGAACATCCCCTTGTCGAAACGCAGCAGAGCTATGAGACTGCTATTAGACTTGAATCGCTCGGAACTTCTGAAGAGCACTGTCCCATCCACGAATTCACAGCTTCCCACATAACCGAAGCCCCAGGCCCTGCAATGCTGTGTGTCGAAACTCCTCCCCTTACTCCAGAGTCTCAGTTCCACCTTCTGTGGAGGGGAAGATAGTCCAGGTGAGACAAACTGGATATGCAGCATGTCATAGTCGGTCAGGGACTTGACTACATTAGTCATGGTATAAGATACTTTGAACTGATGATCTCCCATGCTCCCCACGCCCCAGCAAAGCTCCACTCCCCTTTTCTTATGAACAATTCCGCACTTTCCCTTCTTCCACTCCAGGCTCCTGTCCACATCCCACTCGCCTATATTATTGAATACCAGACCAGTCTCATCACTAACCTGAAGATCGTCTATCACTATGTCAGCGAGATTGTCTCTGACCAGATACCACTCCGTTCCGGAAGCCACGCATACATCCCAGAACTCCTGCACCTTGGCCGAGCCGTCTTCCATCAATTCCACATCCAGCTTAATCTGCCTGATAGCAGGACTATAGGCATAGGAAAGAATGGCGGCAAACACTCCCGTCAGACTTAGAACGATCTTTCTTAGCATAAGCTTTTAAATGTTAATCTCAGGCATGTCCTTCTTCTCAGGCACTTCCTGAAGGTACTCTTTAACATTGAATTTCAGCATGGAAGCTACCAGGGCATCAGGGAACTGTCTTACCATGCGGTTATACTTGGTAACACTGTCATTGTAAACCATGCGGCTGGTGCGCACCTTGTTTTCGTAGCTGTTCAGACTGTCCATGGTCTTGGTGTAAGTGGCGTCTGCCTTGAGTTCAGGATAGCGCTCAGCGACCAGTTTAATCTGTGAGAAAGCTGAAGTCAGAGCCTGCTCCTGGGCGTTTACATCTGACGCGCTGCTGGAAGAAGTTATCTCCTTACGCTGCTTGATTACATCTACCAAGGTATTGTATTCGTGTTCGTTATAAGACTTGGTCAGTTTGATGAGGGCTGTCAGAGCATCCCAACGGCTCTGAAGCTGAACTCCTATCTGAGAAAGAGAATTGCTGCAGATCTCATCTGCGCTGACAAGCTTACGCTGTGTAAGCACGCCCCAAAGCACCAGCACAAGCACCAGTGCGACGATAATGATAATAGCTGTCATATTATTTCAATTTAGCCAGGCAAGTTAGTAATAATTTACTCAAATATTGCAAATAATATCACCATTTCACAATAACGATACATCTTGACTTCATCCCTGAAAATACTATACCCTCATCACAGTGTAAGAGTTTACTTCCAATCTACCGTCTATAGTCAAATCTTGTCAGTCACTTGGCTTAAAACAGGACAAATAATGGTTCTTCGTGCAATTCACCTGGCATAAGATAAAATCATAACAAATTAATATTCAGGAATTTACCATTAAAGATTATGGTAGATGACATCAATCTGATTCCACTTACCATATCGCATTTCGGTACTTTCCTAATAATCAATAAGATACGATTAGACGATATGACAGGTGAATTTCACGAAGGGAATAGCTGCAGCAAAAGGGAGGAGTAGAATCTGGATGAAGGTGTAAGAGGCTGGCGGAGGATTTTTTTAATAAATTCCGTAAATTTGCAGGGTTTAGAGAATAGTGCTAATGAAAAAGTTTATCCTGCTCCTATGGCTGATCGCCATCCTGGGCGCCTGTCGAAGGCCTAACAGCCCTCGCGAGGGAGACCTGCTCTTCTGCATCGCCGACAGCTCTGCCTTCAGCAGCGGCATAGTGGAAGCCACCCGCAGCCTCAGCGAGCTCCAGTTCGACCACGTCGGCATCTTCACCTTACTCGACGGAGAGCCCATGGTCCTCGAAGCCAGCCCCCGCAAAGGCGTAAGCCTCACCCCATTGGCCGAATTTTATGCCAATTCCCCTGCGGGTCTTGTCTGCCTGCGCCCTTGCGGGGAAGCGGACATCCCTGCAAGTCTGCAACGGGCTATGGGGCACCTGGGAGAGGGGTACGATTGGCATTTCAAAAAAGACAACGGGATGATGTACTGCTCAGAGCTGGTGTACGAGAGCTATGTCCAAAAAGACGGAAGCCCCCTGTTCGAGGAAGTTCCGATGAACTTCAGGGACAGCAGCGGACAGATTCCGCAGTTCTGGACGGAACTCTTCGAAGGCTTCGGCGAGGCCGTGCCCGAAGGAGAGCCAGGGACGAACCCCAATGGCCTCGCCGACTCAGAGAGTCTTGTTCTTATCGATATAAATTCTTATATTGCGGAATTATTTACAAATCGATGAACAAAATAGAACTATTCAATTTTATCGAGGATAATCATATATTCGACGGAATCGGATCGAATTTCCTCGTGGTGGACGAGACACTGCAGATTCACAATATAGCCTATGAAAAAGTGGATACAAGTGTCAAACTCTGTGTGGGAGACTATCTTAAATGCTCTAATGCCTTGGCCTCGGCAAATGGTTGCGGCTGTCACGAGAACTGCAGGCAATGCCCTCTTAGAGCTCTGGTAGAGAAAAGTATGAGGGATATGAAGAGGATCGAAGGAGACGCATCCCTGCTACTGGAACATAACCAGGACTACAGCGTACACGCCATCTCCACCCCTTTTATCGAAGACGGAAAGAAATTTGCCATCGTTCTGCTTATAGACAGAACAGCCCAGAATCGCGAACTGATGATGGAGAGAGTCTTCTGTCACGACCTTCTGAACCTCTCCGGAGCACTGAACGGAATGCTGGATTGCCTGGACGAGGATAATCCGAAAGAGATTCTCGGAGTTCTCAAGAGCATCTCTTTCCAGATGATGGAGGAGATCAAAGCCCAGAGAGATCTGATCTATGCCATTAACGGCATACTCAAGCCTCAGAAAGAAATCTTCAAGGCTAAGGAAGTGATAGATTTCGTCAAAAACAGCCTC
>JBJEBS010000082.1:0-7751 GCA_051870275.1 Candidatus Cryptobacteroides sp.
TTGCCAATCTCGCTCCGAGGGCTGCCCGCATCTACGACAGATACCAGGAGGAATTCCCGGAGCAGTTTGACACCAAACATATTAAACGACTCATCCCTTTCATCTATTAATGGAATCCAAGATTTTTACCCCTTGTCAGATAGGCCCCGTTAGCATCAGGAACAGGGTCATCCGTTCTGCGGCCTTCGAGAATATGGCTTATGACAACAGCCCTTCCCAAGACCTTTTCAACTACCACACTGCTGTCGCCAAAGGCGGAATCGGCATGACTACGGTAGCCTATGCCGCCGTTTGTCAAAGCGGCCTTTCCTTTAAAGGCCAACTCTGGATGCGTCCGGAGATAGTCCCTGAACTCAAGAAACTTACCGATGCCATACACGCTGAAGGTGCCAAGGCCTCCATACAACTCGGGCACTGTGGAAATATGACCCACCGTGCCACCTGCGGCTGCACTCCTGTAGGTGCCTCCGGAGGTTTCAACCTCTATTCCCCGACCTTCGTCAGAGCTCTTAAGGAAGAAGAAATCCTGGAGATAGTGGAAGACTTCGGTAAAGCCGTGCTCCTCGCCCACGAGGCTGGTTTTGATTGCGTGGAGATTCACGCTGGACATGGTTATCTTATAAGCCAATTCCTCTCTCCATATACTAATCACAGAAAGGACCGCTGGGGTGGCAGCCTGGAGAACAGGATGCGCTTTATGAGATTGGTAATCAATAAGGTGAAAGAGGTGGCTCCTCCAGATATGGGCATCATCGTGAAGATGAACATGCACGACGGCTTCAAGAAGGGAATGCAGAGAGCAGAATGTCTGGAAGTGGCCAAGGAACTGGAAAGACTTGGCGTACACGCCCTTGTGCTCTCGGCTGGTTTTGTGAGCAAGGCGCCTATGGAAGTGATGAGGGGCGCGATGCCGCTAAAGACATTGGCCTACTATATGGATATGAAGTCTTTCTGGTGGCTGAAGGCAGGGCTCGCAGTGGCGGGAAGAATGATGATACCGACCGTGCCGTATAAGGAAGCGTATTTCCTGGAGGACGCGCTGGAGTTCAGGAAAGCGCTGAAGATGCCGCTCATCTATGTGGGAGGAATGGTGTCCAAGCAGGGAATCGAAAAGGTCTTGGACAGCGGTTTTGTGGCTGTGCAGGTGGCCAGAGCCTTGGTGCACGACACTGAATTCGTGAACAAGATGCGAAGCGGGGAGTGCGAGTGCAGCGGCTGTGGACATTCGAATTATTGTATCGGAAGGATGTACACCCTGGAGATGAAATGTCACAAGTGTGTGGAGAGTCTCCCGAAAAAGCTGGAAAAAGAAGTAGAGAACGCAGAGAAGGAATGCGCAGGAAGATAGATCATAGCCCGAATGCATTAGTCACCGGAGGAAGCTCCGGAATTGGCCTGGAAATAGCCAAGCTCTTGGGCGGAGCAGGATGTAATCTGTTGATAGTAAGTAACGATAGCGAGAAACTGCCGAAAGCTCAGGAAGAGCTGCAGAAGGCTGGAGCTAAGGTGCAGGCGCTGGAGTTGGACTTGGCATACGAAGACTCCGCCGACAGGCTCTATGCCTACTGTAAGGAGAGAGGCTTCGAGGTGGATATTCTGGTGAACAATGCCGGAATGTTTTTCTATGAGCCATTGACGCCTCAGAGGCTGGAGGATGCGAAGCGGATGCTGATTCTGCATAATTATACTCCGATGAGGCTCTGTACCCTCTTCTCGGACGATATGAAGAAGCGTGGCTGCGGCTATATCCTTAATGTGGCTTCTATCGCGGCACATCTGCCGGTGCCTGGCCTGGAGTGTTATGCGGCGAGCAAATCTTTTCTTAAAACTTTCAGTAAGGCCCTGCATAACGAATTGAAAGGCAGTGGAGTATATCTCTGTGCGGTCTGTCCTGCGGCGGTGTCCACCACCCTTTATGGTCTGAATGAGAAGATGCTTAAATTCGGGATCGACATACACTTTATTCAAAGACCTTCGAAGACGGCCAAAAGGGCTCTCAGGAGTATGAGAAGGGGTAGAAAGATCTGCTATCCGGCATTTATGTGCTACTATCTGCCGCTTCTTCTCAAACTGGCCCCTGACGCTCTCGTAAGATATATCTGGAAGAAAACCAAAGGTAAAGCAGAATATGTATAATCTTGATAACCAAGAACTTCAGCTCTCAGTAAAGGCGGAAGGAGCGGAGTTGTGCAGCATTCGTAAGAACGGGCTGGAATATCTCTGGCAGGCTGACCCCAAGTTCTGGAAAAGATATTCTCCGGTGCTTTTCCCTATAGTGGGAAGCCTCTGGAACGGTGAGTTCAGGGTGGATGGAAAGTGCTATAAGATGAGTCAGCACGGTTTCGGAAGGGACAGTCTTTTCAGTCTGGTGTCACAGAATAGCGAGAGCATCCGTTTTAGGCTCTGTTCAGATGAAAAGACTCTGCAAGTCTTCCCATATCCTTTCCTTTTGGAGATATCTTATACATTGAAAGGCTCTTCCATAGAGGTGAGCTGGAGAGTGGAAAACCCTTCAGATAAGGAGATTTACTTCCAGATAGGGGCTCATCCCGCCTTCCTGTATCCACAATTCGATGCCGAGAAGAAGGAGAGAGGCTATTTCGCTTTCGATAAGAGCTCCGGCCTGGAGTGCGTGCGGATAGTCCAGAAGGGCTGCGTGGATGCCCTGAAGCATTATCCTCTGGGACTGGACGAAGAGGGACTTCTGCCACTGTATAAGGACAGTTTCGACGAGGTGGATACTCTCATTCTTCAGGACTCCCAGCTTAGGGAGGTTACCCTGCTGGATCCTGATAAGAAAGCCTGGCTGGGAGTCAAGTTCGATGCTCCCGTAGTGGGACTTTGGTCTCCTCCTGGAAAGAATGCCCCTTTCATCTGTATCGAACCTTGGTATGGCAGATGTGACAGGGTCGGGTATGAGACAGAATTTAAGGGCAGAGACTGGGTCAACGCCCTCCCTGCCCATGACAGTTTCGAAGCTGCCTATACTATAATCATTTATTAGATTCCTGCCTTTTCGAGGAAAGCTCTTACCCTTTGACAATACTCCTGAGGATAGTCGATGATGGAATACACGTGGGCTGAGCCTGGGGCTTCCCATATCTCCTTGTAGCCCTGAGACTTGGCCTCGTAACAAGGATATAACATATAAGTCGGCACGAAATCGTCTTGTCCGCCGTGAATGAAGAACATAGGCTTGGTACTCTTGGCGACCTGCTTCACGGCGGAAGCCTCGCGGAAAGACCAGCCATATTTCAGCCGGCATACCAGATCAGCTCCGTATAGTACTGGGAAAGGTGGAAGGCCGAAGAGCTCTTTCAGCTGGTCTGCGAACATGCTCCACACATCGGTGTAACCGGCATCCTCAATGAAGGCCTTTACGTAGTCAGGCGTTTCTTCTCCGCTTATCATCATCGTGCATGCTCCTCCCATAGACATTCCGTGAACCACCTGGGATTCATCCTGGAAGATATCATGAGCCACCGGTATCCAGGAGATGATGTCCAGTCTGTCTTTCCAGCCCATCTGTACAGCTTTTCCCTCACTCAGACCGTGACCTGGCATAGCTGGGATGAAGACATTGTAGCCCAAGGAATCCCTATACATTCTGGCATATACGGCCATGGTGACAGGATTGTTCCTGTAGCCGTGAAGAAGGATGGCAGTCTTGGTGCTAGGCTGCGCAGCCGCTGCGTACTGGGCGTAAAGCTGACGGCCGTCAGCTGTCAGCATAACGGTATCCTTAAGGATGCCTTCGGCCTCGAGAGCATCCCACCAGGCGAGAATCCCAGGGCACTTGCGCTCCGCCTTTTCCCTCTCTTCGAGGAAATCTTTCTCTACATCATCCCTGTCAAGGGCATAGCCCACCATGTAGATACCGCCACCTATGCCCACAAGAAGTATCAGTCCTATCAGGACTGCCACTATTATAAGAGTGACTTTAACTGGTTTTTTCATATACAAATATAAAATTTTACAAATAACTTAATCTTCCTCAATCTCCGGCCCTTCATAATCCTCATCTTCGAACTGTGCTTCGTATCGAGGCAGGAAATACTCCTCGATTACGGCGGCGTGATGGCCAAGATAGCCGTTTTTGTAGCCCCTTGTCAGAACTTCCAGAGTGTCCGCCCCGAGAATATAGGCCCTATATGCACATTCGTATCCGAAGGCTTCGTTATAGATGTCAGGCGCCGTCTCATCTTCGAGCACCATTCTGCTCATACACTCATAGCAGAGCCCGTTTTTAAGCAGCGCCCCCTTAGAGTACCATTGCCAAGCCTTCCCGAAGTCCTGTTCAAAGCCGTAATCTCCATTCTCATAATAAGTTCCCAGATAATAAGCGGCATAGTCATCTCCCATATTTGCCCCCAGGCTCAACTCGCTTTCCAAGAGACTCTGCATCTGAACTTTTTCTTCCTCGCTAAAGGCTTCATAATAATCCTCCCTCATAAGGCAGGCAGTCCCCAGATAAGCTGAGGGAGAGCCGGCCTCCTGCCCTCTCTCCATCAGTTCTATAAAGCCTTCCATGTCCACGACATTACCCTTCTCATCGCAGCATTTCGACGTGGCCAGCAGGAAAAACGCCTCGCTGTCTCCCAACTCCATCGCCTTCTCATAATCCGCTGCCGCCTCTTTCTTCCGCCCGAGCCTGTCTTCTGCCAATGCCCTTAACCTGTAGAAGTACGAATCCACATCCTCAGTGCTCTCTTTCAGATACTTATTTATTATGCCAATCGCCTTTTCCTCATCCGCTGCCACTTCCTCTGTGCCGAAAACCATCTGATTCAGAGTGTACTGCGATGCCCTCAGACTGCCTTCCTCCAGTGCTTGCTTCAGATAGCTTTGGTAGCGTCTATAGTCCACCTCCCCCAGATCCCCATCTCTATATATGAATGCCAATCGCATCGCGGCATCTGCTATCCCTGCCTTCAGTGCTGATTCATAGTATTTTTCGCAGATCTCGGAGGAGTCAGGCTCCAGTGCGAGGGTATCGTGCAGGCGGGCGAAGGCGTACTGCATATAGGGATTGCCCGCTTCTGCCAGTCTCTGGATTCTTTCTATGTCTTCCAGAAGATGAATGATGTGGTTCTTGTTGTTAGCTATTCTCAGGAACATCTCCTGGCTATACTCGTCAGTAAGGACATTCTCTGCCGCAGCCCAGAAAGCCTCCGCCGACTTATATCCGCAAAACAGCTCGTGAATTCTCCTATTCATGGTGATATGGGTTTTTCACAAATATATACCTATTTTGTAAAAATGTAAAGGGTATTCTTGAGAAAACTACAGTTTTAGTCTCGATGAGTCTTTGTTTAGACTTGTAGATAAGTGCTTTGTCTCCATGAATAATCAACTCAGCGGCTTTATCAAACTATCTTGTGATAGAAATAGCAAGTTTATATTATTTAATGAGTTTTTCTATTTGCATCCAGTAGAAGAAGGCTTCGGGACGGAAGCTTTTGATCTTGTTGATAGCTGGGTTTATGGGAGTGCTTAATTTGATAGAATGAATGTCCATAGCCGGATCGAAGTGTTGTACCTCGTTTATTCCCAGCTTGATTAATACAGATAGATATGCTGCTTTTGATGCATTGACAATCGCTGAATAGTGGTTATATCTTTCGTTGATTATCATGGGTCTTATCTGGTTAATGCCTTGAACTAACTCTTGATATTCAAAACTTCGTTCATTATTATAGATACCTGTACATATTAGTTCGGAGGTATTGTAGATGTCGTTCAGAACAGGAAGATAATCTCTATTATCCATACTCCTATAGTCTAATTCGATGGAAGCAATCTTCATAAAGGTTTCCCTAACAATGCTCAAATCATTTATTCGGTCAAATAGCGAAGAGATATCAAAGAGCTGTTTGATGATTTCCATAGAGCAGTGGCGCTTTTGCTGAGAGCCGTTTCGCCCGGTTACCGTCTTTATGTACGGGATACCTGTCGTGTTGGGTGCGAATGCTGTTAGTTTGTCACCTAGTAAGTCATCTTTACTGGGAAGCATTACTGTCAGTGGCTCGCCGTGCATTATTAAGAAAGGGCTGATGATGGGTAGTTGTTCGATACGGGCATACCAGTTGTCTTCATATAAAACGTCCAACAGAATCTTTTCTGTGTTGGTGTTAGTGACATATGAGACCTGGTAGAAGCATTTGGCGTGGGTCTTTGGAACGTTCGTTCTGGAGATACGTTCAGATGGTTTGATCTCCCCGAATCCATACTCCTCGGCATATGGTGTCAGATAGGCAATTACATCGGTTCCAGGAGGACAGACAATGTCTATGTCTATTGAAAGTCTTTGTGTACAAGCAAGTTGTAACATTAATGCACTTCCCCCTTTGAAAAGGAATGGACAACCAGAGCGAGCTAAGGCTTCTAGCAGACAAAAGGCCCTAATCGTTTTTTCCATAAGCGTGGGATCGCTCACTTTGTTTTTGCGACAGGATTCGAGAATCCATTCTAAAGTTCTGCTTTTGGAGTTAATCATAGCATTGTCGAGTCAATTAAATTTTTAAGTTCTTCTTTTTTACCTCGTCTGGAGGCATATCGGAGCATGGTTTTTTTGCTGATGCGGTACATTTGATCGGCATTTTCAAAGATAGTAAATAGTTCGGAGTTTCGAGCATACTCAAATTCTGGTGTAATGGTGATATCGACCAAAATCTTCTCAAGTCTGGCAGTGGTAAGACCGTTTACTTGCATTACAGGAGACTCCGAATGAAGATTTTTCACCAGTAGCGACGGAGTGCCAGAAGCATATAATCTAAATTCTTTTTCTGTTGGACATAGTAAAACTGTTCGACCTGATGCTATTTCACGGATATCTTCATACACAGCTTCTGCCGATGTACGAGCTGTTTCCAAAATCAGAACATCGATGTTTGGAATGTGCTGCATGAATGAGGATACAACTCTGGCCTGCCATATACAAAACTTTGTATATGGGTACCGCTCCGAAATGTTAGAATATAACTCTTTCATTTCTGAACTGATAATAGGAATATATGGAGTTTTGACATCGGAGCGAAGCCGGAATTGCCCGTATCCTGTCCGTTCCAGCCCCCCTGTATTAACCATTTTTTGAAGTACGGTGTCGATACTGCGGATTGATCCTTCTGGATAAGTAGATTTAAACCAATCTACCAAGTCTTTTCTCGTAAGGATTCTTCCATGAGATGTCGCAAAGTGTAATATGATTTCTTCATTCGTCATGTTGTCAAAAATACAATGTTTTTGGCAAATTTTCAAATTATTGCCGAAGATATCGTAATTTTATATCACCTCCTCGCTGTAGCCGTTGCTGAATACCATATTCCGTGAGTGCGCGGCAGTCCTCTTCGGAACACGCGCCACCCTCGGAGCTGCCGGCACTGACACTATCAGAAACTACTAAGTTGCTAAGTAATCTGAAGGTATTTTCACCGTGAGACTTTAGACTGGTATTGGTGAGAATAATGAGAACGTAGAGAAAGACAGATAGGTATGTGAGAGTAAGAGTAATGGGAGGAGATGTATAGAGATAGTGTAAAAGAAAAGTTTTAGAAGAGAAGAGGAATGGAGGAAAATTGCTTCTAAGTAAATTTGTGTGGATTAAGGAGATTGATTAACTTTGAGAGTTTATTATCAGTGAGGTCAGATAAACAAAGAGAAATGTGCGTGGGATAAAGTTTCGCAAGCAGCACAAATCTCTTAACCCACATTGCAGCTAATAGAGATCTAACCACCTGATTTTGAGGGAGGGT
>JBJEBS010000083.1:0-7706 GCA_051870275.1 Candidatus Cryptobacteroides sp.
GAGCACCTGACTGTTAATCAGGGGGTCGTAGGTTCAAGTCCTACAAGGGGAGCAAAAAGGACAAATCGCGAGATTTGTCCTTTTTCGTGTTTCTGTTATTTTCCAAGTCCGCCGCCGGAGCCTGAACCCGAGCCGCGGGAGATCTCTTCGAGATTACCCACTTTTCTGCTCTTGACTGGTTTCTGGCTGCTTCCGAAAGTCCAGGTCAGGTCGAAAAGTATCTTCTGGGAGTAGAACTCCTGGGTCAGATAAGTCTTGGCCCCGCTTCCAGTCTCATCCAAGATGTCCAGATTACTGTTGGAGGTTCTGAAGATGTCATCCAGCCTGATGCTGAAGCTGAGCTTGTCGCTGATATTCTTCTTGATGGCCATATTCGCACCCCATCTCTCGTGTATATAGTAGCAGCCGAAGATCATAGGACTCATAGCGTAGGCGTCCATGCTTATTTTCCAGTCCTTAGGCAGCAGGATGGTCATGTCCGTATAGCCCTGGAAGGCCAGGCTTTTGCGCTTGATTTTGGAGATGTCGCTGACTGATTCCACATAGAAAGTGCCGGCGCTAAGGGTCCACTGCAGGAACTTGCCTATAGGCAGGGCAGCCAGGTTGAAAAATGCCCCGCACATATCCTGAGAGCCTATGTTGCCCCAGGTCATTACCTCTTCTCCTTCGGACGTAAGGGATGGTATCTGGTTGATGACCTGAGTCATGGTGTTATAATTCAGGGAGAGGGAAAGGTGCTGCCCGTAGCCTATGTTAAGATTGAAATTGTCGCTGTACTGAGGCAGGATGTCCGGATTACCCTGGGTGTAGGTCTTGGAATCCACATAGGTCTTGGTAGGATTTAACTGCTCGTAGCGAGGCCTGTCAATTCTTCGGGTGTAACTCAGCCCGAACCTCCAGTTCATCGTAGGGTTGAAGCCTACAAAGACAGTAGGGAAGAGGTCGAAATAAGACCTTTTGGTCTGCTCTCCGGCAGATCTCCAGTCTCCGAAACTGTTAGTATATTCCCCTCTGAGTCCCAGTTTGAAACTCCATTTCGGTCCTATCTGTCCGGCCAGGGAGGCATAGGCTGCAGCCACGTGCTCTCTATATCCGAAGTCAGATTTGGATATAATGTTATATTTATTCTCAGTGCTGTTGTTATCAGTGCAGGAGAGTGCCCATTTAGCTCCGGTCTCAAGCATATATTTTCCAGCCACAACTCCTTGATAATCAGCCTTGGCAGAATAGACGTCGTAGTCTTTTATGCTATAGATGGACTGTCTCTGAAGGGATTCTGTCAGCAGCTCCGGCACAGTTTTTACCGTATCTACCTGGGTATTGTCGTCTTCTGACATGTTGTTATAATAGTCCAGGTTAACGGTCAGCTCCTGAGCTTTCATCTCGTCGAAGGTGTGGGTGTAGTTCAGGTTCAGAGTGTGCTGCATAGAGAAGGAAGTGTTCTCTATCTTAGCCGTAGAACAATTGCTTAGTGCCCCGTCACGGTAAATCTCCGTAATGCTCCGGCTGGTCCAGCTCCTGCCCTTGTCTCCAGGAGTGTAGAGGATGAAACCGAGGGTCTTGTTTTTGTCTATGAACCAGTCAGTGCCCAGTTTTACATTGAAATTATGATACCTGTTCATCAGTACGGTTTTACCCAACTGCCTGATATCTTGGTAATTCAGGTCGTTGATTATATTTATCGGGGTGTTGTAGAAACCCTCGTAGATATTGAAGAAACTGTTAGTTTTCTCTGTCCTGTATGCCAAGTTTAACCACCAGCTCTCCTGCCAAGGCGTCGCTGCTATATCGGAAAAGTGCATGCCGCCCCCGCCTATTCCCATCGAGCCGTTAAAGCCCTGAAGCAGGTTTCTTTTCGTCTTGATGTTTATGATTCCTCCCTGGCCTGCTGCGTCATATTTGGAGGACGGGTTCTCCATTAGTTCGAATTTGTCTATGCTCTCTCCATTGGTGCTGCGAAGCAAGGCCTCCAGTGCTTTTCCATCCAGATAAGATGGTCTGCCGTCTATCCAGACGGACACGCTTTTGCCATTCAGTTTCACGTTGCCATCCTTGTCAATTGTCACTCCTGGTGCTTTCTTCATCAACTCCAGGGCATTGCTGCCCTGGGCAAAAGCGCTCTGGCTCACGTTCATCACCACCTTGTCTATCTTCATCTCCACCAGTTTCACTCTCTCTGTCACTGTCGCTCCCTCGAGAGTCTGGGCTGACAAGGCCAATCTTATCGGCGCCACCTCGACCACGTTCCCGCTCAGGTTCACCATCTGCAGGTGGTCTTCATAGCCGATGAAGGTACACCTCAGAAGATATTCCCCTTCCTCTGCTTTCAAAAGGAAAACACCTTCCTCGTCAGTGGAGCCTCCGGCTATCACATTCTCCTCCTCGTCCAGAAGAGCCACTGTGGCCCAGGCTATGGGATCCCCGTCTTCAGAATCCAGGACTTTTCCATAGAGAGATACCAGCTCGGATTGCCTCTTGGCTGAAGCCGGAAAGCTACAGAGAATTGAAATCAATGATAATACAACTACTAATTTTTTCATATCTTTTCACAAGTTTTTTATTTATATCTGTCTGTTTTATATCTGTCTGTCGTTTTTTGCTCTTATGTTTCCATCTCTTCACCTTTATCCATGCAGGTTAAATCAGCAAGCTGTTATCGTTAACTCTGCCCTTAGGGTAGTGTATTAGTTTACTAACACACTGCAAAGATATAGGAAAAAATTTATAGTGCAAATTTTTTGTAATAATATTTCAAAACCTGGTCAAATTATTTAATACGATAATTTAAAAAACCTGCGTTTTAAAACATATGTTTTATAACAGGTGTTGCAAATATATGCATAAATTCTGTAATACAAAAATTTTCTTTTATTTCCGGTGGAAAATATTGGAGACAACTATCAGGACTATAACCATAGCGAAGGCTATCTGTATCGCTTGAAATCCTATGTTAAGAGCTTGGCTTATATCACCTTGAGCTATATGGAAGGCACTCCAGAACACTCCGGCTCCAGGAATCAGAGGGAAGATTCCGCAGATAAGGAAAACTGTGCTCGGACAGCGGCGAAGCACTGCGGCCCAGCGGGAGCACAGGGCTACCAGGGTAGAGGCGGCGGCTACTGAGAGAAAGACTCCGGCGCTGCTGAATCTGGAGAGGATGAGATATAAGGCCCAGCCCAGCATCCCTATGACGGCGCAGGAGAAGTAGTGCTTTCTCGGCACTCCGAAAAGCACGGCGAAAGCTCCTGTTCCCAGGAAGGCTGCAGGGATCTGTATGAGCAGAGAAGCTGTAAGAGAGTCCGTAAGAGTGCTGATTGGCATAAAGGAGAAGGAGAAGAGTCGTGCTGAGGCGATGAGGGCGCAGCAGGCTCCGACAGCGATGCAGAGGAAGATCATCAGGGCGTCGGCGAGACGGGTGAGTCCGGCCAGGTAGTCCTCGCCGGCTATGTCGCGCAGGCCGTTGGTGAAAGCGACCCCAGGTATCAGCAGTATGAGGGTGCCGACCAGCATGTTGCTGAGATTTTGGCCTATCCCCAGACAGTGAAGAAGTATGCAGAAAATGGCTCCCAGCAGGCCGGCGATGATGCTGCCGCAGGCCTTGGAACAATAGGGGTTCAGCAGTCTTAAGACGATGACATTCAGGATGGTGGCGGCGATGGCGGATGCGAGGCAGTCGAAAAGGGAGCCCCCGAAGATGGCGCAGAAGGCTCCGCAGCCTATGAAGGCGGCCAGATTCTGCTCCCAGAATGGCTTGGAAGGCTTGTTCTTGATGGCTTCGAGTTTGGCCCAGGCTTGCTCCAGATTTAGTTTACCTTCTGAAATCTCGCGGGATAGCTGGTTGATTTCTACCACCTTGTCCAGTCTGGCTCCCTTGATGGGGATGAATTGGACATTGGCATAGGAGTGTCCGGTGGTGAATATGCCGTTGCTTAGGACGAAGAACTGCTCGTCGTCCTCCCCGAAATGGTCGGCTATCCTCTCCATGGTCTCCTCGACCCTGGATATCTCGGCTCCATTCTGAAGCAGCAGCCTTCCGGCTTCCGAGGCCAATGCCAATGCCCCGCGGTTCTCCTCAGCTTTGTGCATAGTTGTGTGAAATTTACGGTAAATATATAAGAAAATTTCGTAACTTCGTAGGCTATGAGTAAAGTCAAGAAAATACTGGGTAATTGGGTGGTGGTGAATCTCTTTATCGCCATAGTTCTTATCGCCTTGATATTTATAGGGGTGAATGTGGGACTAAAAGTCTTTACCGAACATAACAAGACGGTGAAAGTGCCCGATATGCTGGGTTGCAGCTATCTGGAGGCTATGGCACTATGTCAGGAAAACGAACTCCAGCTGATAGTGGCTGATTCGGTGTTTGTGAACCGCTTCAGACCAGGGGCTGTCTATTCCCAGAATCCTAAGGCTGGAAGCGAGGTCAAGACCGGTCGAAAAATATACCTTACCATGAATTCTTCCAAGAAGCGTCAGGTGAGCATGCCATCCCTGGTAGGATTGAGCGTGCGTCAGGCTAAGGTGGAGCTGACTGCCCGTAATCTGCTTCTGGGAAAGCTTATTTATAAGGAAGATATAGCCACTAACAATGTCATGGCTCAGATGATAGGCGGCAGGCGTGTGCCGGAAGGAGAGAAACTGGATGTGGGCACTACCGTGGATCTGGTGGTAGGACTTAATTACGATGACCCTTATACCCAGATTCCTTCCTTTATAGAATTGCCTTATCATAAGGCTGTAAACTCTGTTCAGGACAGCTATCTGAACATAGACAGGCTATATTTCGACGATACCGTGAAGTCCTATTCGGATTCACTGGCGGCTTTCGTATATAGGCAGCATCCTGAATCTTCCGATAATAAAGTTTTGATGGGCAGGGGAGTAAGCCTCTACCTGACCTTGGATAGAGAGAAACTTCCTAAGCCTGCCTCAGCAGATTCCCTAACACTTCTTAATCCATAAGGCATGGCGGAGAATTACGACGAAGAACTGGATGAGCTCTTTGAACATTTCCGCTTGAATGTGGATGTGGGTCAGACTCCTATGCGCATAGACAAGTATATGTCCGAGCATATGGAGGATACTTCCCGTCACAGGGTGCAATTGGCCATTAAGGAAGGCTATGTGCACGTAGGGGAGAAAGTGGTCAAGGCCAATTATATAGTCCGCCCTGGGGATATCATCCGCTTCGTGATGCCTTACCGCAGGCGCGGGATGGAGATATTGCCGCAGGACATTCCTCTGAACATAGTGTATGAAGATGAGGATGTGCTGGTGGTGAATAAGCCGGCCGGAATGGTGGTGCACCCGGGACACGGACACTTCGAGGGGACGCTGATAAACGCATTGGCCTATCATCTGGGGCTGAAACAGGGGCCGGACGCTGAGGATGAGCGGATGGGCATACTGGTGCACAGGATAGACAAGGACACTTCTGGATTGCTGCTGGTGGCGAAAAACGATGAGGCGCAGTTGAAATTGGCCAGACAATTCTTCGAACACAGTATAGAAAGATGCTATAACGCAGTGGTTTGGGGAAATATTAAGGAAGACGAGGGAACTATAGACACTTATATAGGGAGGGACCCGAATGACAGGCTTCGCTTCAGGGTTTTTGACGATCCGGAGAAGGGGAAGCGGGCGATAACTCATTATAAAGTGCTGGAGCGTTTCGGTTATGTGACTCTGGTAGAGTGCCGCCTGGAGACTGGAAGGACCCATCAGATAAGGGTGCATATGGCTTCCATAGGGCATCCGCTGTTCGCTGATGAACGATATGGCGGGATGGAGATCCGAAAGGGAACTATCTATGTGAAATACAAGCAGTTTATCCGGAACTGTTTCGATATCTGTCCCCGTCAGGCTCTGCATGCCAGGACCTTGGGTTTCGAGCATCCGGCTACTCACAAGTTTTTGAGATTTGACTCTTCCCTTCCGGAAGATATGATTAATCTGCTGGAGAAATGGAGAAAATACTGTAATAACATGCCGAAAGAAGATGAAACAGAATAAGTTGATAATCATACTCCTGCTGCTTTTTGCGGGACTTATGTCCCTGCCTTATCTCGTGCCAGGTTGCGGGGCTGTAGCCTTGGTGGCCCTGGTGCCTCTGCTTTGCGCACAGAGACTGGCGGAGATCAATGGCGTGAAGCGCTTTTTCTGGTGGTATTACCTGGCCTTCGTGCTTTTCAACGCCCTTACCACCTGGTGGGTATGCGAGGCTACAGTGGGAGGCGGAATCTTCGCTGTCCTGGCCAATTCTCTTTTCATGTCGCTGATATTTGCGCTTTTCATCGCAAGTAAAAAGAAGTTCAGCGGGGTAGTGCCTTATATATTTCTGGCCGTGTGCTGGATAGCCTGGGAGCGCTTCTATCTGACTTATGCCCAGGTGAGTTGGCCTTGGCTCGTATTTGGGAATGCCTTCGGGCGCACTACGGGTCTGGTGCAGTGGTATGAATATACTGGCTTGCTGGGCGGAAGCCTCTGGATTTGGGCTACTAACCTGTCCATTTTCGGGATATTGGTGAGTCTTTCGGACGGCTCTTTCGCCCGCTGGAACTCCAAGGCCCGCTGGTCTGCAGGAGTAGGACTTGGCCTTTTGATATTGGTCCCTGTGGTAGGCTCCAGAATAATCTATCATAATTATGAGGAGAAGTCGGATTGCGGGCAGTTGGAAGTGCTTATAGCTCAGTCTAATTTCGATCCTTATCAGAAACTTCGTTCCGTGCCTCAGGCTTTACAGAACAAGCAGGTGGTGGATTTGTTTCAGAAGGAGTTGAGCGGCAGGGAGGGAACTTACCCTGAACAGACTGCACTTCTGATGCTGCCTGAGACTTTCTGTTCGGATATATGGAAGGAGAATCCTTTGGGCTCTCCTACTTTCTCTACCTTCAAGAGGGAACTTCTGGACAGATATCCTAATACCAATCTGCTTTTCGGGGCCAGCACCCATCAGATGTTCTATACTAAGGACAAGCCGCATATTCTGGCCAGGAAGTTGGGAAACGGGGGCTGGTATTTGGCATATAATACTGCCCTTATGTCCGATGGCAGCGGAAGGGTAGAATTTACAGACAAGTCGAAACTGGTGGTAGGTGCGGAACTGACACCTTATCCGAAGATATTCGTACCTATAGATGATGCTTTGGGCGGAGTGATGGGAAGGGATGTTCCACAGGGTAGGGCCAAGAACCTGAATGTGATAGAATATGCCTCTGATGGTAAGGAAATTGCAAGAAAGATTCCGGTGGGAGTCCCTATCTGTTATGAGTCCATTTATCCGGAGTTTTGTACCCAGTATGTCAGGCAGGGGGCTCAGCTTATCTGTGTGATAACCAATGATGGCTGGTGGGGGGATACCGCCGGATACAGGCAGCATTTCAGCTACTCGCGTCTGAGGGCCATAGAGTTGAGGCGAGATATAGCCCGTTGTGCTAATACCGGCATCTCTGCCTTCATTGACCAGAAGGGGGATGTTCTGGAACAGACCCGCTGGTGGGAGCCTGACCTGCTTCATTCGAAGGTGAATCTGACTTCGTATCAGACTTTCTTCGTGAGATATGGAGACATAGTGGGCAGGATCTGCACTCTGATGTTTGTACTTTTGTTTTTAACTTTGATAGTCAAAGTTTTAAGTAAAAAATAATTATTAATTTAAGTTTCGCAAGTGCGAAACCACCTATGTACGGAGATGCTATAGCATCGAC
>JBJEBS010000084.1:0-2005 GCA_051870275.1 Candidatus Cryptobacteroides sp.
CCGGTGACAAACCGGAGGAAGGTGGGGATGACGTCAAATCATCATGCCCCTTATGACCTGGGCTACACACGTGCTACAATGGACAGAGCAGAGGGAAGCGAAGCCGCGAGGTGGAGCGAAACCCATAAAACTGTTCTCAGTTCGGACTGCAGTCTGCAACTCGACTGCACGAAGTTGGAATCGCTAGTAATCGCGAATCAGCATGTCGCGGTGAATACGTTCTCGGGTCTTGTACACACCGCCCGTCAAACCATGAGAGTTGGCAATGCCCGAAGCCGGTGGCCTAACCGCAAGGAGGGAGCCGTCGAAGGCAGGGCTGATGATTGGGGTTAAGTCGTAACAAGGTATCCCTACGAGAACGTGGGGATGGATCACCTCCTTTCTAAGGAGAAAGAAAAACCCGACGTGAGTTAAGTCTGTTTGGTTCCCAGAGGAAGACTCTGGAGATAGTTCTTTGAAAACCGAATAACAGATAGAGAAAATGTCTTTTTGAATAGTTAAGAAAAGATAGTAACTGAGTAGATCTGAAAAACGAAAAACATTAGAAAAACTAAGGTAAAGAGAAAAAACAGTTCTAAAGAGTAAGGAAAAAAGATTAAGTTAGAAAGAGCGTACGGTGGATGCCTTGGCACCTGAAGCCGAAGAAGGACGCAGAAATCTGCGAAAAGCCTCGGGGAGTCGAACACAGACAAAGATCCGGGGGTATCCGAATGGGGAAACCCGTTACCGGTAATACGGTAACACTACTGAAGCATCAGCAAGAGGAAACCCAGCGAATTGAAACATCTTAGTAGCTGGAGGAAAAGAAAATAAGAATGATTCCCTAAGTAGCGGCGAGCGAACAGGGAGCAGGCCAAACCGTCCTAAGGGGCGGGGTAGAAGGACCACGAAAAGGAACGAAAGTTTATAGCCGAATGATTTGGGAAAGTCAGCCATAGGAAGTGAAAGCCTTGTAGGCGAAATGAACCTGAAGCCTAGTGGGATCCTGAGTACGTCGGGACACGAGGAATCCTGACGGAATCATCCAGGACCATCTGGAAAGCCTAAATACTAACAGGTGACCGATAGAGAACCAGTACCGTGAGGGAAAGGTGAAAAGAACCCCGGGAGGGGAGTGAAATAGAGATCCTGAAACCGTATGCTTACAAAAAGTCAGAGCCCGTCAAAGGGTGATGGCGTGCCTTTTGTAGAATGAACCGGCGAGTTACACCGGTCGTGCGAGGTTAAGTTGAAGAGACGGAGCCGAAGCGAAAGCGAGTCTTAATAGGGCGCAAGTACGACAGGGTAGACCCGAAGCCGAGTGATCTAGCCATGACCAGGTTGAAGGATGGGTGAAACCATTTGGAGGACCGAACCGACCCCCGTTGAAATGTTGGCGGATGAGTTGTGGCTAGCGGAGAAATTCCAATCGAACTCGGCAATAGCTGGTTCTCCCCGAAATAGTTCTAGGACTAGCGTCGTTGAAAGAGATACGAGGAGGTAGAGCACTGAATGGATGATGGTCCCATCTCGGGATACTGAATTCAATCAAACTCCGAATGCCCCGTATTGATAAACGGCAGTCAGACAGCGAGTGATAAGGTCCGTTGTCAAAAGGGAAACAGCCCAGATCGCCAGCTAAGGTCCCAAAATTTATGCTAAGTGGAAAAGGATGTGGAGATGCCTAAACAGCTAGGAGGTTGGCTCAGAAGCAGCCACCCTTTAAAGAGTGCGTAACAGCTCACTAGTCGAGTGGCTCTGCGCCGAAAATTTACCGGGGCTAAGCATAATACCGAAGCTGCGAATTAATAGAGATATTAGTGGTAGGGGAGCGTTCTAATCAGCGGCGAAGCTATAGCGTAAGCGGTGGTGGAGCGATTAGAAGTGAGAATGCCGGTGTGAGTAGCGAGATGATGGTGAGAATCCATCACACCGTAAGACCAAGGTTTCCAGGGGCAGGTTCGTCCGCCCTGGGTAAGTCGGGACCTAAGGCGAGGCCGAAAGGCGTAGTCGATGGACAACTGGT
>JBJEBS010000085.1:0-1968 GCA_051870275.1 Candidatus Cryptobacteroides sp.
TCGGGCTTCTGAAGTCATATGTTCGACAGGGGAGAACGGTCCTTGGAATCAAGCCGCCCCACTACCTTTGCGAAAAGGAACAAGGGTGGACCGTCAGGAAGGGCAAATTTGTCAGTCTGTCTGTGTGTCAGTCTGTCTGTTCAATGGTATTCGGACCATCTGATATGGATTTTCTGCCATTTTGTCAGAAGGGAGTAATTTGATATAAAATGTTCATTTGATATCAAATTATAGTTTTTAATTATGTGATATTCAATTACTTAAAATGTCTATCTTTGGCAACGTAATTGTTAAGAAACAAGGCGTAATCCCGCTGACAGATGGCTATGCGGGGCCTGAAAAGGCAGGAAGTCCATCGTAAGTTCAACTAAAATTTGTAAGAGTTATGTGTATTACTAAAACACAATCTTTAAACTACAACATTAATTTTAAAAATGGAATCGCCAAGGCCTTCAGAGACCTCGCCAATCTCCAAAACGACTCCCGTCTGCCTGATGCTCAGCTCTTCAGATACCTGGAGAACCGCTTCTATCTTGCCTTGACCAAGTATGCCTTGCAAACAGAAGGCGATTGGACAACCTTTGATACTGGACTGACCAATCGCTGGTACCAGCCAATCTATGCCCTTCTTAAGAAAAACGAGGGCCCGCACCCGCAGAAGTACCAGTTCGTGTGTTGGGCTGTTCCAGGGGAGGGAACGAAAATTAATTCCATCTTCACGTCTCTGCCGGGGCTTCCTCGTCTATTTGACAGCTTCGACGACCTGCACTATGACCTGAGGCTGGGTACACCTACCATCTCCGTGGAGCATGCGCTCGAACGGATCGACCGATTCCCGAAGCAGTTCCTTAACCGTATCTGCGGAGTAAGCAAAGATTTGACCCCTGAAGAGTACCGGGCAGCAATAAACGCATCTCCTTTTGCTATGAACCTATTCCGCAGCTCGCTTGAGTCCGCTGTCTCAACTGCTGTCAGAAGAGTGTCCACGGACCTTTTCACGGCGGTTCCGACATACTACTTCCGCGAGCAGCGGATCTCGCTCCTTCTGCCCTTGAGCCTTTCCGGTCAGGACGTAGTCGACCTCGCCCTTGTTGTCGTGAAGAACGAGCAGGGTACAGCCTATGTCGGTCGTACCGTCTTCACGCTGGATCAGGCATATTCCACAGCGCGCGTACTGGGCCGTGTCGGAAACTGGCTCGCAGCATAGCAAATCCTTTAATACACAATACTTTATGATTATTTTATCTCAGGTTCTTCCGCAGAACACCGGCAAGGCCGTGGTTCGAGTTCTCGTACAGGTTCTGGACAAGCCTACTACCTATGCTGCAGAGCAGCTCAGCAAGGCTATTGACAAGTTCGTAGATTTATTCACCAAAAACTACTAATCATGAGCACATCAACCATCATCAAGGCCGGCCTCAAGGTCGTTGCTTCTATCTTCCTCATCGAAACCGGTAGGAAATTGTTTAACCTAATATAGTAATCGTTATGTACTACGACCCTCTTCAGATCCTCAGAATCCTTTTGAAGTATCCTTGGCTCAGGAAGGCCAAGATCTTCTTCTAGGCTGTTCCTGCAAGGAACACTCTGCATCAACCATCCGGGTTCGGCTACCAATAACCCGGATTAGCGACACGAAAGCAGGCTGGCACCGGGAGGTACCAGCCTGCTTCCATATCTGAGAAGTATCAATGCAATCTCACTCCTCGTAGTCATCTTCCCTTCTTATGAAGTTCTCCCAGAGAAAACACCGGAATTCCCCCTTCTCAAGGTCGAAGTAGGCCGAGGATGTGGGCCTTGCACTCTTCCGGTAACCCTTTGGCGTCCCGCTCTTCTTCTCAAGATACCTGTCCATGATGTCCCTTGAAAGAGTTCCCGTGGCACGTCTGACCACGCCGTCCTTCTTTCTGTAGGAGAACAGGCACACGCCCTTCTTCAGTTCGGTGATGAGCCCTGCGAGCTCTTCGG
>JBJEBS010000086.1:0-29288 GCA_051870275.1 Candidatus Cryptobacteroides sp.
ATTGTTTAACTTTACACCTGATGGTGCTGTTGCACTGTCAAATTGAATTCGGCTTCAATTCATATTTTTATATTTGCAAAGTATTACCGTTTAATTATTTGAGGTATGAAAAAATTGATTTCGTCTCTTATTTTTTTATTCTTGCCAGTTCTCCTTTTTAGTAATGGCTTTTCCAGCGAGGCTTCTTCTGAAATAGTGACAATCACAGGCACTGTTGTTGATGTTGAGGAAAATCCCATTGTATATGCTACTGTAACTGCCCGTGGCACTACAATTGGTACGTTTACTGATAGCGGGGGACACTATTCTATTTCCGTACACAGAACTAATATTTTAGTGTTCCAGATGATAGGATATAAAACCAAAGAGTATCTTGTTTCTGAAATTAAACCTATAAATGGTACATTTGATGTTGTACTAGAAGATGATATTTAGGCTCTGTTTTACAATGCTGTTTAATCATATAAATAGTTTCAGGGAACTGAGGATGTGGGGCCAGAAGGTGTTTCTGGCTCTTGTATTTATCTGCTGTGCCGTATCTTTATCCGCCCAAGCAGATAATCGTTCGGAAATCCCGACAGTGAACCTGAAGGGAAAGGTTAATACACTTGGTTCGAGCTTAGGAGTTGCTCATGCTGAGGTTCTCCTTATTACCGCTAAGGACAGTCTTCATACTATGACTTTCGACAACGGCAGTTTCAGTTTGAAGAAGATACCCTTGGGATCAGCCATCATCGAAGTCAGGCACCCTTCTTATTCAACATTTACCACAGAATTTGAGATTACAAAAGATACCAGAGAACTCCTCATAGAACTTTGCCCCGAAACTCTGGAGGCCGCTATCGTAAGAGGCGACATCCCCTTGACCAGCAGAAAAAAAGACACCCTGATATTCAATGCGGCAGCGGTTCAGACTATGGAAGGAGACAATGCCAGAGCTATAATGGAGTTCATGCCTGGCATAAAACTTAGCGATTCTTCCATCAGCATAGATGGAAGACAAGTCTCCAAAACCTATGTGAACGGAAGACAGGTTTTCGGAAAATCAGTTATAGCCCCTCTGGATCATCTGCTCGCAGAAGAAGTCAAAAGTATAGCCTGCTACGAGGAGACTAACGAACTCGACAAGAAAAGAGATATCCATAACGCCAGAAAAGAACTGGTATTAGACATCCGAACCCACAAGCCTCTGGTCAGCTATTCGGATGCCTATGCCATCGCCGGAGCCGGAGCAGAGAATCAGGCTCGCTACCTTTCTAAAGCCAATGCCAATTTCTTTTCAGAAGATTTTCTGGCCTATGCCACCATTGATGCGAATAACCTGTCTCTTAATAATGTAAATTTCAATACCCTGAATAAAGCATTCGGGCCATTGACCAATTCCAGTAATACAGCCAGCTTTGATGTCGGAATAGAAAAGAATTGGGGAGACGAGATATCCAGATCAGGTATCACTTTATCTTACCGATACTATCAGAATGACTTCGATCTCAGGAATTTTTCCCAGACTGATTATCTTCAGACAAGTCTGACTCCTGCCCGAGAATTAAAAGACAGTACCCTGTCAAATTCCCAAGATAAACAACACAATTTAAATTTTTCTTACCAAAACCCTAAGCTTAATATCTTGGTAACCTTGTCATATTTTGATGATTTCTCCTCAAAAGACCAGATTTCCAGCCTGAAATGGGACGACTCCTATTCCTGTCAAAAACTGCAAACTTCAGAGAATACTTCCAATTGGATCGGATATGTCTGTTTATCATATAGGAATACCTTGGAAGCGATAGATTCATATCTGAATACAAGTGCTTGGATATCACTAAACCAAAACACTTCCCTCGGATTATTAAATGAAAGCGACACAGAAATACCCTCAGAAAAGAATCAAAAATCTGAGAGAGACTTTTTAAATCTGAATTCAAACATTTCCGCTTCATTAAGCAAGAATTTGATAAATAATAAAGACCTATATCTGTCCGTAAGTCCGCTAATAGAATTTAGTTTTAATCAAGGCAACAGTAATTACAATGTTTTCAATATCATATCCGAAAATGTAAAGGAAATAGATGTAATCAACTCCCACAACTATATACAGACTACATCTGCATTGAAAGCGGGTCTGAATAATTCCTTTAATGTCAAGGATATACGCTGTAACCTGTCGATTCTATACGTTGAAGATCTTCTCGATGACAAAGAGAGTTTTCCTTTCGAGGAACACTTTCAGTACAAATTCCATTCTCCGGATATCAATTTGTCGGTGAATCGGAAGTCCTTCAGTTATTCTTTATTATCCAAGTCTCTTCTGCCGTCAATGTCCCAATTAAGAAACAGGCTTGATGACAGAAATTCCAGGTATCTGATAGCTGGAAACAAAAATCTGAAAGCCTCTCAGCATTACTCCCAAAAGATACAATATGTCTGGAGTAAAAACAACGGCCGACTGAATCTGAGTCTTAATGCCAATTATACTGCAAATCCTATAGTCGGCAAAAGCATATTCTATCAGCAAAGCGAAGTCCTTCCCGAATGGAACGACTATACCATTCAGGCAGGAAGCAGCCTGAGTACTTATGAGAACGCCTCCTATCTCTATGGTGTCTCAATCTCAAGTGCATACTCTAATTATCTATACCATAATCAGATACAATACAGCATCGGCCTTGATGCCAATTATTCCAAGGCTCCTAGATATATCAATTCCAGTCTGATATATCTTAACGAAAGCTCTCCGTCCATGAATCTGTCATTCCAATACAAGAACCGGAAGAAAGCGAGCCTGAGTCTGAGAAACGTGGTAAACTATAACATCTCCATCAACTCCGAAGGCTCAAAAGTGGCTTCACTCCTACATAATACACTGAGTCTCAACGCATCTTATAATATAGACAAGCTGGGCTGGTTCAAGTTGAAATACAGCTGGGACATGAACCGTAATCCTGACTACCCCGACTTTAATAGTGACATCCATGTTCTGAATGTAGCCTATTACAAATATTTCCTCAAGGGCAGACTCGGATTAGGTATCTCTCTAAATGACCTTTTGAACAAAGGCTCCCTTTACGAGTATAGCACAGGTGCGGATTATAAGAAGAAAAGTTATGCGCCTTCTTATGGAAGGTATTTCATAGTGACATTGGCATATAAATTCAATAAGGCCAATTCTAATGCTAAATATAGTGGAAGGTTGCGGGGATAAAAACGGCTGAAGTGGAAAACTTCAGCCGCTCTGGTGCCCAAAGCCGGGCTCGAACCGGCACGTCGTTTGAAGGACACTGGATTTTGAGTCCAGCGCGTCTACCAATTCCGCCATTCGGGCATAGAAAGACTCCTTTCTTGGAGACGGACTGCAAAGTTATGCAAAAATCGTGATTTTGCAAATTTTTCCCTATCTTAGAGTCCTTTTTTAACTAGTCAATTTTATGAAATCGTACTTCGTGGTCTATGATGTGGCAGTTAAGGACTTCGCCCTGTCTTTCAGCTCCAAAATCAGGGGAAAAGTTCTGGGCGAGATGCCCTTGATATGTGACGAAAGCCATAAGACCCTGTCCACAGTGGAAAGTATCTGCAGGGCTATGCTCTTAAGGCAGGCCGACAAGACTTGTACTCTGCTGAGCATAGGCGGAGGCGTGTGCAGCGACATCTGCGGACTTGCCGCGAGTATCTATAAAAGAGGAATCCGCTTCGAGACAGTTCCCACCACCCTTCTCGCGATGGCAGACGCCGCAGTAGGCGGCAAGAACGGAGTGAACCTGGACGGAGTGAAAAACGCCATCGGTTCTTATAACTTCCCGGAGAAAACCCACTACCGTCCCGAAGTGCTTAACACCTTATCATATAAGCAGTTGCTTTCCGGAGGTGCAGAGATATTGAAGACTTTTCTGCTCTTCGACCCTAAGTTATATGCCAATTCTCTTTCATCCCTGCGTTCCCTGTATCTTCTGCAAGGCCAGGACGGCCAAGGCCCAGCAGCTGAGCCTTTGAAAAGCAGGGAGGATGTTCTGAAAGAATTGGCAGAGATGGCTAAGAAGGCGGCGGGATACAAGATGAAGGTGGTGAAACGGGATAAGTTCGATAAGGGACTTAGGCATCTTCTGAATTACGGACACAGCTTCGGGCATGCTATAGAATATAAATATGCACAAAGCGCTGCTGCTGAAAGGATTAGCCACGGAGAGGCGGTAGCTGTCGGCATAGTGATGGCGCAGGAACTAAGTGAAGGTGAGGGCTGGAGCGAGAGGGGATTGGCAGAAAGGATAAAGAGGGATTTTGAGAGCTGCGGACTGCCGACGGATTGCCTGTGGACTCGGGAAGAACTCAGAGAGGCCATCCTGAACGATAAGAAAAGTGAGAACGGCAAGATAGATTTCGTCTATGTAAGAAGGCCTGGAAAGGCGGCGAGAAAAAAGATAAAGATATGATTTGCATAAGCTTACAGAAGAAGACAGCAGAGGAGATTCTCTCCATTATGGATGATCCCTTCGTGGAGATGGCGGAGATACGTGCGGACTTGTGCGCGCTTAGCCCGCAGGAACTTGCGGATGTGATAGAAAGTGAGGAAAAGCCGATTCTGGTGAGTTACCACTGCGGGGGAAAAGAGGATTGGCCTAAAGCGGAAAGCTATCTCGTGGCAGCGATAGAAGCTGGGGTGAGATTCGTGGATCTGGACCTCGCTGCGCCGGTGAATGTAAGCAAAAACATCCAGAGCCTCTGTCGGGAGAATGCCTGCACACTCGTGCGTTCTTACCACGATTACGAGAGAACCCCTGATACTAAGTTCTTGAAACAGACCCTTTTACGAGCTTTCCGCTATGGGGCGGACATAGCCAAGCTGGCTTGCAAGGCGGAGTCACCTGAGGATGTGGAGAGGATGATGGGTATCTACGACAGTCTCCTGGAGGATAATCACAGTATCAGCGCGGAACAGCTCCTGCTGATATCTATGGGAGAACTTGGGAGAGAGGCCCGCAAGACGGCTCTACAGAAAGGGGCGCCATTTATGTTTGCCAGTTACGATGAGCCTTCGGCTGAGGGGCAGATTCAGTACGAAGAGATGCACGAGTGGCTGTATGGGGATTGGCGAGGAGTACACAAGGCGGATTTTCACGCTCCTTGTTCCAAGAGTTTCGCTCAGAGAGCCATCATCGCGGCTGCTCTTGCAGAAGGGGAAAGCCGCTTGAGCGGCTTCGGAGCTTGTGAAGACTGCCTGAGCGCCATCGAGGTGGCCAGGAAACTCGGTGCCAAGGTCAGCCGCCGTGCCGACAAGCTCCGGATTCAGGGAATTGGTCCCGTGAGTGAAAGAAGCCTTAGTGTCGATAAACTGAACGTAGGCGAAAGTGGCTTGCTGACAAGGCTTTGCATACCTTTGATGGCGGCTCTTAATTCTCAGGATACTCTGATTGAAGGCCGAGGTACCCTGCTTGGCAGACCTCTTAACAAGGCTAATGATATTATGGCTGCCTTCGGGATACTGCTTCAGAACCAAAGTGAACATAAGGACAAGCAGATATATGTGCCTCTTAGTGTGAAAGGTAAATTCTTCCCTGGAACTGCGGAGATCTCCGGCTCTGCCGGCTCTCAGCTCATATCCGGACTGTTGATGAGTCTGCCCCTCTGCAGCAGCAATTCCACTCTCTTTGTGAGTGAGCCTAAGAGTATTCCGTATATGTTTATTACCCAAGATGTTCTGAAAAGATTCGGGGTAAAGATATCCTGCGAGCTGGAAGGTGACTCGAAGATGTTGGAAAAGCAGGATTGGAGTTACTGTAACGGTATCTACTTCAAGATTAAGGGCGGGCAGCAATTAAAGGCTACTGAACTTGCTCTTGAGGGCGATTGGAGTGCAGCTGCCGCTTTTCTTTGCTACGGGGCTCTTTTCGGAGAAGCTGAAGTCAGAGGCTTGAATACCAATTCTATACAAGCTGATATAACTATTCTGGACATACTCTCCGATGCCGGAGCTTGTGTCTCTTACGACGAGGAGGTGGTCAGTGTAAAACGAGCTCCACTCCAGGCTTTCAGCTATGATCTGAACAACGCTCCGGACCTGATTCCATTGGCCTCGCTGCTGGCAGCTTTCTGCCCTGGGGAAAGCATAATCTACGGAGTGCAGAGACTTAAGAACAAGGAGAGCGACAGGGCTCAGGCCATACTCCAGACCCTTACACAGATGGGGGTTGAGTCTAGAATATTGGCCGATGAGATCAGGATTAAAGGAATGGGATTAAGTCAGAGATTCGCCAGCGGGAATTTGCTGAAAGGCGGGAAATACTCCTCCTTTCACGACCACCGGATGGTGATGCTGCTGAGTATAGCCCAGATGGGAGCTGACTCGCCTATCGAGATAGATGACAAGGACTGCGTAAGCAAATCCTTCCCGAATTTCTTCGAGGAACTCAGTCTGTAATTTAAGTTTCGCAAGGGGACCCTTTAGGAGAAGATTCACGGACAAAAATAAGTGATGCTTTATGGGAGATAATGATTGGAAGAAACGATTGGGGGTGGTTTATTCCACGAATCCTGATTTTCAATATGTTGAGCCTGAAGAGGAGCAGGTGAAAACACTCGAACCTTCAGCTCAGAGGCTCATAGTGACTCTGGACCGCAGGGCCAGGGCGGGGAAACAGGTTACCCTGGTGAAAGGCTTTGTCGGAAGCGAGGAAGACTTGGCCGCCCTGGGCAAGACTCTCAAGGTCAAGTGTGGAGTAGGCGGCACTGCCAAAGACGGGGAGATTACTCTTCAGGGAGACCTCAGGGATAAAGTTGTAGCTCTCCTTCAGGGAATGTCTTACCAGGCTAAAAGAGGTAACTGATGCTCCTGCAGACTTTCCCAAACGGATTATTACGTCTTCCGAGAAGCGAGCCGGCAGTAGTTATGGAACTGCTCGACTGGGCACATCAGCCCCATATAGAGGCGCTCATAATCCTCGAAGCCTTCCTGATACTTTTCTTTCTGAAAGACAGAATACTGCTTTTCAGAGAATTGATTCCTTGCCTGCAGCGCTGGAGAGCACTGGTCTCTCTGGAGCATAATCTGCAGCAGGCCAGAAACCGAGACAGACTCGCCCTGGTAATGAGCCCAGCCATAGTGCTCTGCCTTCAGGGCTGCGGGATTATACGTCATTCCTTGCTCTGGATAGCCCTGCTGCTGATAACCTGGTACCTGCTTCGGGTCTTGCTCTATGCTCTTGTCCCTCATCGACTTGTGAATTCGGAATACTGGAGCGCCTGTCGCAATTCCATGAATTTTCTGCTCTCTGAGATGGCCTATCTCTGGCTTTTGAGCATAGCTGTCTGCGTGCTTTTCTCTCTTCCTCTGCCTGTTCGCGCCTATCTGCTCAGTTTTGAAGCCGCTGCCTGTTTTTTAATTCTATTTGTACGCCAATTTCAAATTTTGTCATCTCAGTGTGGCTCTTTCCGCGCTTTTTTGTATCTTTGCGGACTTGAAATTATTCCAGTCGCGGGATTGGTACTTACAATAGTTTTTGTGTGATGAGCGTAAAGAAGATACTTATATCGCAGAGTGTTCCTTCCAATATGGCGCCTTATGAGGCATTGAAGGCCAAGTTTGGCGTAGAGATAGATTTTTTCCCATTTTTCAAGATAGAGACTTTGAGTTCCAGGGAGTTTCGTGCGCAGAGGGTTAACCTAAGCGAATATACCGCAGTGGTTTTCTCTTCCCGTGCTGCGATAGATGCCTATTTCGTTCTCTGTGAGGATGCCAGATTCAAGGTCCCCGAGACTATGAAGTACTTCTGTACCACCGAGCTGGTGGCCAATTATCTGCAGAAGCACATAGTTTTCCGCAAGCGTAAGATATTCTCCGGAGACGGAACTCCAGCCTCCATAGTCAAGCTTATCGGCAGCAAGCATCACGGGGAGAAGTTCCTCGTGGCTACTTCGGATGCTTCGAATGCCACTGCCCTGACTGAGCTTTTCGACAAGGCCGGCCTGGATTATACCGTGGCCGAACTGGTGAAATCCGTATATCAGAATCTAACCTCTTTAGACTTGTCGTCTTACGATATGCTGGTACTCTATAACCGCTCGGATGTGGAGTCACTTTTCCATTCTTACCCTGAGTTCTCTCAGGCAGATTTGAAGATAGCTTCCTACGGGCGCAGTGTGGTGAAAGCCATAGAGGATGCGGGCTTGCAGATCTCTCTTCAGGCTCCTACCCCTGAGGCGCCTTCTGTATCGAAGGCTCTGGAGCTGTATCTCCAAAACCAGGCATAGCCATGTCGGCCGCCTCTCACATTTTTCCTAAGAGCGAGAAACTCTGTGGCAAGACTACCATAGCCCGAGTGATGAAGAAAGGGCATTGGTTTTCTACAGCCATTCTGAGGGTGTGCTTTTTGAAAGAAGAGCAGGGGCCGAACAGGATTCTTACCAGTGTTCCGAAACGCTATTTCAAGAGAGCGGTTAAGCGCAATCTGCTGAAGCGCCGCATTCGGGAAGCATATAGGCTGAACAAAGAACTGCTGCCTGAAGAAGGCTATCTGGTGATGCTGGTATATACGGGCACTGAAGTGGCGGATTATCAGAGCATTGAGGCAGAGGTGAAAGCAGTGTTGAAAAAATTGGCATACAGATAAAAGGCTATGCTCTCACTGAAAAAAATTCTTAATGCCCCATTTATCTTTCTGATAAAATTCTATCAGAAATGCATCTCGCCGCTGACTCCGCCTTCTTGTCGCTTCACACCGACATGTTCCCAGTATGCACTTGAGGCTTTCCGTAAGTATGGCCCGCTGAAGGGGCTGTATCTCAGTGTCAGACGGATTCTCAGATGCCATCCTTTCGGGGGAAGCGGATACGACCCCGTACCGTAGCAAGTTTTTTTGTATATTTGTCTCCTGATGAAAAATATTCGCAACTTTTGTATCATAGCCCATATAGACCATGGTAAAAGTACCTTGGCCGACAGACTTTTGGAACTCACTCAGACCCTTTCCGAAAGGGATATGGACAATCAAGTCCTGGACGATATGGATCTGGAGAAGGAGAAGGGAATTACCATTAAGAGTCACGCCATCCAGATGTCTTATCAGTATAAGGGGGAGACTTATAAACTGAATCTTATCGATACCCCGGGTCATGTGGACTTTTCTTACGAAGTGTCCCGAAGCATTGCTTCCTGTGAAGGGGCATTGCTGGTGGTGGATGCTTCTCAGGGCGTTCAGGCTCAGACCATTTCTAACCTGTATATGGCTATAGACCACGGTCTGGAGATTATTCCTGTGCTGAATAAGATAGATATGGAATCGGCTCAGGTAGAAGTGGTTACAGATGAGATTTGTGATCTGATAGGCTGCGCTCCGGAGGATGTGTACAAGGTGTCGGCCAGAACCGGCGAGGGGGTGGCTCCGCTGCTGGATGCCATAGTGGAGAAAATCCCTGCTCCTGTCGGAGACCCTCAGGCCCCTCTGCAGGCTTTGATCTTCGATTCTGTCTTTAATCCTTTCAGGGGAGTGATAGCTTATTTCAAGATTAAGAATGGCACTCTGAGTAAGGGAGAGAAGGTGAAGTTCGTGGCTACGGGCATGGAGTATGAGGCTGAGGAAGTGGGACTTCTGAGGATGAAACTGGTGCCTTGCCAGAGCCTTGGCTGCGGAGATGTGGGGTATATCATTACCGGTATCAAGAGTGCTGTGGAAGTGAAGGTGGGTGATACCATTACTTCTGTGGAGAATCCTTGTCAGGAGGCTATCGCAGGTTTCGAGGAGGTAAAACCTATGGTTTTTGCCGGTATGTATCCGGTTCAGGCCGATAAATTCGAGGAACTGCGTACGGTCTTGGAGAAGTTCAAATTGAATGACGCATCTTTCGTGTATGAGCCTGAGAGCTCATTGGCCTTGGGCTCCGGATTCAGATGCGGATTCCTGGGGCTGTTGCATTTGGAGATAGTGCAGGAGAGGCTTTTCAGGGAGTTCGACATGGATGTGATAACAACTGTGCCGAATGTGTCCTATAAAGTATATACCACGCAGGGAGAGGTGATGGATGTGCACAATCCTTCCGGTCTTCCGGCTCAGACAGTGATAGATCATATAGAGGAGCCGTACATCAGGGCTCAAATCATCTCGAAGACTGAGTTTTTCGGGCCGATTATGAAGTTGTGCATAGATCGCAGGGGGACACTGATAAGCCAGCATTATATCACTGCAGACAGGGTGGAGCTGAATTACGATATGCCATTGGCAGAGATAGTATTCGACTTTTATGACAAGTTGAAGACCATATCGAAGGGTTATGCTTCCTTCGATTATCATGTGATCGGTTTCAGACCTGCCAAGCTGGTTAAACTCGATATCCTGCTGAACGGAGAGCCTGCAGATGCGCTTTCGACTCTGATTCATGAGGATAATGCCTATGATTTCGGGCGTAAGATCTGCGTGAAACTAAAGGAACTGATTCCAAGACATCAGTTCGATATCCCTATTCAGGCGGCGATTGGGGCTAAGATTATAGCCCGCGAGACGGTTAAACAGGTGCGTAAGGATGTGACTGCCAAATGTTATGGCGGTGATGTTACCCGTAAGCGTAAACTTTTGGAGAAGCAGAAGGAAGGTAAGAAGAGGATGCGTCAGGTGGGTTCAGTGCAGGTGCCTCAGTCTGCTTTCATGGCTGTACTTAAATTGGATTCGTAGTAGATATGAAGAGCTTTTTGTTTTTAGGAAATATCGGGACCGGAGAGATTATCATCATCGCGCTGATAGTCCTGCTGCTTTTCGGTGGAGCTAAGATTCCTGAGCTGATGAAGGGCTTGGGAAAGGGTGTGAAGAGTTTCAAGGACGGCTTGAAGGAAGTGGAGGATGAGATCAAGGATATAGACAAGTAGATGGCTGACAAGGAGATGTCTTTCTGGGACCATCTGGAGGTCTTGAGATGGTCGATTATCAGGGTGGCTGTCGCACTGCTGCTGGTCTTTATAGCCGCCTTTGTGATTATGCCGAGCATCTTCGATTCTGTCATTCTGGCGCCTTCCTCTTCGGATTTCTTCGTCTATAAGTGGATGGAACCTATTTTTTCCTCTGAGTTTAAAGTAGATATCATCAATATCAATGTCACCACCCCTTTCTTTACTCATATGAAGGTGTCTTTCTGGATGGCATTGCTTGTAATTTTCCCTTATATGCTTTTCGAAGTCTGGCTCTTCGTGGCTCCGGCGCTTTATCCTAAGGAGAAGAAAGGGGTGAAGTCTGCTTTCATAGGAGTGGGCTTTCTGTTCTATCTGGGTTGTGCTGTGGGATATCTGCTGGTCTTTCCTTTGACTTTCAGGTTCTTGTCCTCTTATCAGATAAGCCATGGGATGGTCACTCAGATCTCTTTGGACTCCTATATGTCCACCTTCCTGTCTATAATATTTGTGATGGGACTGGTCTTCGAGATTCCGGTGCTGGCGGCATTGCTGTCGAAATTGGGGGTGCTGAACAAGTCTGTTTTGAAGAAGTACCGCCGTCATGCCATAGTGGTGCTGCTGATTCTGTCGGCTATTATCACTCCTACCGGAGACCCTTTCACCCTGATGGTGGTCTTCCTGCCTATCTATCTCTTATACGAGTTCTCTATTCTGATAGTGAAAAGCTAAGGCTTATAATAAAGAATCTTCCGTAGGTAGGCTTCCATTCCTGTTTCATTTGCGATGCGGAGATGGTGTTAGTGTATAGGGAGGTGGAATTTAACAGGTCTATGCCGTGCAAGCCTATTTTTAAGGCTTTGTTTTTCAAAAATGAGCCTACGATGCTGGTGTTTAATATATGATTGTTATGATTTTGGCCCAGGCCCTTTCGGTAATTACGGTAGGTGGTAAGATAGGAGCTGGTCCATTTCCAGTTTTTGTTTATAGCCCAAGTAGTGTTGATTTTGGCTCCGAAGATTAAACTTTCAGATATAATAGAGTGATCGTTCTCTTCAGAATACAGATATGTAATGGAGGGGCTAATGTTGCTTTTGAATTTTTTGTTAGGATTATATATTAATGAAAGTCGCAAAGCATTAGCATAAGAAAGGATGTTTATGTTCCTCTCATATATGGATTGAGGGGAGAAACTGAAAGAGTTGTTTAAGGTGGATTTGATGGTAAGTTTCTGGGCGTTGAAGCGTTTGTCGTAATTGATAGTGCTTTTTAAATGAAAGGAGGGAGTTGATGAGTTGGAATAAGTATATAATTGGGTGCCTGCAGAAGCTTTGTATCCGTCCCATCCGCTTAAAACGGTGTCTTCAGAGAATATAATTCTGTCGTTGATAATGGGTTTCAGTGTGCAGTCGCCTGAAAGATTCCAGGAAAATGAAGCCGGATTCAATGAGAGATTATATCTGAATTGTATCTGGTATGAAGGCTGAAGATTAGGATTTCCGCCATATAGAATCATAGGGTTGGAGTTGCGGATTCTATTACTTAACTGTTCAAGAGAAGGAGTTATCATTTCTGTCCCTATTGATAAATAGTGCTTGGGGTGCTTTAACTTAAATGAGAATCCTGGTGCAGTAAAGCTTTTGTTAATGTGAAATTCAGAAGGAATAAGTTCTTTGCTGGCGACAGTACAGTTTTTAAGATATATAAGAGCATTTATAGAGAGTCCTTTATGGTCGGCGTGATTGAATTGAAATTCAAGACTATTGTCAAAACTGGCTTTTTTGTTGTCGAAAGAATTGCTTATGTCCAGTACGGCTGTTTCTACTCCCCAACTGTTCAGGCTTTGTTTGTAATTGTTATGATGCGAATAGGATGAGATAAATTGGAAGTTGATGTCTGAAGTGGATTTTTCCGAATTAACTAATGTGTTGTTGAGATAGGCTCTTAGTGATGCCGACAGGTCTTGCCCTTGAGTTTCGTTGTTAAGGTCTTTTTGGATGAGGGATTCTGGAGAATCGTCCAGTGCCCAGGAGTGTTCACGGCTATTTGAAAGGTCAAACATTAAGTTTATTCCAGGTCTCCATTTTACCGCATCATTGTTCTCCCAGGAGAGATTTGAGTTTATGTAGTTGGAATTGGAGTTTCCGCCTCCTGTTTCGTTTTTGTAGGAATTGCTGCTGTGGAGATAATCATTTGTGCTTTCGGAAATGGATGCGACCAGGTTGAGTTTAAAGGATTTAAGAGGGGTATCTAATAGATCCGTATTCAGAGTGAAATTATGTTGTTTCTGGGACTGCTTGTTTGCAATTGAATCAATCTGGCGGAACCCGTCGATTTCAGATGTGCCGAAGTAGTCTGTGATGCTATGTGTGGACAGACTGTTGTAATTATGCGAGTAGCGGTAATCGAAAAATACAGTATTTCCGAAATCTCTGTTTTTCCAGTTTCGGGATAAATACAAATTAATGGATTCGTCTTCGTTATAGTCTTTAAGCGGCTCGTATTTGAAATTTGCGGCGTTTGCGTTTACAGATACATTCTTTCTTTCTGAATCAAAACTAAAATCGGCTTTCGCTTCATATCTGCCTTGTTTGCTCTCGTCCATGCCACCGGCAAGAGATAATTCGCATTGGCGCAGATTCAAAACTTCAGTACCTGTAAGTATGTTGATGACTTTCTCTTTCGGGGAGTTCTTTTTCCCTCGGTGTTTGTCGATTGAGTTTTGTTCATCATAGGCAAGCACACTGACGACATCTTTTGCTTTTATTCCTTCGAGAGCATTATCATAACTGTTGCCGAAGATTAGTACTCCATTGATATAGGTTTTTTTTACTTCTTCTCCATTTATTGTTATTTTGTTGTCTTTTACGGAGAAGCCAGGCAATTGGGAGAGGATATCCTTCAGCTTGTCGTCCGGCAATGTGTTGATGGCTCGGGCATTGTAAATGCTGGTGTCTTTTATCTGCTTGATGAGTGGGATTTCGGCTTTTACCGTGGCGGCTTCAAGTTCCGTTTCTTTTTTGTCTAAAAAGAATATGATGGCATTCTCTCCGGGAGAAAGCTGGATTGTTTGGGTTTTTGTGCCGTAATTGAGGTGGCTGACTTCGATTACGACATTTTCGCTTTGAATGTCTGCAAATGAAAAGAAGCCGTTTTTGTTCGATGTGGTAATCAGTGAATCTGCTTTATAACCATCAATAAGGTATAATTTGATATTGGCTCTGTCTATAGGCAACTTATAGCTACTTTCATAGACAAAGCCTTTAATCTTGAAAGTGGTATTTGAATAGGCAGGAATACCACACAAGATGACCGTCAGCAGTAATATGAGGTGTCTTTTACTCAATGATAGAAATCAAACAAAAAGAGAAACAATTATTTGTCGACAAAAGTACAGAATTTTGGGGACTTGTCATAGCATTGGCAGGTCATATTTGCTTTTATGAAATTATGATTAAATTTGTAAGATTTTATATAGAATAATAAAAGTTTCGCATGTGCGAAACAACCTCTGTACGGAGATGCTATAGCATCGACAAAGTCCTCGTCCTGAGGAAGAGGATTTAGGAGAAGGGTCAGATAAACAAAGAGAAATGTGCGTGGGAAAAAGTTTCGCAAGCAGCACAAATCTCTTAATATTAGATAATTAAGTACTTGCGAAACTTGAGTAGAATAATAATTGTAATGTTGGATTTGTTGTATATACATTGGAATGTAGATCCGGTGCTCTTTCATATAGGGCCACTGAGTATCAGGTGGTATTCCTTGCTTTTCGTATCAGGATTCATCTTCGGATATTATATATTCCGCGGTTTCTTCCGTAAGGAAGGAGTAAGCGAAAAACTGCTCGATCCGCTTCTCTATACCATGCTTATCTGCGTGGTGGTGGGGGCCAGGCTCGGGCATTGTATTTTCTATGACCCGCAGTATTATTTCGGCAGTTGGCAGGGCTTCCTGGAGGTGTTCCAGCCTTGGAAGGGAGGACTCGCCAGTCATGGCGGAGCCATAGGCATAGTGCTTGGCCTAATCTGGTATGCCCATAAATATGGGAAGAAAGAAGACATAGACTTCTTCTGGCTCGCTGACAGGCTGGTTATTATAGTCGGTTTCGCCGGAGCCTGCATCAGGCTTGGCAATTTCTTTAACTCTGAGATCTACGGCTATCATACCACTCTTCCTTGGGGCGTGATATTCGAGCGCACCGGAGATCCTCTTCCGAAGCATCCGACCATGCTCTATGAGGCTCTGTGCTATGTAATTCTCGGCCTGGTGCTGCTCTATCTTTACAAACACAAGCTTAACAAGATGTATAGAGGAGAGTTCCTCGGAATTTTCATCACTTTCTGTTTCGGCTGCCGCGCACTGCTTGAGTTTACCAAGGAGCCATCAGTCACTCTCTTTACCATAGGAGATGTGGTTATCAACATGGGGCATATGCTCAGCATACCTTTCATAATCGCCGGCATAGTGCTCTGGATATGGGCGCACAAGCGCAAGTATCCTTCTGAGATTCAGAGAGGTCCTAAGACTAAAACAAATTCTTTACACAAATAATAATTATGCAACAGTTTATCGATTCTTACGATTTTACAGGCAAAAAAGCTATCGTTCGTGTGGATTTCAACGTTCCGCTGAATGAGAATTTCGAAATTACTGACGATACCCGCATTCGTGCCGCCCTTCCTACACTCAAGAAGGTGCTCGCTGGTGGCGGTGCCCTTATCATCATGTCTCACCTGGGACGTCCTAAGAAAGTGGACCCTAAGTTCTCCCTCAAGCACATCCTTGCTCACGTAAGCGAGCTTCTCGGAGTTCCGGTTCAATTCGCTGAGGATTGCCAGAAGGCTCAGGCTCAGGCTGCCGCCCTTAAACCTGGCGAGGTTCTGCTGCTTGAGAACCTGCGTTACTACGCGGAGGAGGAGGGTAAGCCTCGCGGACTCGCAGAGGACGCTACAGACGAAGAGAAGAAGGCCGCCAAGGCAGCAGTGAAGGCTTCCCAGAAGGAGTTTGTGAAGACATTGGCATCCTATGCGGACTGTTATATTAACGATGCTTTCGGAACTGCACACCGTGCACACGCTTCCACCGCCCTCATCGCAGAGTACTTCCCTAATGACAAGATGTTCGGTTACCTGATGGAAGGTGAAATCAAGGCTATCGACAATGTGCTTAAGAATGCCCAGCATCCTTTCACTGCCATCATCGGCGGTTCCAAGGTGAGCTCCAAGCTCGCAGTTCTCGAGAATATGCTCGAGAAGGTGGACAACCTCATCATCGGTGGTGGTATGGGTTATACCTTCATCAAGGCCCAGGGTGGCCATATCGGCAACTCCCTGCACGAGGACGACCTTATGCCTCAGGCTCTTGAGATTCTCGCCAAGGCTAAGGAGAAGGGCGTGAATGTATATCTTTCAGTACAGACCCTGGTGGCTGACGCTTTCAGTCAGGAGGCCAATACTCAGATCGTCCCTTCTTGTGAGATTCCTGAAGGCTGGGAAGGCGTGGACGCTGGTCCAGAATCTCTCGCTAAGTGGAGAGAGGTCATTCTCAATTCCAAGACCATCCTCTGGAACGGTCCTGTAGGTGTATTCGAGATCGAGAAATTCGCTCAGGGTACCCTTCAGATCGCCAAGGACCTCGCAGAGGCTACCGAGAAGGGTGCTTACAGCCTTGTAGGTGGCGGTGACTCCGTAGCTGCCGTTACCCAGATGGGCTTCTCTAAGAAGGTCAGCTATGTAAGTACCGGAGGTGGCGCCATGCTCGAGGCTCTCGAGGGCAAACTCCTCCCAGGTATTGCAGCCATATTGGAGTAATCCTTAGATTAATTAATGTTCGAGCTCGCCGATGACGATGGCAGTGGAGACAGCTCTTTCTCCCGCCGCATCACTCGGCGAGTTCAATATTTTACCATCTGCTCCCACCAAGCAGCTGCTTCCGCCTCCATCGAGGTTGAGGGCGTCAGTGCAGCCCAGGGATATGAATTTCTCTGCCAATTCACTTAAGGTGTAACCCACACTTCCTCGCGAGCCTCTGCCGTCGGCTACGATGAGAATCAGCTTGCCGTCTGCGGTAATTCCAGCTGCAGTGCGGTTCACCCTATACAATCCGGAGGTTCCACCGGCATCCAGGCATTCCGCCCAATAGTTCTCTACCGCCACGTTTTTGCCGGCCTGTACCAGGCGCGGGCCGCCGCCCACCGCTTCGGCAGGTTCCCAGGTAAACGCCCCTTCCACGTAGTCAGCGGTCGGCGGCGCGCTCATAAAGTTCTGCGTCTTCTCATTATTATCTAGTGCCGACGGGAAGGCTGTGTGTCTTGCGAAAGACACATCCGTGCAGTAAGCCCATTGGATTTCGAAGCTCCCGTCCTCCATCTGCCCTATGGCCGAGCGTACGGGGTATATGGTGCATTGTGGATTTTCATCATTAGGCCAATTGAAACTCCTCCATGCCTTCTGCAGGACCCTGCCCTCGTGGATGCACATGCTCACCGATGTGGCGCCGGCGAAATATCCGGCGTTCGTAGCCAGACACGGCACACCTCTGTTTATATTAGGAAAGTCGGCAAAGAACACCGACGGTTTCTTCTTCTTGTTCGAAAGCAGACAGTTGAAGGTCAGATTAGGATTGGCCTTGAAGTCTATCGTGGCTATGAAGCCCAGACACTTCTTTCCGTCACTGAAAGTCTCTTCGAATTCCTCCACGCTCACACCCTTAGGGTATCCATTCTCCCAGCTCCAGTCTTCTTCGTCCCCTTCGTCTGGAAGTGGGTCAGGATCAGGCTTTTCCTCTTCAGTATTGTCCTTCGGAGGATTTACTGGTTCCGGACTGCAAGAATATGTTAATAAAGAAATTATGAAAGTGATGAGTATCAGATAAATTTTTCTCATAATATTTTAAATAATTTTCCCAATCCTCACAAATATAGCTTTTATTTAAATAATTTTAATTATTTTTGCAGAATAATAGCCAAATATATTTTAATAATGCGTAAACTTGTAATGTGTTTTTTTACATTTGTGCTTGGCTTAAGTCTTAGTAATCAGGCTATTGCACAAACGCATTCGGTTAGTGGTAGAGTGACGAGCCCAGATGGGCCGGAGGGGGGGGTATATGTCTTCCAGGAAGGTTCTAATACTTCTGCTACCACTACTGCTGCTGATGGCACTTATACCATCGAAGTCAGCAGCCCCGATGCGGTTCTCGTTTTCAGTATGGTCGGCTTCAAGGAAGTGCGACAGAAAGTGGAGGGAAGAAAAGTAGTAAATGTTACTCTCTCCTTCGACAATGAGACCCTTTCAGAAGCTCTGGTCGTGGGGTATGGTACCCAGAAGAAGGAATTTATGGTGGGCTCCGTTTCTCAGGTGAACAGCAAGGACCTGCTGAAAGCCCCAAATACCAATGTCTCTACCATGCTCGCTGGAAGACTTTCCGGAGTAACTTCAGTTCAGACTACCGGTATTCCTGGAGGAGACCAGGCCAGCCTTTTGGTACGAGGACTTTCCACTTTTAACAATTCAGCGCCATTAGTAATCGTGGATGGAGTGGAGCGTTCCATGAATTCTCTGAACCCTAACGATATCGCTTCGGTCACCGTCCTCAAGGATGCCGCCACGGCCGCCATCTATGGTATCAAGGCTGCCAATGGTGTCATTCTGGTTACCACCAAGACAGGTAATGCCGGATCTTCAAACATTATCTATGATGGCTCCGTCTCCTTCGACACTAATACTGTTACTCCGGACCTGCTGAATGCAGAGGAGTATATCTATTGGCATAACAAGGCCAGAGAGATGGACGGACAGGCACCGTACTGGACGGAGGAGAGGATAGCTTCCCTTAAGGAACGCGGACTCTATGGAGAGACGGACAACTGGGCCCTGCTTTACAAGGATTTCGGTCTTACCCAGCAGCATACCGTCACCGCTACGGGCGGAACTGACAAGATGAGCTACTACACCAGCATAGGTTATCTGAATCAGGACGGTATTATGCGCAATACCTCTTATGAGCGTTATAATGTGCGTGCGAATCTCACTGCAAATCTGGCCAAGGGCCTGAAATATAACATTAACCTCTCCGCAGCGAATTCTAACAGGCATTGGCCTGGACTTTCGATGAGGAGCAGCAGCGGTGGCTGGCAGGGAGAGTTCTCGCCTCTTCGTCAGGCCTGTTATGCCATTCCTATTTTAGCCTCTACTTATAATGGCTTGCCCCTTGGATATACCAATGGTACTTATGTCTATACTCCGGAAGCTGCTAACAACACCGGCTATCAGAAGATGAACCAGTGGTCTGCCGAGCTTCGTACATCTCTGGAGTATGATTTCAGCGAGAGCGGGATAGGTTTTTTGAAGGGACTCAAGTTCGGTATCAACTTCGCCTATAATCTGGATTATACCCTTAACCGTAACTACCTGGAGTCCTTCCAGCTTTACTCTTACGATCCTAATCTGGATACGGTTACTCAAAGAACTTCTCTCGGTATCTCAGAGAATAACTTCAACAAGTCTCACTCTGTAGGATATAATGCCACTATCCGTCCTCAGCTGAATTATGACAGGGATTTCGGCAAGAGTCATGTGAATGCTGTACTGCTGGCCGAAAGATACACCTATCATGGAGATACTATGACCGGTTATAAGTCAGGATATAATGAAGGCTCTCCTGTGGATATCTCTATGGGTATGAAGGATTCTACTACACCGGTCACCGGAAGTTACAGTGATGCAGGTTCTTTCTCCATAGCTGGACGTTTCGGATATGCATACGACAAGAAGTATCTCGCAGAGTTTACTTTCCGTGAGGATGCTTCCTATAAGTTCGCACCGGAGCACAGATGGGGATTCTTCCCTTCCATAGCCCTTGGCTGGGTTATCTCCAACGAGGACTGGATGCAGGACATTGACTGGCTGAATCACTTGAAGATACGTGCATCTGCAGGTGTGCTTGGATCAGATGATGTAACTCCTTATCTCTATATGCAGGGTTACAGGTCCACAGCTCCTACATATACTTATGTAATTAATGGTTCTCCATACTATTCTTACTATACTTCGGGTTATGTTATGGGAGATTTGTCCTGGTCTAAGACCAAGTCGGTGAACCTGGGTTTCGAATCCAAACTTTTCGACAGCAGACTCTCATTAGACCTGGATGTATTCTATAAGATTACTTCAAATATCCTGGAGTATGCCCCGACCGGAACATATTCTCCATCTTTGGGAGGAAACAATCCTTCATGGAAGAACTCCGGAGTGGTGGATAACAGAGGTGTCGATATGACTTTGAGCTGGGGTGATGCAGTAGGGGATTGGGCTTACACCATCACAGGTATTCTCAGCTATGCCCATAACAGGGTTCTTTCGGCAGAAATTTCAGATGATCACCCTGCATATAGGACAGTTATAGGTCAGCCTATGGGTACTATTTATGGTTTCCGTGCCACAGGCCTTTTCCAGACTCAGGATCAGGTGGAGTCATATCCTACAGCTCCTTCAGGCTCGGCTATGCTCGGTGCCATTATGTATGAGGATGTGAATGGAGACGGAAAGATCAGCAGTACTGAAGACTTCGTGAAGATAGGCCGCAGTTCCACCCCTGAGATGACCTTCTCCCTGAATTTTGATGTAAGCTGGAAAAATTTCACTTTGAGTGCCCTGTTCCAGGGAGCCGCCTTGTGTAACTACTCTCTGAACGGTACCTGGGATAATGGCAATATGGATTCCACTATGTACACCAGGACATTCTACGGCGGGGGAAACACTCTGAGATATCTGGTCGAAGGCTCCTGGACTCCTGACCATACTGATGCCAAGTATCCAAGGCTTACTGCCACATATAATGCCAATGATGCCTGGACTTCGTCCTGGTGGGTAAGGGACGGCAGTTATCTGCGTCTTAAGAATATGCAGCTTGCCTATGACCTGCCGGAAAAATGGCTCCATCATACTCCGCTCGGAGGTCTTAGAGTTTATCTGGCCGGAACGAATCTCTTTACTATCTCGGCTTTCAAATACATAGACCCTGAGAATCCTGGTATCAATAACGGATACTATCCTCAGCAGCGTACCCTAAGTCTCGGAGTAAAAGCTACATTCTAAAGGAGGAATTTGATATGAAAAAGATAATCAATTTAATCACAATACTTGCAGCTGGAGCGCTTATCTGCTCTTGTTCGGATTTTATCTCCGAAGCCTTGGATCAGGAACCTTCGGACAGATATTCTCCTACAGCAGTTTGGGCATCTGAAAGTTCAGCTGACCAGTATCTGCTCGGTTTCTATAACTTTATAAAGGAGAACACCGGCAATCTCGGAGGCGATAATAATATGACCGGTGTGACCGATGCATATTCTGATATTCTTAAGTCCAATTCCTGGTCTCAGTATAACCATCCATTCAATTCTGCTTTCTTGCAGGCTGGGTCTTTCAGCAGTCAAAGTGCAGGCTGTTTCGAATGCTGGAGTGACTGTTATACCAGAATCCGCAGATGTAATGAATACCTCAGGGATGTCACAAGTTATGGGGCCAAATTCGGCTCTGACTTTGTCGAGAGCCGCAGCGCGGAGGTGAAATTCATCAGGGCCTGTGCTTATTTCAAACTGATGAAGGTCTATGGCAAATGTATTATCCGCGACCAGGTAGATGGACCTGCCGAGAATGACAAGCCTTTCGCTACTACGAGGGAGGCTTGGGACTTTATCGAGTCTGACCTTATCGAAGCAGGAAATAAGGTAGCCACCGATCTGCCTGCCGGAAGAATTACCCGTGCGGCTGCCTGGGGATATCTCAGCAGAGTGGCTTTGTTCGCAGAGGATTGGCAGCTGGTAGTGGATGCTGCCGATTCAGCCCGTCGCTATGGCGCAGCCCTCGATCCTTCTTATAGCAATGTTTTTAACGATATCCGCAGCGTGGAGAATCTGCTTACGGTAGAGTTCCTTCAGAATAAGCTAACCCATAGGGCTGATGTCTTCTTCCGTCCTTTAGGAGACGGCGCTGAAGGTTCTTTGCACGAGGGGGCCAATATCTATGCCGTTTTCAATCCTACATCCGAGTATGTGGATCTCTTCGAGATGGCTGACGGTACTCCTTTTGACTGGGAAATTCACGGAGCTGACCCTTATACCGGACGCGAACCTCGTTTCTATGCTTCCATTCTTTATAATGGAGCCAAATGGGAGGGCAGGACCATAGAGACTCACGATACCGGAAAGGACAAGATAGTGGAGTTCAATACTTCAGGAGCTGCCGGTTCTACAGTTACCGGCTACTATCTTCGCAAATTCATTACCGAAGACCAGACTGGCTGGGAGAAATATGGAAGTGATCACTTTGCTATCGTAATCCGTTATGGCGAGGTGCTGCTGAACGAAGCCGAAGGCTATGCCAGGCTTGGAGATTTCGACAAGGCTTATGCCTGTCTGAATCAGGTCCGCGGAAGAGTAGGTCTGCCAGAGAAGAACGGCAGCGATATAGACACTTTCATGAATGATCTGAGAAAGGAGAGAGTGGTAGAGCTCGGAGGAGAAGGCCAGAGGTTCTGGGATCTCAGGCGCTGGAGGATAGCCGTCTGTGATAACAGTGAAGACAGTGTTATCGACGGAAAGAACTTCCACGGCTGCTGGATTACTAAGAAAGAGGATGGCAGTTTCACTTACAAGCAGGTAGTAGTGGATGGGGCAGATAAAATACATTTCTTCCCTGAGAGATACTATGCTTTCGCCATTCCTGTAACTGAACTCTCTAATAACGGAGCCTTGGATCCGCTAACTGACAACAATCCTGGTTGGTAATCTCTTAATTTGATATCGTTATGAAAAAAATACTTTCATTTGTTTCATTTGTTCTTCTGGCCTTCGCTTTGACAGGCTGCGAGGAGCCTATGGAGGGAGATTTCCTTCATACGGACAATACTATCAGTGCTATCTATATGACTCCGGGAAGGGGCACTTCTTCGCTGTCCGTGTCGGGAGTTATAGATAACGAGGCCGGAACCGTCACTTTCACTGTCCCTAAGGACAAGAGAAAGGATATTGACCTTACTGAAGTTAAACTCAGGGCTTCGGTGTCTCTTGATGCTTTCATCACTCCTTCCCTTATGGGCTGGCACGACATCTCCTCTCCTAAGGAGATTACTGTGACCGCGTCCATGACAGGGGAATCCAAGAAATACACATTATCAGCATCTTACGAAAAATAATACCAATACCATAATAATATGAAAAAGAATTTATTAGTTTGGGCAGTGCTTGCAGCAGCAGCTGTTGTAGCCTGCAACCCGGAAGAACAGCCTGGTGGAGACATAAACAACGGCGCTCCTAAGAGCTCCGCCTGTAAGCTTTCTTCCTTTAGTGTAAATGTAGGTGAGGGTGTCATAGAGGCCTTCATCGATCAGGCAGAGAAGACTTTGGAGATCTCTTATATGCCTAATGAGTATTCCTTCCTTTCTGCTGCTACAGCTACGGCTGTGATTTCAGACAAGGCTACTATCACTCCTGACCCTGCTGAGCTAATCGATTATACTCAGGAAGAGGGTATAGTCTTTACAGTTACCGCCGAAGACGGGGAGACTTTCGCCGAGTATAAAGTTATTCTGGCTGAAGCAGAGTTTACCCAGAAGGATGAGTTTAAGTGGAAAAAAACCTACGGAGAACTGGGGCTTAATGCTCCTAATACAGGACAGTGCTGCGTAGCTTTCTGCGATGTGGATAAGTTTGCCTATAATTCTCTCGATGTCTTCAATCTGGAAGGAAACAAATTAGGCCAGCTTAACACTGAAGGTATCCCTGGATTGGATGCATACAATGGACAGCTTGGTTCTATGTCTAATGACGAGAATGGTGTGCTCGTAGCTCTCTGCTGCTATGGTGGAGCTGATGAATCCGGTGCAGTTAATACTTCCATTTACGCCTGGATTAACGGCTGGGATCAGGCTCCTACCTTGATTTATGGCCCTACTGAGTATCAGTGCTTTTATCTTTCTGTGGCAGGAGATGTGACAGGTAAGTTTGTCCTGAATCTGCGTACAGGGGCTACAGGAGTTCCTCAGATGCATCACGTGCTGGTATATGATGGAAATGGCTATGTCGTAGATGAGAATATCACTTGGCATGGAGTAAAGATCAATCACCCATCTAATGATGGATGCTGGGGTCAGATGCTTTCATTCTTTAGCGCAGATCCTGAGGATGGGTTTGTATGCTGGGATTCCGCAGGTCCTGTAGAATTTGGTGAGGCAGCTACTGCTAATGCTTCTTCTGCTTTCTATGTTTATGATGGACTTACTGCTTATGAGCAGCAATTTAATGCCGATGAGGTAAATGAGACTATTCTTAAGGGAGGAGTAAACTGGGTTGATTGGGATTCTGATGGCCGTTTCTATGGCTATGGAAACTACTCAACCGGTCACGTACGTGCATTTATCTACAATGGACAGAAGTATGTGCTTGCAAGTTCAGCTTCTTGGCCTTGCAACTGGATTACCATCCAAAAGGCTGACAATCTCGTAGAAGATGACGACACCACAGATGATATCGATGAATCAGATGCTAACTACTTCCTGCCTACCTGGCAGATCGCTGACGCAGCTGCTTCTTATCCAAGTGGAGCCTATGTATATGACCCTGCCACAGGAACAGGTCACGTACTTGTCGCTTCTCAGCCTACCTGTGTGGTTTCATTCGATATGATTACTGACCGTATCTAATTCTGATGAAGACACTTACGACCATATCGGCAGCCATACTTGCCTTAGTATTATCTCTGGCCTCCTGCTCACCGCAGCAGAAGGCCAGTGAAAAAGAAAAGTATATCTGGGTGGCAGTGGATGCTAACTTCGAGAGATTCTCGAACAAAGATTCTATCGCCTGGTATCTCGACAAGATTAAGGACACCGGCTTCAATAATGTGGTGGTGGATGTCAGAGGTGTCGAAGGCGACGTCCGCTACAAGAGCGCCATCTTCGATGAATTGAGAACTTGGGAAGGCTATACTTTCACCGGCGACTGGGATTATCTTCAGTATATGATAGACGAGATTCACAGTCGCGGGATGAAAGTGACCGTTTCAGCGACCGTCTTTCCTCTCGGATCCCCGATCCGAAAGGAAGGACCGGTCTATAGAGATCCTGAGCTGAAGAAGCTTACCTGTATGGAATATACTCCACAGGGTATGATTAAGATCGAAGATGACCCTACGGCGGTGGCCGCTTTTATGAATCCTCTGCTTCCAGAAGCCCAGGAATTGGCCATGGCCTGTATCAGAGAACTTTTCGAGAATTATGATTTCGATGGCTTCTGTCTGGATTATTGCAGATTCCCTGGTCCGCAGGCGGACTTCTCGGATGCGAGCAGACAGGCTTTCGAGCGAGAGCTCGGGCATAGAATAGAAAATTGGCCTGAGGATATTTTTACTTACGGAGAGCAGGGAGAGTTGGTCCCTGGAAAATATTATAAGCAGTGGTGGAAGTTCCGCAGTCAGATTATCAGGGACTTTATCGCGAAGGTTAAGGAATATAAGGACTCCGTCAAGCCTGAGGTAAGCCTGGAGTATTGGGCTGCTTCCTGGCTGCACGCCATTTACAGGCAGGGGCAGAATTGGGCTGCACCTGGGGCTCCGTACTATAAGGAATACTGTGATTCTTGGGCTGCCGAGGATTACGGAGAGACCGGATTTGCCGATCAGTTGGATGTATTCATCAGCGGTACCTATCTGGAAAGGGTTCGCGGACTGGATGATAACGAATCCATAGAATATGGACTTGCCAGATCCCGAAGAGATGTTCAGGGAGCTTGCAAGATGGTCGGCTCTTATGCGGTTTATAATGGACTGGATTACGAAGATGCCACTTATGTCTGTATGACTCAGTCAGATGGCGTGATGGCTTTCGATATATGTTATTTCCCGACTTGGCCTAATCTCTGGGATGATATCAAGAGAGGTATAGACAGGGCTGAGAGGGATCTGAAAATCAAGAAATAATGAAGAAAAGTGTTTTTGCGGTTTTGCTTGCAGCCGTTTTGGCTTCCATCTTTATCCCGAGCTGTGTGAAGGATAATCCTGTGAATGGAGGAAACCAGAAGGATTCTACAGATATCGAAGATCCTGTGGACAGCAATTACATAGCTCCTGGGGATACTGTCAGGCAGAAGCCTGTGGTGATGTGGGTGGATGCTTCGGCGAATTTCGACAGGCTTAAGACCAAGAAGGGCATTACATCCACTCTGGACAAAGCTATGACTTATGGTTTTAACGGTATAGTCGTAGATGTGAAACCTTGTGAGGGCACAGTGCTCTATGAAAGTGAATTCCTGGATCCTTACAAACTTTCTTCCGAGGAGAGGGGTTTCGATTATCTGGAATATATGATTCAGGAGGCCAAGAAGAGGAATATGAGGGTGGAGATATCCACTACCATCATGACTATGGGTAATGTCAATACCAAGAAAGGACCTCTCTTTACCGACCCTGAGATAGCCGAGGCTGAATGCATAGAATACACCCCTTACGGACTCAGAAAGATAAGTGAGAATTCTAATGCCTTCGGAGCAGTCAATCCTTGTCACCCTAATACTATGAAGTATATCAAGAGGATGATCAATGAGATTTTCACTAATCCGAAGTACGAGTGTGTGGATGCCTATGTGCTGGATTATTGCAGGTATATGAATTTGAACAGTGATTTCTCCGATTATTCCCGTCAGAAGTTCGAGGAATATATAGGAGAGGAGGTTCAGAATTGGCCTGAGGATATCTATACTTTCAATTCAGATGCTTTCAGCTCCTGGTGGCATGATATTACGCCTGGAAAGTATTACAATCTCTGGATAGAATGGAGGGCTCAGGTGATTCACGATGTTATAGCCGAGATCCGCACCACTCTCAAGGAGATCAGACCTGACGTGGATCTGGAGGTATGGGCCGCTTCCTGGGGACCGCTTCCAGCTACAGGACAGAACTGGACAAGTCCGAAGTATAAGGCCGTGTCTTACAACTGGTGGGCTACTGACAACTATTACAAGACCGGCTATGCGGACCTGATGGACACTTTCCAGCTCGGCGCTTATCTGAGCCATGTTTACGGAATGATGGATCCGGAGTCCATAGAGTATGCTTTGGATTATTGTAAGTCAGTGCTTATGGGCGATTGCAATTACTGGGGTACTTTCTCTGTGGCCAGCACCACTTTCGATTCCGAATCTGCCGTATATCTTTGTCTGACCAAATCGCCTGGCTGTATGGTCTTCGATCTGGTGCACATATCGGGCTGCGGGCATTGGAATAAACTCAAGGCGGGAATAGACAAGGCCTGGGAGAAGTTGGGGGTGAACTCGCCGCTTAAATCCAAGACTTTAAATGAACAATAGAACTCTTATGGGAATACTGCTGGCTTCGGCAGTATTCTCTGCTTGTGTAGAAAAGGAAAATCCTCTTTCTCCTTTCAAGGAGGCTACCGTGCTGGAGATAGGGGATCCGCGTTTTACGGCAGTAAACAGTGGAGACAGCAAGACTTTTAAATTGAATGTGGATGGGGATGTCGAGATCTTGGTGGAGAATGGGGATTGGTTGAGGGCAGAAACCACGGATACCACTCTTGTCGTCACTATCGTAGGCCCTCTTCGGGACGATGAAGACCGTGCTGCCAAGGTGACCCTTAAGTCCGGTCAGCTGGAGGAAAGCGTGGCCGTGACTTTAAAGAAGGCTACGGCTTTGGCTTGGAGCTTCGATGGCGACTACTCGGTGGGAGGCAATATGGCTGTCTTCGAGAATCCGGATTTCGGCTTCAATACGGCTGTCTATACTCAGGATGCCGGCAGCATTCCGCTTTCCTCTTACGGGAAGCAGGACTTCAGTTCGGATACCGCCTTCAAGAACAAGTTCCTCGATGGATTCTCCATAGAAAGCGTATTCTCTGCCGACGAACTTCCTGGGGCCAATTCCGAGATGTGTGTCCTGGGCTGCTATTATGACGGGGGATTCAGGCTCGGCGTGAGCGGCAGCGATTCCATGAACAGAATCTTCGTGGACGGATATTTCGGCGGTAAGAAAATCAGCCTTTCCACTAAGAAAAGCATCAAATCCGGCAAGTATTATCATCTGGTATATACCTGGAGCGCAGCGGATTCTCAGGCCAAACTCTGGCTAGATTCCGAACTTGTGGACAGCTGCAAAGCGAGCAGCTTTGCCTTCCCTGTGGCCGTATCGGCCCAGTGGCTCTGCGTAGGCGGAAATTCCAGCAAGACCGGAGCTCTCTGCGGCTGGAACGGGGAGATTATCAAGGCCAATCTTCATGATGCCGTCCTCGACCAGGAGGAGATTATGCGCCGCTTCTCTGCTCTTCCGAAGGATGTGCAGACCCACAGCACGGGCCTTCGCCGATTGAGTTTTATTCCTCAGTATGCAGTAGCGGACGATCCTGTCCTGAACATCGCCGCCAAAGGCCTGCAGCCTTCCGACAAGGTAGAGCTATACGATATAGCTGCCAAGAGTGTAGTCTCTGGGGACAGCAAGATAAGTTCGGATGGAGTCAGTATCGCCCTGGGTTCGGCTTTCAAGGATGGCAGTTACAGGATAGATTTTACCAGAGATTCCAGAATGACTCCTATAGGAGTGGTGGAGATCAGGAGCTGTGATCCTGCTTGTGTCTCCCGTAAGCCTAAGGTGATAGCTCACCGTGGAGTACATAACACTGGGGCTCCCGAGAATTCCATAGCTGCCTTCAGGCTTGCCCAGGAGGCCGGATACTATGCCTCAGAGACTGATGTCTGGCTCAGTTCGGACGATTCTCTTATGGTGAATCACGACGGAAAGATAGGGGGCTATAATGTTCAGACTACCCCTTACAGGACACTCAGGACAGTGTCTCTGACTAATGGGGAGAGGCTCCCAAGTCTTAGTGAATACCTGCAGCAGGCCCGTCAGAGCTCGGCTACCAAGCTGATAATAGAGGTCAAGGACCATTCCAGTTCAGAGAGGACCCTTGCCGCCGCCAGAGCCGCAGTGGAGATGGTGCACAGGATGGGGCTTAGAGACCGCGTGGAGTACATAGCCTTCAGTTATGATGCCTGCCTGCTTATACGTGAACTCGATTCACAGGCTGTAATCGGCTATCTTAACGGGGACAGATCTCCTGAGATTTTGCAGGAAGCTGGAATCGATATCATGGATTACTCCGTGTCTGCAATACTCAGTTCCAAACCGGAATACATAGACCGAGGTCACAAGCTGGGTGTCGGGACCAATATCTGGACAGTGAACGACAGGGCGACTATGCTGAATTGCATAGCTCATTGTGCAGACTACATCACTACAGATTATCCCGAGACAGTAAAAGAGATTGCTGATAAGCTGTTCTAAAATTTATTTTGTTTTAGTTTATTAACCCACATTGCAGCTAATCCTCCATCTGAAAAATTGTTCACCCCATCCAA
>JBJEBS010000087.1:0-7169 GCA_051870275.1 Candidatus Cryptobacteroides sp.
AGAGAAATGTGCGTGGGAAAAAGTTTCGCAAGCAGCACAAATCTCTTAATATTAAACAATTAGTAACTTACGAAACTTGAATTAAATGGTAAATCTATTGATCGCCTTATGCTTCTCTTCGTCCTGAGCGAGAACGTTAGGTTTGAAACGGGAAGCATCCTGCTTGGTCTGCTCCAGCACATATTCCTTAAATTGGGCGAAGGAATTATGGACGAGCCGATGAGTCTGAGGTGCATTGAGGCGGAAACTGTCCCTTTTAGCCTTGTACTCCATATTCATCTGCTTCAGTTTCTCATCCACCAGGGAAGTGAAAGCCTCGGCCTGCTCGGCACTTACTTGCGGATTCTCGAACTCATAATAAAAGTCATATCGACTCTCCTTAAGGTCTGCATAGCCGGCGAAGTAATTAAGTTTCAGGCCAATTTCCTCAGAAGCCTGGTTCACTGCATTGATGAACTGACCTTCATAGAGTTTCTCTCCTGTAATGGTCACGATTCCGTTCACCTTCTGAACCATGTGAATACGAGGGGTATTGCCGAAAGACGAAGCAGCTTCGATAATATCATTCATATTATAGCGGTAAAGGCCACTGAAAGTCGTGACGAAAGGACAATACTGTTCCCCCGCCACCAACTCATCCAACTGATAGAAAGGAGCATCAGGGTCGTCGAACTCAGCAGCTTTCTTGAACTCATAATAATGGAAATGAGGGAAAAGCACCGTCTCTATGCTATCGTCCAGCACCAGTCCGGCACGGCACTCAGAAGAGAAATATGCGAACTCCTGATGCAGCATTCCCTCAGGGAAAGAGCCTTCGAGTTTATCCAGATAGATACGGGTGTTACCGCACTTCCAAGTGGTAAGAAGCTGAAGATTAGGCCAATAATGCTTCGGCAACACCTGCCCGTACTGCTTTTTCAACTCTCTGAGCTCCTCCGCCCTTTCCGGATTTGGCTTGAGATAAGGGGCACAAGCCTTACGAACTTCTTCAGGGACATCCACCTTGTCACTGATAGTCCCCTGCTCTATGTCCTTCACATATTCGTCATACCAATAATCGACATTCTTCTGCATCTCGACCATAGTGGAAGGATTGGCAGTCACTACGAGAGTGGTATTACGCTCTATACCCATACGCATTATCACGTAATTGCGGGCGGTATAATCCTCTATATCAAATACTTCGGAAGGAGACACATAGAGTTTCTTCACAAATCCAGGGCAATTCTTCTGGGTAAATCCGGAGACGGAGCCGTAGATGGTTCCGTCAGGAGTATATCCCTCTATCTGCTTGCCCACGATGGATGCGATGTAGCCCTGGTACACCTTAGGCCTGTTCTTGATGAAATTGAAAAGCCATACCTTGTTCATCTTGCCATAGATGTTCTCCAGATAAGCCTGAGAGATAGGAATCCACTTGGGTTCTCCGGTAGAGCCGGAAGTGGTGGCATAAAGGACAGGTTTGCCTTGAAAAAGTATGTCCTTCTCTCCATTCTTCATTCTGCTGACATAAGGTCTGAAGTCCTCATAATCAGTAGCTTTAACCTGCTCCTGATACCTTTTGAAGAGTTCTTCGGCAGTTTTCGCTTCCAGGATATAAGAGAAGCGATGTTCCTGTCCATAAACTGTGTCCTTGCCGTAATTCAGGATCTCTCTGAGACATTTCTCCTGAGATTTACGCGGATTCTTACTTGCTTTTTTTAGTTTAAGATACTGGATTCCACCAGCAGCACCTAATAGAAAATTCGGCACAAAGGCCGAGTGTTTGTCTTGGTTTAGTTTCATTTTTTAAGATTTAAAGTTTATTCTATAAAAACAGTCCCCGTATCCCGACAGAGACACTTTACTGCCTTACGGCCTGATGCGACTGCAACAGGCAGTCCTCCGGAAGCATCGGTGCGCTGACCGGCGAAATATAAGCCGGCAATTCGGGAATAACGCACCGGAGCAGTGGCAGTCTTCTTTCCAGCCTTCCACAAACTCATGAAACCTCCTTTATATGTCGAACAGTAACGCTCCAGCGTAAGCGGAGTGGCAAGATCAGAAAATTCGATATTACCCTCCAGCTCCGGCAGATAGTTCTGAATCAATTCGATGATACGGGATGTAATTTCCTGCTTTTTCTCTTTATATGTCCCTTCGGATTTGGCCTGTTTCCAATACTCATACATGTCTCCGAAGAGCAGCCAGGTAATGGTGGTGCATCCCTCAGGAGCGAAATCGGGGCCAGAATATAGATTGAGCATCAAGATATTGCATGAGCAGCCTGCATACTCGAAATCCTTATCCAAAGGAAAGGCTATATTCTTAGGATATGAAGACAGATCGACCTTCACTCCCATACTGAATATAAGGCACTGGTCCACTTCCATCTCCTTTCTCATCTTCTGGGCCCAGGCATCCTGAAGAGGCTGCTCGAAGAGCCTGTCTATGGCCATTCGGGCATCGGCTGAGACGATGACCGCATCTGCTGGCAGGAATTTTTCCTGCCCATAATTGACACCCGACACTTTTCCATTCTCGACAAGAATTCTGGAGACCTCAGTGCCATAGAGAACCCGTCCGCCCAGGGAGAGCAGTTTCTTTTCGACATTGGCACTCATAACAAGCGAACCGCCCTTCGGGTAGCCGCCGTCGCCGACAGCGAAGGTGGCGAGGGTATAAACCAGCGAGATGGCATTCTGTTCCGGATTTATGAAAGAAGAGAGCAGGGAACGCACTGAGGCGTTTTTGAATTGGCCTACATAATCCCTTATGGTCTTGGACATGAGCGCAGGAAGGACCGGAAGGGCAGGAAGAATGTTTCGGGCGATCTCGCGAAGGCCGAATTTGGCAGGAGCGTGGAAATGCTCGAGGGCTCGAATCTGGCGCTCCAGCTTTCGGATGGGCTTGGCATCCTCGGGAGCTATGCCGATGAGCGTGTCGGCCATCTTGGCAGGATCTCTGTACAGTGGAATCCTGCGGTGCTTTTCTATCAAGGTGTAGAGGGGGTCCTTCAACTGGATGGGATTGTTCTCACAGAGGGCGCCTATGGCCTTCCACATCTTGTGATGAGGAAGTTGCTCACTTGAACCCGTGAGCCAGTGTATCCCTCCTTCGATGGTGTATCCTTTCCTTTTCCAGGAGGTGGACAGACCGCCAGGATTATGGCACTTTTCCAGAACAGTTACATCAAATCCTGAATTACATGCATATATGGCAGCACTGAGCCCAGAGATTCCAGCTCCGATTACTAACAGTTTTTTCTTATCCAAAGTCAAGTTTCGTTAATTGAAAATTATCTGTCGGATAACAAAAATAGTAATAATTTTCGAGCTATACTGCCTGATGCGCTATTTTTTACACCAGTGTAAAAAATTGCGGCCTTTAAAACAGCCGCAATTTCTATTTAACTCAAGTTTTGCAAGTCACTAATTAATTGTAATTTAAAGATTTGTGCTGCTTGCGAAGCTTCAGTATTTAAGTATCTGGTCTAAAAGAGGATAGATTTCTTCCTCGCTTTGATAAGGGTGAATGTGGAAGTATGCATCTCCCGAGAGCATGAAAGAAAGTACAGTACGGGAGGCATCGTATAGGATGTGCACCTCCTTGCCGAAGCGCTCGGCATAAGCCATCTCGTAGCCCACTCCGAGTGAAGGGGTGCTGCACTCGGCTATCACTATGTCCGCTTCCCTTAGCCAGGCCGTATCCTGCTCATACACTGCTACTTCCTTGTTCGGAGCATCTTCGAGTTTGCTCTTGGACAAATCTCCTATGTGTTCTGTTAGAACGATATGCTCCCTCTGGAGGTATTCTATCATCCTATTATACAGGTCGGCATCTCCCCTGCCGCCCTTGATGGATCCAGCGAAATATATTTTTAACATAACTCAAGTTTCGCAAGTAACTAATTAGTTAATATAAGTTTCGCACTTGCGAAACTTATATTTAATCTATTAAATTACACAGTTGAATGACGGTAAGGGCAGGACTGCCATTTGCCTCCACGGGCACGGTGCATCTCTTCCACCAGGTGCATCCAATGCAGGGCGTCGTTACTTTCAGGATAGAATTCCAGGAAATTTCCGTCCAGGAAAGTGTAGAAACGACTGATGTCCGTACACATCCCGAAAGTAGGAAGCGATAGGATAGGAATACTGAAATTCAGCAATTTATCCTTAAGTTTACCTTTAAAACTAAGTCCCTCAGAATTCAAAGACAAGGTTCCGTCACCACAGATGACGGCAGTATTGTCAGCCCCGCTAAGCGAGCCATATTCCGGAAGCACACCTACTTTCACCTTTTCCTCGAATCGGAAGTCCTCTGCGAGAACATCTTCTGCAGCTTTCTGCCTTTCGAGAATTGTCCAATCCGTCACCCTTTCCGGACATACGGAATCTTGCCCCAAGGCGTGAATCCTGTACTTGTCGTCGAGTTCCACGGTATTGCCACAATGCTTGCATCTCATGACATTCCCTTCGCAGCTCATTTCGTACATACTGCCACATTTCGGGCACATATAGAGCAGAGTATCAAGCTTTTCTGCCATCTTTCCGCCTCCTTCGAAACTCACTTCTGCACTCTCGTTCCAGATGTAATCGTCGTGAGCCAGCAGCTCGTTCATACGGTCTTCAACCTGCTCCGCTGTCATAGAGGCCAATTCTTCCGGCGAGAACATCTTGTCCACCGTCACTTCTATCCTTCCCTTTCTCCTGTCCAGAACGTGCTTGGTAAACGTCAGATAGCCGCCTGCTATCTTCGTATAATAGACTGGACAACCCAGGCTCTTGACCAGATTTCCCGTTCCAGGCATGACCGGCTGGCACATAACGGTAATGGAGCTCATTCCCTCCGGCATAATGCAGATATTACCTCCTTCGCTGACTACCCTATGAATGGCACGGATGCAGTGCACGTCAGGAGTGAAATTCTTCTTAGGTATCACCTGAGCCATTCTCAGCATAAGGTTAGTCGGGAACCTGAAGAATTCATTATATCCCACCACATAATTCAAACGCTTCGGATAGCAGACAGGGGCAGTAAACAGATAGTCCATTCTCGATGCGTGATTGCTGACAAGCACTATAGGACCTTTCTCGTCGGCCGGCCTGGCCTTGTATATGAACTTGGTATTGACAGTCTTGTTAAGGACAGCGACCACCCTCATCAATATCCAGTAAAGGATGGCATTAGGGCTGTGCTCCCTTCTCAAAGAGAGCTTTTCCGCATTAGTCAGTCTTTTCATACGCAAATTATTTGATTTTCTGTTGTTTACACCATACCCACATCACCAGACGGTGAGGCAGAAGTCTTACCAGAGCTATCTGGAACCGGGCGACAAAACCATAGGTACTTATGCTTCTTCCTTTCAAGAGGTCCCGCCAGCCTCTTTTTACCACATCTTCAGGAGAATACATGGCGTTGAAATAATGTATCACATCCTGCTCCGAACCGGTCTGGGCAGTATTGAAGAACTCCGTCTTGGTCCAGTAAGGACAGAGCGCGGTGACAGTGATTCCCTTCTTTCTCAGTTCCTTCCAAAGCCCGCGGCTGAAGTTCAGGACGAAAGCCTTGGTCGCTGCATATTCACACTGATAAGGGACTGGCTGAAAAGCAGCTACAGAGGCCACATTCAGAATCTTCGAGCCACTGTTCAGATACGGAAGACAGATATAACACAAGTCCATCAGAGCCTTGCAGTTCAAGTCCAGCATCTTGTCCGCTGTCTCCATCGGGACATCCTCCACGGACTGGAATTTACCAAATCCGGCAGCATTGACCAGCAGAGATACTGTCAATTCCTCTGATTTCAGCCTGCCTTTCAATTCCGATATGGCCTCCGGCTTGGACAGGTCGAGGGGAATAGCTGTTACCTTAGTCTTTCCTTCAAGTTCTCGGGCGATCTCTTTCAATCTATCCTCCCGCCTGGCTATAAGCCAAAGTTCATCGAATTCCACTTTCTCCCGCGCGCTCAAGGCAAAGACCTTCCCTATCCCGCTGGAAGCCCCAGTAATAATAGCAATTCGCTTCATAGGTACAAATATCTTATTATTCAATCTATCTCTTGAACTTCTTCTTACTTCTTTCTTCTTTCTTCCTTCTTCCTTCTTCCTTCAGCCCTTCCGTCATATTATCTCCACCCCCTTCATCTCCTTCTGTCATGGTGCCGTCATCTCCTTATATCACCGGAACCAACCTTCACTCCAACCCCTCTTAACATCTGTTACCGGAACCCACTTCTTTCCAGCCCCTCTGAAACATCTGTCACCGGAGGGACCTTCCCCAAACATCTGTTACCGGAAACGAACAAATATAATTATTTTTTTATATTTTTGGGACTTAAGACACTGGCCATGGCGATTAAAATACACACTTTCGAGACTAAAGACTCGCTGGTAGGCAAGAGTCACTGGTGGGGAGCCCCCGACCTGCCAGCCGATATGCCCTACCCCTACGTAGAATTAGAAGACGGCTCCTTCGAGCCTCTGACTTTTGTATGCCAACTCCGCCTTGAAGACCTCTCTGCTTTCGACCAGGAACACCTGCTTCCCCACAGCGGTCTGCTCTACTTCTTCGCTCCCCTGGACTACTTCTTAGGCGAATACGATTCACCTCTGGATTACCACACCCCGCCGGTAGTGCTGTTCTGTCCAGATCCCCCGCAGGACCAGCCCCTGGAACCATACGTCCTCTGCTGGGAAGATAGCGGAGAAAGTATCTTCCGGCCAAGCCTCGGAGTATCCTTCGAAAATGTCTCCGACAGCCCCCACGACGGGAACCTCCTTCTCGCCCAGCCACTTCAGGATGAAATCTCCGAGGCCCACAGAGGAGAAGTCTGCCTTTTGCAAATAGACGAAAACGAGGACTGGGGCCTCCGCTTCTACGACTGCGGCACCTACTACATACATATAACCCCAGCAGCCCTACTCCAAGGCGATTTCAGCAAAGTCAGCGGCGACCTGTTCTTCTACTAATCCTCCCCACCTGCCACAAGACTGTCCGCTGCAGCCATAGATACTCTGCTGCCCTATCCTAAGCCATGCCTACAGTATACTCCCCGCCGACCCTGTGGGACTCATTGATCCGTAAGTAATTCCCGCATTATTCTCACCGCGGGCACTTCGACCATGTGTTCGGTGAGAAATTTCGGGCTTTCGCTCACCAGAGGCACTTTGAACAAGTAGTCGGTA
>JBJEBS010000088.1:0-7091 GCA_051870275.1 Candidatus Cryptobacteroides sp.
AGGAAGTGATAGATTTCGTCAAAAACAGCCTCTCTCAGGTGGCAAGCGATATGTTCAATGTTAATCTGACCATAGAATCCAAACTTCAGGATGAACTTATAGAATCCGACAAAGTCCTGATTAACAGGGTTCTGCATAATATGATAAAGAATGCCTGCGAGGATAGTTGCGGGGGAGATGTCCGCCTTAGAGTTCGCGCAGAAGGCGACAGAATCATCTATTCGGTACACAACGATGCCGTCATTCAGCCAGCTGTCAAGAGCAAGATTTTTATCCAGGGTAACACCACGAAGAAAACCGGACACGGCCTGGGCACCTACAGTATGAAACTCATAGGAGAGAACTACCTGGGAGGAAAGGTTTACTTCAAATCCGAAGAAGGTTTCGGCACAGAATTTTACTTCGAACTTTTATCATATAAATAATATAAGTTTCGCAAGTGCGAAACAACCTATGTACGGAGATGCTATAGCATCGACAAAGTCCTCTTCCTGAGGAAGAGGATTTAGGAGAAGGGTCAGATAAACAAAGAGAAATGTGCGTGGGAAAAAGTTTCGCAAGCAGCACAAATCTCTTAATATTATATTATTAGTTACTTGCGAAACTTGAGTAAATAATTCAACATGACTATCGGAGACAAAATACCGGAAATCCTGGGTAGAGACCAGGACGGTAAAGAGATTAAGGCGAGCGATTACCGCGGCCGTAAAATCGTACTTTACTCATACCCTAAGGCTAACACCAGCGGCTGCACAGCTGAAGCCTGCTCCCTGCAGGCCCACAAGCAGGAACTCGAAGCCCTGGGCTACAGCATCATAGGTATCAGCAAAGATAAAGAAGCCACCCAGAAGAAATTCGCCACGGAGCAGGGCCTGGACTTTCCTCTCATCGCCGACACAGAGACCACAGTCCTGCAGGAGTTGGGCTGCTGGGGCGAGAAAGTGGCCTGCGGGCACAGGACCATAGGCATACTCAGGACCACCTATCTGGTTAATGAAGAGGGTGTTATAGAGAAGATCTTCAGTCCTAAGGAGATCAAGACTAAAATACACGCCGAACAAATATTAGAATATCTAAATAAATAATCTATGAGCTGTACTAAAACCTTACTTAAAGGAGGCCGAATCTATGATGGTAGCGCCTCCGAGCCTTTCGTAGGCGACATCCTGATCTCAGGAGAGAAAATTCTGAAAGTGGCTGAACATATCGAGTCTGAAGAAGACTGCCAGATAGTGAATCTCGACGGACTGAGCGTATCTTCCGGCTTTATCGACGCCCACTCCCATAACGACTGGTTCGCCATCAAAAAGGAGCCTCTCAAATACTTCGACCCTTTCATCAGGCAGGGTTTCACCTCCTTCATCACCGGCAACTGCGGCCTCTCAGCCATAGGTTTCGAGGCCGACTCCACTAACGTGGACAAGGTAGGCGGAGGCCTCTTCGGCTACAGCGAGGACTGCAGCGGGGTCTATCCCAGCGCCGGAGCCTTCTTCGAGGGTATTGACGGCCAAGTTCCATGCAACATCGCGGCCATAGTAGGTCACTGCTCAGCCAGGGCCTCGGTAAGCGGCTACCAGAACCGCGACCTCAGCCCCGAAGAAGAGGAAAAGATGCTAGGCATAATCGAGCAGTCCCTTAAGGAAGGAGCCTGTGGAGTGTCGCTTGGCCTAATGTATCAGCCGGGGAAGTACTCAAAGCTGGAAGAGCTGAGGAAGGTGTACAAATTGGCCGAGAAATATGATGTCCCTATGACCGTGCACCCACGCGCGTGCTCCGCAGTGAGCATGGATTATCCGCTGCTGGGAAGGGCACATCTGCTCAGGGCTATGGATGAACTCGTGGAGATCACCAAGGGCAGCAAAGGCAAGCTCCAGTACTCCCACATGATCTTCGTGGGGCGTAACTCCTTCAAGCACAAGAAGGAACTGCTCTCGCTCATCTACAAGATGAGGGAAAACGGGGTGGATGCCAAGTTCGACATCTACGACGAACTGCTGGGGGTAAGTGTCATCACTGTCATTATGCCTGCCTGGTACGCAGAGCTCAGTCCTAAGGCTAAAAGGCAGTGGTTCAATAAGTTGAAATTCACCATCCTGGCCAAGGCGAGCATTCTTCTGCTGGGCTTCGGCTTCGACGACATCCAGATAGCCTACATAGGCCCTGGCTATGAGAAATACGAAGGCAAGACCGTTCACCAGATAGCTCAGGAGGAGGGCAAATCTGACATAGACATGTACCTAGATCTCTGTGAATACAGCGATTTCAAGGGAAGGGTAAACATGGGTCCGTATTCTACCTCTCAGATAGTCAGCGAATTATCTAAGGACGACAATGTCCTCTATATGACAGACGCCTGGGTGGAAGAACACGGAATACAGAATCCTGCCATCTACGACGTGGCACCTAAATTCCTGAAACACTCCCTTAGCGGCGACGGCGACACCCTGCCTCGCACCATCCGGAAGATGACAGCCGCCGTCGCCGAGCGCTTCGGCATAGCAGAAAGAGGCTATGTCAGGGAAGGCTACTATGCCGACCTCAGCATCTTCGACGAAAAGGAACTCAAAGCAGGAACACCTGACCAGAGCCAGTCCTTCGGAATAAAAGAGGTATGGATCAACGGCCACAGGGTTCTAAATGAGGGCAATCTTGACAAGGAAGCCCTTAAGAACAGCGGCCACGCCCTCAGAAGGACTATGGCATAAAGTTGGTCACGAAGATAAGCACTATTCCTATCGGAGCCAGATACTTCATCAGGAAATAAAGAATCGGGAATACCTTCCTGTTAATGGAAAGTGTTCCCGAATTTGTAAATTCATCCCAGACATCCGCACGCTTCATCACCCAGCCGGCAAACAGCACGGTAAGCAGACCGCCGAACATCATCAGATAATTAGAAGTCAGGTAATCACAGAAATCGAAGATGCATCGCCCGAAGATCTTTATATCCGAAAGAACACCGAAAGACAGAGAGCAGAGAATACCCAGAGCCCAAGCTATAATAAATATCAGCACCACAGCCTTCTTTCTGGAGATATTCTTCTCCTCCACCATATAGGTAACCCCCACTTCGAAAAGTGAGATGGCAGAAGACAGGGCAGCAAAACAGATGGCCAAGAAAAAGAGCACCGACACCACAGCTCCCAGCCAAGGCTGATTCGCCCCCATCTGCGCGAAAATATACGGCACAGTCTCGAAGATCAGTCCAGGACCGGCTCCTGGAGTGGCTCCTGCAGCAAATACTGCCGGCATCACAGCAAAGCCGGCCAGCAGGGCGAAGAGCAGATCGAAGCCGGTAGTTCCCAGCGCGGAATAAAACAAGTTGTCCTTCGAACTGATATATGAAGAATAGGTCAGCATAGTTCCCACTCCCAGAGACAGGGAGAAAAAACTCTGCCCCACCGCCGATGCCACTCCCTGAGGACTCAATTTACTGAAATCAGGTCTAAGAAGATAATCTATTCCTTCCTTGGCCCCAGGCAGCAGACAGGAGAACACCGCCATCAGCACTATCAGAAAGAAAAGCAGCGGCATGGTGACTTTATTGAATTTCTCAATTCCGGACTTGATTCCGCCCAGCACTATCAAGGCGCAAAGCAGCAGAAAGATAGTATGAAAAAGCACCGGAGCGTAAGGCGAAGAGATGAATCCCCCAAACTCAGCACTGAAGACCGAAGAGTCCGCCGTAGCCACAGGAAGGCTGAAAGACTTCAGCAGATACTTCAGCGACCAGCCGCCCACCACACTGTAAAAAGACAGGATAAGGATGGGAGCCAGAACCGTCACTATCGCCAAGCGGCTCCAAATCTTGTTAGAGGACATGGAACGCATAGCTCCGAAAGGATTCTGATGAGAACGCCTCCCGATGACAGCCTCGGAAAGCATAATGGGGATGGACAAAATCAGAGAAGCCAAAACATACACTATGATAAAAGCTGCTCCACCGTATTCTCCCACCATATAAGGGAAACGCCAGATATTGCCAAGCCCTATGGCAGAGCCCGCCAGAGCCAGAATAGCCGCTACATTGCTACCGAAATTCTCCCGATTATTCACTGAGTTAAAAGGATATAGGTTAAACACTACAACTAACGGAAAACAAATATAAGAAAATTCAATTAAATTCCTTACCTTTGCCAAGTTTTTTACACAAGTGTCAAACACTACTGTAAAATTAATATACTAAAAAATGAACCTGTTATATTGCGGAGACTCTAACACCCAGAGGGGCATATTTATGTCCGTACTTAGCCTGATGGATCACGCCAGTGAGCCTTTGAATCTATTCATAATGACCATGGATTACAGCGAAGGAGGCTTCAAAGCCATCAGCCCCAGATTTTGCGAGAGCCTGGAGAGCCTGCTGAAACGCTCCTGTCCCGACAGTTCAGTGCGCCTTTTCGACTGTTCAGAGCTCTTTCGCTCCTTTCCTCCTTATGCCAATTTATCCACCCGCTTCACGCCCTACTGCATGCTGCGGCTCTATGCCGACCTGTTGGAAGAACTGCCCTCCAGACTCCTCTACCTCGATTACGATGTAGTCTGCTGCGCCGATCCGGTAGAATTCTACCATCAGGATTTCAGCGGGCACGAGTATGTGGCGGTAAAGGATTACTACGGCAGATGGTTCTACCCCCGCAAGATCTCAGGGAATCACCCTTACCTTAACTCCGGAGTGCTGCTTATGAATATGGACTATATGAAGCAGACAGGATTTCTGAAGAGATGCCGTCAGATGTGCGCCGAAGAGAAACTCTTCCTTCCGGACCAGCATGCCCTGAACAGGGCAGCCCGAAATGTCAAAATAGCTCCTTTCAGATACAACGACCAGAGACGCTATCACCCTGACACAGTATTCAGACACTACAGCACCACCTTCCGCTTCTTCCCCTACATTAGGACTGTCACGGTAAAGCCTTGGGATCAGGAGAAGATGCACAAATTATTAAAAGATCACACAATGGATAAGTATATGAACAAAATGACTATTCCCGTCTTCTTCACGATAGACGACAACTATGCGGCCACTCTGGCCGCCACCATCAGTTCGATTATAGAGAACTGTTCTACTGACAAATACGACTACCACCTGATTATTCTCCACCAGGGCCTGAGCAAAGAGAACATCAGCCGTCTCTCCTCCCTGTCCTGCGAGCATTTCCAAGTAGAGATCCTGCCTATGAAGGAAAAGTTCGAGGGAATTGAATCAGACTTTATAGGCAATAAACTCAGAGCCGACTATTTCACCCTCACCATCTACTTCCGCCTCTTCATTCCGGATATGTTCCCTCAGTACCAGAGAGGCATCTATCTGGACAGCGATGTAGTGGTACCAGGAGACCTCTCCACCCTCTTCGAGACCGAGTTGGGAGACAATCTCATCGCCGCCTGCCCTGATTTCTCCATACAGGAAGTGGAACCGCTGATGAACTATGTAAAACAGGCCGTAGGAGTGGACAAGAACACGGATTACATCAATTCAGGAGTCCTGCTGATGGATCTGGAAGCCCTTAGAAAGGTAAATTTCGGCAGCCGTTTCCTCGAGCTCCTGAACAAATATCACTTCGACACCATAGCCCCAGACCAGGATTACATCAACGCCATGTGCAAGGGACGCATTCATTATCTTACAGAAGAATGGGACGCTATGCCTAACGAGAACAAGCCGGCTCTGGAGCATCCTCAGATCATTCACTATAACCTTTTCGCGAAACCTTGGTGCTATGACGGCATCCAGTACGCCGACTATTTCTGGAAATACGCCGAGAAATCAGGCTACATCGAGGAGCTGCGCAGTTTTAAGGCCGCCTACAGCGAGGAACAGAAGGCTTCGGATGCCAAGAGCATGGCTCTTCTCGTCGATAGAGGCCAGATGATAGCTGACTCCAAAGAGCTGACCTTCAAGAAAGTATTCGACCAGGGACTGGAAAAACGCCTTTAGTTATGGATCCTCACGCAGAAGCAGTAAAGGCCAATATCAAGCAGAAAGTTTTGGAAGGACGCTTCAACGACAAGGTGGAGCCCGGCGACCCCGTACTCAGCCCTCAGGAAAGGAAGGCAGAACTGGAAAGAATATTGGCCCGAAACAAGACCCTGTCTTTCAAGCTGAAACGCTTCGTGGCGAGACGCTGCGTGGACCTGGTGTCGCTCGGGTACACCGCGCATACGAAGATAATTGGCATGGAGAATATCCGGGACCTGAAGGGCCCTGCGATAGTGACCAGCAACCACTTCTCCCCTTTCGAGAATATGTTCATCAGGAGGCTGGCCGCGAAAAAGCATCGCGGACCGCTGAGGGTGGTGAGCCAGGATACGAACTTTCTGATGCCTGGCTGGAAGGGCTTTTTCCTGCGTTACACCGACCTCATTCCGGTGAGCAAGGACCGCAGTTTCATGGCGGAGCACTTCGAGGAGGAGTTGCAGAAGGCCCTGAAGGGAGACCATTACGTTCTCATCTACCCCGAGCAGGAGATGTGGCTGAACTACCGCAAGCCGAGGCCCCTGAAAAGAGGCGCCTACCACTACGCCACGAAATTCAATGTCCCCGTCATCCCCTGCTTCGTCCAGATAGAAGAAACGCCACATCACTTTACCCTGCACATTATGAAGCCCATCTATCCAGACCCATCCAAGAGCCTGAAAGAAAACAGCATAGCTATGATGAAGCAGGATATGGCGTATAAAAAGGAGGCCTACGAGAAGGGCTTCGGAAAGGCCCTGGACTACACTTTCGAAGACTGGGACATGGCAGCATAGATGAAAAGAAGCTACACATACAGCAGCTTCGACCAGGACTTGGTGGAGAATGCCGGACAGGACTTCAACCTGCCCGAGGACTACCGTTACATCCGCGACCGCTTCTGGGAGAGGCATCTCGGCAGGCTACTCTACTACATCTTCGGCCTCATCGGCCATCTTTACTGGAGAATCTGCCTTCGCGCCCGCTTCATCGGCGTGGAAAAACTCAGCTCCCTGCCCCGCGACAAGGGCTATTTTATCTATGCCAATCATACCCAGCCTTTCGGGGATCCTATGCTGGCTATGGCTATCGGCTGTTCCCTGAAGGTCAGACGGCGTAACCGCGCCATCGG
>JBJEBS010000089.1:0-7085 GCA_051870275.1 Candidatus Cryptobacteroides sp.
CTGTCTATGAATGGAGTCTGGAATAATCTAATTCGCATAGAAAACTAAAAGGCAGCCGTAGAATGCCGTAAAACGCCATCGGGTACGGTCTGAAAACCGTACCCGATGCACTTAAATTGCTTATTATCAGGTAGTTAAGTCCCTAATACTCCTCTTCATCGAAGAAGAAGTCTTCTTTGGTAGGGTAATCTGGCCAGATATCCTCTATGCTTTCGTAGATCTCGCCATCGTCTTCAAGTTCCTGAAGGTTCTCCAACACTTCTTCTGGGGCTCCTGAACGGTTAGCGTAATCGAGAAGTTCGTCTTTTGTTGCTGGCCATGGAGCATCGTCCAAACTGCCGGCCAATTCTAAAGTCCAAAACATAATTTATCCTTTTTTTGTTTTTTTTCAATTCCGCCGCAAAGATAGAAAAATATTATATCTTTCAATACTTTTTCTGTAATTTTGCGATATGGCGTACGAAAGAATTGATAATTACGACCCGCAGACTACTCAAAAGATCGCGGAACATGTGAAGGAGATATTGGCCCTCCTAGGGGAAGACCCGAAAAGGGAGGGATTGCAGAAGACCCCTGAGAGGGTCGCCAAAGCACTGCAGTACATGACTAAAGGCTATGAGGAAGATGGAATTGGCATAATCAGACAAGCGGTCTTCGATGAGGAGTACAGGCAGATGGTGCTGGTGAAGGACATAGAGCTTTACAGCACTTGCGAACATCATATGATGCCATTTATCGGCAAGTGCCATGTGGCTTATATCCCGGACGGCAAGATTACAGGCCTGAGCAAAATCGCAAGGGTGGTGGAGACCTTTGCCCGCAGGCTGCAGGTTCAGGAAAGGCTTACGGTGCAGGTCAGGGACTGTATCCAGGAGGCTCTGCACCCTTTGGGAGTGGCCGTGGTTATCGAGGCCAGTCATACTTGCATGCAGTTTCGTGGAGTGGAGAAGTCTAATTCTATTACTACCACTTCGGCTTTTAGCGGGGCTTTTTTGAAATCTGAGAAAACCAGAAACGAATTCTTGAACTTGATCAAATGAAAATCAATAAATCTGTCTTAGGACTTTTATTACTACTCATACCATTTGTTTTTGGTTTGCTGATAGGCCTGCTTATCGGTGTTTCTGTCGGGAATCATAATGCGCAGCCTATTCCTGATGACGATATCAGAAGCGAGGCTGTAATCGAGGAAATTCCTGTTGAGGAAGAAGTTCCTGTACAGAAAGTTCCTGCTGTGGAAGTGGAGAAAGAAAAGGATGAAATTATTTATTTTAAGAAGAAGCCTAATTACGCTGCCCTTTTCAAGGATATGAACGAGGAACACCTTAATGTGGCTAAGATGGTAGGTCTTCCTGAGCCTCCTGAAAGTCGTGCGGAAGTGGCCAGTAATAAGAAACTTGTGCATATTGAGGATAACGACCTGTACAATATCTATACTCTTCGTTATTCTTCTCCATATCTTACCAAGGGGGCTGCAGCGGAACTTGCAGCTATATCCAAGGCTTTCAGGGATTCGCTTCGCAGTAAAGACCTGCTGGAGTACAAGCTGGTGGTAACTTCGGTGCTGCGCTCGAAGGAAGACGTGAAGAATCTAAGAAGGAGCGGGAATGCCAATGCCTCTGCGAATTCGGCGCACTGCTACGGAACTACCTTTGACATCACTTATACCCGCTATGAGAGAGATAACGAGGAGGAGCAGGATGCTTTCATGCAGCCTTATGAACTGACCAAGGTGCTGAGCGAAGTGTTGGTGGATAGAAGGAAAGCGGGGAAGTGTCTGGTTAAATACGAAAGAGTGGAGCACTGCTTCCATATAACGGCAACATATTGATATGAAGAAAATTGGCATACTTATTATAAGCTGCCTGATGGCAGCTCAGACGCTCTGGGCCTGGGAAGAGGAGCAGCTCGCTTGCACGAGCATTATCGTGGGAAGGGAGGCGAGTGTGGACGGGAGCGTTATAACTTCGCACACCTGTGACGGGGTGTATAGAACTTGGCTTAGCATAGAGGAGGCTAAAGATCACCCGAAAGGCTCGGAAAGGCTTGTGTATAAGAATACTATGCACACGGCTTCGAGAGAGGATACTACGGGAGTGAAATTGGCGGGAAGTATCCCTGAGGCCAGGCATACTTATGCGTATCTGAATACTGCATATCCTTGTCTGAATGAAAAGCAGTTAGGCATAGGGGAGACGACCTGGGGCGGGCCGGACACTCTGCGTAATCCTGATTCGCTGTTTATGATAGAGGAACTGGAGAGAATGGCCTTGGAAAGGTGCAGTACGGCGAGGGAGGCGGTGCTGCTGATGGGCTCATTGGCCGAAAAATATGGCTATGCTGATTCGGGGGAGTGTCTTACCGTGGCGGATCCGAAAGAGGTCTGGTTTTTCGAGATAATTGGTTGTGGGAAAGGGAAGAAGGGAGCAGTCTGGGTGGCGAAGAGGCTGCCGGATGAGCATGTGGGAGTGTCTGCGAATGTGCCGAGGATAGGGGCGCTGGAGAATGACCCGAAGAATTTTCTCTGCTCGAAAAACGTGAAGAAAGTGGCCCTGGAATATGGCTTGTGGGACGGGAAGTCTGAGTTTAAATTCTGGAAGGTATATAAGGCTGAGTACGCTCGCGGGAAGAACTTCAGGGAGCGTGACTGGTTTATACTCAGCAGCTTGGCTCCTTCTCTGGGCCTTACTCAAGATATGGATGAGTTGCCTTTCTCCGTGAAGCCGGATAAGAAGGTGGATGTGAAGGATGTCTTCGCTCTGCTTCGTGCGAATTATGAGGGGACGGAACTCGATGCGATTAAGGATGTGAAGATCTCGGATGAGGAGATCAGTCCGCTGGCAAATCCTTGGCTTACCACCACGATGCGTAAGACTTTGAATTATCTGAAGCCTGACGTGGTGCCTTTCCAGCGTACCGTGTCCGTGGCTTGGTGCTCGTATTCGACTGTTATTCAGCTTCGTAGCTGGCTTCCTGACGCAGTGGGCGGAGTGTGCTATCTGGGCCTTGATAATCCGGGCCAATCTCCTCGCGTCCCTATCTTCTGTGGTAATTCCGAAGTCCCTGCGGCATATAGGCGTTGTGGACAGCAGGGCTACGACCCCGAACTTGCGCTCTGGCAGTTCAGGAAAGCGAACAAACTGGCGACATTGGCCTGGCAGAAGACCAAGACTGACTTTATGGCTATGGTAGCGAAGCAGGAGCAGAGCATGCTGGAGGCGGTGTCGGCACTGAGTCCGGATGCTGATGCTCAAACTCTTAACGCCCTCAGCGCAAATTGTCACGACGAGGCGGTGCTGCTCTGGGGCGAGATGGAGGCCCGTCTATGGGAGACCTTCGGCAGGGGATTTTAGATCAGGCTTTCAAGTATTTCTTTTAGTTCCTGCGGGGTGGATGCCAGGTGGTCTGCTTCCAGTAAGACCTCTCGTGGGCGGAAACCCCAGCAGACTGCAATGCTTTTTACTCCGGCGTTTCTGGCTGTCTGCAGGTCGGTAGGGCTGTCGCCTATGAAGATGCATTCTTCTCTGGAGGCTCCGGCTTTATGGAGAATGTAGTTAACTACTTCAGCATCAGGCTTAAGGGGCAGCGCGGGGGAGTTCCCCATCACTGCGGTGAAATGTATGTCGGGGAAGAATTCTGCTATAAGTTTTTCGGTTCCTGCCTGGAATTTGTTAGAAGCTACAGCTATCTGGCAGCCTTTATCCTGAAAATATCTTAGAAGTTCCTGCATTCCTTCGTATGGGCGGGTGTGGACATCTATATGTTCCACGTAATAATCTGTAAAGTCTTTCAGGCAGTCTTCCACCAGGTCTTCCTGCGGAGTGGCTCCGAGACTCTTTTCCAAGGCGCTTATTATCAGTCTTTTGATGCCGTGACCTACCATGGCGGTATAGTCTTTTATGCTATGGGTTTTGAGTCCTCGGCGGGAGAGAGCATAGTCAGTCGCGGCTGAAAGGTCGGCTATGGTGTCGATGAGCGTGCCGTCCAAATCGAAAATTAAAATCTTAATCATGCTGCAAATATAAACAAAATACCTATCTTTGGCTTTAATAACTACGATTTTTGGATGAAAAAGTTAATAACATTTATTTTAGCGCTTTGCTGTCTTTCTTTAAGTCTTAATGCTCAGATCAATAATTTGGGCGCGGATGTTCGTTTTGATTATATTCCAGATTACGGATTTAAAGGTAATTGTATAAGTGTAGATGCTTCGGGGAATTTGAGTGAGCATATCTCCTATTCCATCAAGCAGCGTCTGCATAAGCCGGTGAACAATCGTTTTTCTTTAGATGCTACTGACTGGGTTTACCTTAGATATACTCCGAATGAGAAGTGGAACTTTACACTCGGAAAGCAGGTGCTATATCTGGGTGGAGTAGAGTATAACACTGCTCCTATCAATATGTATTTCAGTTCTTTACTCTATTCTGACCTGCCTTGTTACCTCTTTGGAGTAAGCGCTAATTGCAGCCTTTCTCCGCTTTGGGGGGATCTGCTTTTTCAGATAACGGAAAGTCCTTTCGGGACCCATGGAAGCGATATGTATGCCTACAATATCGAGTGGAGGGCGAAGCATCAGGTCTTCTCTTTCCAGTATTCCATTAATGCCATGGAGTATCAGCCGAAGTCTTTCATCTATTACACCGCATTAGGTAACAGCTTTGCTTTCAGTGATTTCTGCCTGCATCTGGATGCCACGACCCGCCTATGTCCAGGCTATTGGAACCCTGCGGACAACTTCTCTGCGATGCTTAAGCTGGACTACAATCCTTCGGAGCGCGTTTCCATCTATGCCAAGTCCTGCCTGGATTTGAACCGCACTGCTGCCGGCGCCGACTATGTCGTAATGGATGGCACCCAGCTTCTCTGCTTCGGCGCCGGCCTCGAATATTTTCTTCCTCTGAAGGCCAATTACCTTCGCTTCCACCTTAGTGCATACTATCGTAAAGGGGACTATGTGCATCCCAACAGCGTCGAGAAATTGGCCAATTTCTATGTCAATATGGGTTTGACTTTCAAGCTCAAGTTCATTTAGAGCAGAATGCTGTCCAAAGTCTTGCGAATGTCGGTCTTAGGACAATTGGCATCTCTTTCGATGATGAGGGCCTTGAGTCCGGCATAAGGTCGGATCTCCTCTTCAATGTCCTTGAGCGGCCGTTCGCTTCCGAAATAATTGGCAGCAAAGTGCTCCCAGAAGCGGGCGGCGGTAGGCGTGTCCATGTGGAAGTTCTCACTTCTGAACTTGTCGTCGCTGACGATGCAGGTGAGATATACCATACCGAGGTCAAACCAGGAATATCCGTGGCAGAAATCTCCCAAATCTATGAAATAGTATTTGTCGTCTTTAAAGATGACATTGCCGAACTGAAGGTCTCCGTGGATGGCCGTATGAGTGTCGGGAGCATCGCAGATGAATCGGCTGAGTTTGTCTTTTTCTCCTGTAGTGAAGAAAGGATTCTGCTCCAAAAGACGGATATATCTGTCTTTGATGTCTTCAAAATCCTCGGGATTTACTACCGTGGAATGCAGTTGCTTACACATACGGGCAAATTCACAGGCGTATTTTTCGACCTGCTCAGGGTTTTCCCCACAGGCTCTGGCTATGGATTTTTTGCCCACTATCCTATGGAATCTGATTCCATACCTTCCGTCTTTGGTGACGACATATTCTCCTGGCTCTGGAGTAGGAATCCCCAGATCATATACCTTGCGGGCCAGAGTCATCTCGTCCAATGGCTGGGTGATTTTTCCTGGAAAATATAGCTTGAGCATTATGCTCGGGTCTTGTTTGGAGTCATAGCTTTCTCCGTTGAATCCGCCTCCTGAGAGGACGTAGTCATCCAGGTTGATTTCAATTGCTTTCATGGCTGAATACTTTATTAATCAGACTTTCAAATTCTTCAAAGGCTTCCGTTCCCTTAAGCTCGGAAAGTGAAGCCGCTAATCCTCTGTAATGCCACTCGTGGTCTTTAGGATCCTTCGCGTGGAAACGCTTCCACAGTTCATCCCCTAATTCGGCATAGTCCCTGGCGATGGCCCTCACTGTGATGGAGCAGAGGCCTTTCTGGCCCAGCTCTCCGATGTCCTCCCAGCTGGTTTGAGGTGCGTCGATGAGAATGGCAGGAAAGACGAGAGGATAGTCATCATTCATCTCGTCATTGAGCATTTCAAGTTGGCCATAGTCTTCATCTATGGTGCGGATATCAGGCATATTGTTGCCGATATAGTCGATAAGGTTGTAAAGTAGATGTTCCATTGCTAAAAGTGTTTTTTGATGTAGGTGTCAATTTCTGTTGTCAGGATCTTGTCAACAATTTTCTCCACTTGAGGTGAAGGGCCCAGGAATTTACGACGAGGGATGCGGATACGGCTGCCTGGTTTCTTGAGTGCCATATTGCGCCAGAAGTCGGCCTCCGGATTGGAGCCTTTCTTCCCTCCTTTGGATTCGTAGTGCTTCGCCCAGAAGAACTTCTTCATCCGTTTGGTCACTGTGGATTCAGCACCTTCGTTGTGGTACTGGGCGTATTCGGCCGTGTTGCGGATAGTGACCTGAGCATCACCAGGGATGTAGTCGGTGCTACTCATCAGGTGAGTGCTGCGCGAGAGCAGCGGTCCGTAGGAGCCTGTGGCACCTTTGAACGGCACCTGCTGGCGCTTGGTTCTCTGCCAGGCAGCACCATAGAAGCCACCGCTGCGGAAGTTCTGCCGGACGGATGACACCACCTCTTTGCCCACCTTTACAGGGACAACCCTGCTGCGGATGTGCATCAGGTCTTTGAAGCATTTTTGGACTTCTTGTTCGATATTTGGTGATGACATTTGGATATTTGAAATTTAATTGTTTACTTTGCAAAAGAAGAATAACCTCGGACGGCGCGATAACTTCAAGCTGAGTGACTTCATAAGGCTGAATCATTACGGTTCAGCCTTAATTGTTTCAAGCAGCCTTATAATTTTCTCTTCTTCCTTATCTGAATAAGATATACAAACTGATTTATTACGATAAATTACATAACAATCACTGATAGCATCGGCTCAGGAGTAAAACCCTGTGTTTGAGAAGAAGAAAAAGTATGTATCTTTGA
>JBJEBS010000090.1:0-28781 GCA_051870275.1 Candidatus Cryptobacteroides sp.
TTACTTATCGATTGCCATGGCCTTTAGCTTATGGCCGGGGTACCTGAGTAGTTACCCTGGAGTGACGGCGGACTTATAAGCATGGACGAATACGGCTGCAATCAGGTATGGGCAGACCCTAAACCGGCCCCGCTCGAAGGAAAGACCGTCATAGGAATAGTCTTCCAGACTGACGAGAGCAGGATTTCCGATAAGGAAAAAGCCCTTGGATGCACTCACGGACTGGTTCTCTGTACCAAAGCCGCCCACGCCAGAGGAGAAAAACTTACCCGATATTCTTTTGAATATAATTTCGAGACTGTCCCTGTATGCAGGATAGCTTCCTCCTGGTATGCCGACATCAATGGATACACCTGGACTCATAACATCGTGGAAGAGTTCGCCTCGAACATTCAGCGGTGCCCTGCTTTCGACTGGGTCACCACGGACTTCTCTCCAGCAGCTCCGGAGGGTACCAGCGACTGGTACATTCCAAGCATAGGGCAGCTCTGGGATGCTATAGCGAATCTCTGCGGCTCAGAGGTGGCCGAAAAACTGAAAGAACTAAGAAGCTACAGTTCAGATGCCACTTATTACTCCGATTATAATGGAGATATAGTATTCGATTTCGACCTCATAGCGAAACTGAATTCTGCCTGGGCCCTGGTAGATGTTTCCCAGAAGGAAGACTTTTTCGCCAGCAAGTATAGAGATGGACATGGAATAGCAGAGATTATGAGTTCCAGTCTATACGATAACAGTGACGGAGTCTCCAATATCTTCTGGCTGGGGGACAACGGACTTTTGGAACCGACCGCTTCTTGGGTAGATGATCCTATCATCTGTCATCCGATATTATCATTTTAATATACATTTTTAGTTATGAAAAAAGTATTTGCAATCTTGTGTGCAGCGACTCTGTGTTGCTGCTGCACCGGCGAACTGGAAGATCGCGTAGATGCTCTCGAAGAGAGAGTCAGCGCTCTGGAGGCTAAGGCTCAGGCCAATGCCGATGCTATCGCACAGCTCGTCAAGGCTTCAAATGAAGCCGTGACTATCGAATCAGTCAGCAAGACCGAAAACGGCTACCTCATCAAATTCAGCGATGGGACCGAGGCCGTGATTACCAACGGAGAGACTCCTCTTATCGGCATCGCCGAAGTGGACGGAGTTTACTACTGGACCGTAAACGGAGAATTCCTGCTCCAGGACGGAGAGAAAGTTCCTGTAAGTGGAAAAGACGGCCAAGACGGTAAAGACGGTCAGGACGGTGCTGACGGTAAGGACGGCGCCACCCCACAGTTTAAGATCGAGGACGGCAAGTGGTACTGCTCATTCGACGGCGAGACCTGGACAGAAGTTCCTGTAAGCGGAGAAGACCTGGTAAGTGTCGAGGAGACCGAAACTGCTTACATCTTCCACATCGGGAAGAGCAGCATCACCATTGAAAAGGACCTGCCTCTCGTCATCAAGGTAGAGTGCTATGAGACCTCCGTTCACCCTAAAGACAGCTTCGTAGTAAACTACACCCTCACTGGAGCAGACGAGACTACTCACGTCGTGGTAGAGGCCGTAAACTTTGAAGCTACCCTCGACGAGGAGAACTGCACTGTTACTGTCAAGGCCCCAAGCATACTCAAATCAGGCTATGTGCTGATCAAGGCAGTCAGAAATTCCGACAGTGCTTATGCAGCCCAGTACATCAACATCAAGGCAGATGGCAGCTGCGGTCCTTTCGGAAGCAGCATCAGCGTAAGTGACGAAAATGAATACATTAATTGGTAAGGCTTATGAAAAAGATATTATATATAGCAGCTGCAGCAGCCCTTCTGGCCGCATGTACTAAGGATGAACTTAGCGCTCCAAAGCAGGAGAAACTTTATAACATCGCTCTGGATGTAGCGGTAAACACCCAAAGCAGCAAAGTCAGCTACGACGGAGAAGGTGCCATCATACTCTCCAGCTCAGATCAATTCAGAGCTTTGATCGCAAAACCGGAAGCTCCTACTACCGCCATCAAAGTCGCTTCCACGAAAGGAGATATCGCTTCCCAGTATTACTATAACTTCCGACTTGTAGATAACAATGTGGAAGACCCTCATTTCTATGGATACTTCTATAGTATCGTAGAAAACGATTTCGCTCCGGAATACATCGTTTACGGTCTGATGGGAAAAACTTTCTCCAGCCCTAACAGCGATCTTACGGCCTACACTGTAGAAATCGGCAGCACTCAGAAACCTTCTCAGACTTCCTGGGATGGCAGCTTCGACACTATGCTCGCCACACCTTTCACCATCTCTACGGAAGGTTCTTCTTTTGATGAGAAATATGGCGAATACACCACTTCAGAAGTTCAGGCAAGCGTAAACTTCGCCCACCTCTTCGGCTTTGCCAAGATTCAATTCGCAGATGTCCCTGCTGAATATGCAGACTACGTGGTGAAGAGTGTCACCATCACAGCCACAGGTGAGAACAAGGATCTGGCCGGAGCCTTCACTCTCGACCTGACCAAGGATGCAGATGAAGCCATCACAGGAATATATGCCAATGCTTCAGATTATGTCACCATCAATGGCGACGGCAGCACTACTGTCAAGGACTTTACCGCCTGGTACGTGCTAAATCCTGGACTTTACGATGTCACAATTACTGTCAACACCAACCGTGCTGACCTGGTATTCGAGCGTAGCGGCCTGAACATCAAGCGTAGCGCCATCGCTGCACCGGTGGTACATTTCAAGACCGCTGATACAGCCGTTTCCAAAAATGTAGTGCTCGCAGAAGGAGAACTCTGGTCAAGCGGACTCAATTATTCCAACACCATCACCAGCTCCTATCCTGAAAGAGCTTGGGGTCCAGAAGGAAAGACTATGAACTTCGCTCTGTCTTATCCGAACTCCAATAATGTCAACTATGGCTTCGGTGGCAACGATTCTGCTGGAAACAGGGTTCAGGGTCTGGCTTATAACAACATCAGCGGAACTGAAGCCATCCTTTCATCCTTGGCTTCTTTCGAAGGGGTAAAGATGGTTAAATGCGCCTTGGGTGTAGCTACCACAGATGTTACAGGTACTTTCGATGTAGCTCTGGTACAGAACGGGGTGGAGCATTCTTTAGGAAGTGTAGTTCCTCCTGCAGGAAAGACCGGAACTTATGATGGAAAGCCATACCTCTTTACCGCTTCAGATATTAATGACGGCGACCTTCAGATCAAATTCACTACTGGAGAAGAGACGAACTGCAAACCTTATGTAGGCAATATCACCATCAACCCAGACCCTTGGTTCGAATGGGAAAACAAATCCTATAAGGTGACAAAAGCTGCAGCAGATACAGTTCTAAGTTGTCCTGTCTATGCCGCCTTCGAGACTCCTGTGGCAAGCAGCGAGGCAGAATGGATCAGTGCCAGCTACGCCGACGGCAAGCTCACTCTCAACATTCAGGAAAATACCGGTGTCAAGAGAAGTGCGAAGGTATTTGTTAAGACCAAGGGCTTCAGAGAATACAAGGATTCTATTCTTGTCACCCAGGCCAGTGCCACTGCAAAGACCTGGAAACTCAGCATCAATCCTGCCGACATCTACCCTTATGCCCAGGCTTTGATAGACGAGAATACTTCCGAATATACAGGAAAGGCTCTCACCTGCACACTCAATGCAGTGGCTCAGGATGGCTCGGAAGCCACCAAACCTGTGGAGATCAGCTTCTCTAATATCTACGTAAAACGCTGCACTGAGACTGAAATCTACTATAAGTATGACATGAAATCCACCGAGAGCGTAGGTGAAATCAGCACCGTTTATACCAAGGCTGCACATAAACTCGGAACCAGCAGTTGGGGTCTATGCCTCAAACTCTCAAATGATGGAGAAAGCTATTCTGTATCGTATAATGACATAGAAGTCCTCACCACCACTTCTCCTTACGAGTGCCAGACCGTCAACACTGATGATTCTCTCACCTACTTCAATCTCTATGAGGGAAGTTGGACTGAAGCAGCCTTCTATGGAGCTGAAATTACTTTTGTAGCCGACTAAAATGCTTAAAAAGAATATTATAAAATACTTTTGCTTTGCCCTTATGCTCGGTGCATTTTCCTGCACCGAGCCGGCGGCAGAGCCTCAGACCGAAAAATCAGTACTGAGCGTAGAATCCAATCTTCTGTCCATAGGATATGAAGAGGGACAGCACCATATATATTATAGCGTAAAAGGACCGGAAGTGGAGATCGAAGCCTCCTGCGAGCAAAACTGGGTGGAGATCAAGGAAGTGACTGAAGACTGCATCGCCCTGCATGTTACAGAGAACGATGAGGCTGAAGACCGCTTCGCCACGCTGAGCATATGGTCCAGCAGCAGCAACAAAGTCACAGTTCATTTGGCACAGTCGAAGAAGAATGAAAGTCAGGCAGTGTACCACGATTTCGGCTTCGAAGTGCAGAATATAAGCACTTGCGATGCGGCTATAAGCATAAGCCCGCTGGATCCTTCCCGTTCTTACTACTGTAATATTCTTACGAAAGCACAGTACGAGAGCATAGGGGCAGGCAAGATCGTGGACACGATGGTGGAGGGGATATTGCAATTGGCCTCCATATACGGAGTGGACCCGTCGGGGATGCTCTACAGAGGCGTGTTCGAGACACAGGCGGCTGGAATAGAGCTTAACCTCCTGGATAACACCGTGTACTATGTAATAGCCTTCTATCTGGAGTTCGATGAGAATTCAAATGCCAAGATAGGAGATCGGATGGAAGTCTATGAATTCCGGACCAAGAGTGCAAGCCAGAACGGAATGAGTTTCGAGCTCAGCTTCGAAGACGGATTTCTGAAAGTAAGTCCGGATGCTTCCTATACCTATATATGTGACATAACTACAAAGGAGATATGGGAAGATGAAGAATCTCCGGAGGATTTGGCCAGACAGTATATATCTGTGCTTAGGAGCTATGGAGTTCTGAACAATTATATCATTCGCGGAGAGCAAGTCCTGCAATTCGACGATGTGAATGAGGAGAACTCCAACGAATACGTGGCCTATGCCGTGGGATATAGGGACGACAGGTCGGACAGAGGTCTTACCACCAAAGTATTTTATAAATATTTCAGCATAAAGTAGCTGTAAAAGCCGCTTTTTAGACAAAATGGTGCAGATATGGTGTTTTTTCAAGTGAAAAACACTATATTTGCACCTGTCAATTAATTTTTATGGCTTTATTTTTTACAAAAGATCTTGATGACCCCGCGCACTCGCGCGTAGGAGTCTGGAAAATTTCAGAGAGTGAGGCAGAGCTTCGCGCAATGACGTCCATTCCCTCAGACGAACTTGAGGAGATTTCCTATATTAAAAGTGAATCCCTGCGGAAGCAGAAGTTGGCAGTAAGGGCATTGCTGGATGCCATGTTCGAGGAGAAAGTCTATCTTTCGCATCACGATAACGGCAAACCTTACATCGAGAACAACGCCATCAACATCAGTATCACACACACTGACAAATATGTCGCCGTCATGCTGAATGACGAAGACGAGGTGGGAATAGATTGTGAATCCCTGGATAGGGATTTCTCGGCAGTGGAGAAGAAAGCCCTTTCCCGCGAAGAGATCGAAGATCTCGACGAAGACGAGAGGAATGAACAACTCGCCATCTACTGGTGTGCTAAGGAGTCCATCTACAAGCTGACCTCCCAGCACGATGTAGATTTCGCTGAGCAGATTAAAGTAGAATCCTTCCGTCTGAAAGACGAGGGAGAACTGGAAGCTACATTCACAGACAAAGACGGCTACGAGCAGGAATTGGAGCTACTTTACTTCACCTTCGACCGTCACGTGCTGGTCTGCGTTTCCGAGTAACAAAAGTGTTACAAGAGGGCTTTTTAGCCTCTTAAATTTTACGACTTATCGTCTTGCTAAACAAAATGTTAGCAGGACGAATTTGTTTTGTTGAAAAATTTATTTCGGGAAAATAAGAGAAAGAATAATCTTATCATATATCTTTGCATTAGAGATTCTTGCTCCTCAAGGGCGAGATAATTTTTTCACTCGAAATAATAACACCGAATATGATCAAATACGTAACTAAAAGAGATGGCCGCAGGGTGGACTTCAACAATCAGAAGATAGTCGCCGCCATACTGAAGGCCATGGCAGTAACAGAAGATGGAGAAGACATCATCCTCGCCGCGAAGATAGCTGACACGATCTCCAAGCAGCAGAAAGAGGAGATGAGCGTAGAAGAGATTCAGGACTGCGTGGAGATGGAACTTATGAAGAGTCCTCGCAAGGAGGTGGCCAAACGCTATATAGCCTACAGAAACCAGAGAAACCTGGCCCGCAAGGCGAAGACCACCGAGATCTTCCAGGAGATCATCGACGCCCAGGCTAACGACATCACCCGCGAGAATGCTAACATGAACGCCGACACTCCTGCGGGCATGATGATGAAGTTCGCTTCCGAGGCTACCAAGACCTATGTGGACGAGTGCCTGCTCGCCGAGGACGTAAGAGAAGCCGTGAAGGACGGTTACATCCACATCCACGACAAGGACTACTATCCTACCAAGAGCCTTACCTGTCTGCAGCACCCGCTTGATCTTATCCTCGAGCACGGACTGAAAGCCGGCCACGGGGAGAGCAGACCGGCTAAGAGAATCGAGACCGCAAGCGTATTGGCCTGCATATCCATGGAGACTGTGCAGAACGAGATGCACGGAGGCCAGGCCATTCCGGCATTCGATTTCTACCTCGCTCCTTACGTGAGGAAGACTTTCCAGGAAGAACTCCGTAAGCTCGCCGAGTACGATAATACCGATTACTCTTATCTTTATGATGTCGCCATCTCCGACTATCTGAAGCACGACCTGACCGGTCTTTCCGGAGACGAGAGAGTCGTTCAACAGTGTATCAATATGACAGTATCGAGAGTACACCAGTCTATGGAGGCTTTCGTACACAATATGAATACTATTCACTCCCGCGGAGGTAATCAGGTGGTATTCAGCTCTATAAACTATGGAACTGACACCTCTGCAGAAGGCCGCTGCATCATCCGCGAGATCCTCAACACCACTTACGAGGGAGTAGGCAACGGCTCTACAGCCATCTTCCCTATTCAGATCTGGAAGAAGAAGAAAGGTGTCAGCTACCTGCCGGAAGATCCGAACTATGACCTTTACAAATTCGCCTGCAAGGTAACTGCACGCCGCTTCTTCCCTAACTTCCTGAACCTGGACGCCACTTTCAATCAGGATCCTGACTGGAAAGCCGATGACCCTAAGCGCTATGTTCACGAAGTGGCCACTATGGGCTGCCGCACCAGGGTATTTGACAACAAGTTCGGTCCTCGCACCTCTATCGGACGCGGCAACCTCAGCTTTACCACCGTCAATATCGTGCGCATCGCCATCGAGTGTATGGGCATAGAGAATCAGGAAGAGAGAATCGCAGCCTTCATTAATAAGCTCGACTGGGCTTTGGACATCTCTGCCAAGCAGCTCAACGACCGCTACAACTTCCAGAAGACCGCTCTGAAAAAGCAGTTCCCTCTGCTTATGAACGGACTTTGGATAGGATCAGAGAAACTTGGCCCTAATGATACAGTGGAGAGCATTCTGAATCAGGGAACGCTTGCGATTGGATTCATAGGATTGGCCGAGACACTGATCGCCCTCATAGGCAAGCACCACGGGGAAAGCGAGGAAGCTCAGGAACTGGGTCTGAGGATAGTAAAGCATATGCGCGAGAGAATCAACGGCTACTGTGAGACTTATCAGCATAACTTCAGCCTCTTCGGAACCCCTGCCGAAGGCCTTTCCGGAAGATTCACGAAGATGGACAAGAAGAAATTCGGAGTTATCCCGGGCATTACCGACAAGGATTACTACACGAATTCCAGCCATGTTCCGGTGTACTACCACTGCACCCCTGAGCACAAGGCCAAGATCGAGGGTCCATATCACCAGTACGAAGGCGCAGGCCATATCTTCTATGTAGAGATAGACGGAGATGCTACCCACAACCCTGAGGCCATCATGAACATCGTGGACCTAATGGACAAGTACAACATCGGTTACGGCAGCGTTAACCATAACAGGAACCGTTGTCTGGACTGCGGCTACGAAGACGCCTCCGAAGACCTCGAAGAATGTCCTCACTGCCACTCGAAGAACATAGATACTCTTCAGAGAATCACAGGTTACCTGGTAGGTACTACGAACCGTTGGAACAGCGGCAAACTTGCAGAGCTGAAAGACCGTGTCGTTCACAAATAAAATCTCTGTTATGGATATAGTGCAGCAGACCATGGCCGATGGCCCTGGTCTGCGCATTGCCATATACTGTGCCGGTTGTTATCACAGATGCCCTGGCTGTCACAATCCCCAGTCCTGGGACATGAACAACGGCCACTGGATGAGTCTAGACGAGATTATGGAGATAATCCGTGAAGACAGCATCTCTAATGTCAGTTTCAGCGGCGGAGACCCTTTCTATCAGGCGGAAGCCTTTACGGAATTGGCCCGAAGGATAAAGGAAGAGACAGGAAAGAATATCTGGTGCTGGACGGGTTTCACCCTGGAAGAGATAGAAAAAGACCCTGTCAAATCCCAGATGCTCAAATACTTGGACACCCTCGTGGACGGGCCCTTCATTCTGGAGCAAAGAGACACGACTCTGCTTTTCAGAGGCTCACCTAATCAGAGAATCATACATCTGACCCCCGTGGAAGAAGACCTCTGTCCAGGGGCTGTAGAACTGATAAAATTCCGTTAAAGCAGCCAGGGCTCCGGATCCGTAGAAGCGGTCCCCTTCCATATCTGGAAGTGCAGCTGGGTCTGGTCGGAGATGGTATCCACGATCCCTATCTGCTGTCCGCAAGTCACCTTGTCTCCCGCCTTTACATTCACCTTCTTAAGTTTACAATAGAAAGTATAGTACTCTCCGTGCTGGATGAGCACGCACTGATTATAGCCAGGCATCACCACCACCTTGCAGACCTCTCCGTCGAAGACCGCCTTCACCGGCTCAGAAGCCGCGGTCGAGATATTCACGCCATTATTAAACGGAAGGTCCACATTCTTGTAAACAGGGTGCTTGTGCTTACCATAACGTCCTACTATAGTGCCATTTACAGGCCAAGGCAGTCTGCCTTTATTAGCCGCAAACTCCTTAGACAGCTGAATGTCCACCTGCTTCTGCGGACTACTTTTAGCCTTCTGTCTGCGGTTCTGCTCTGCGATAAGTTCCGCGATTTTCTTATTCAGAGCATCTATCTCCTTTTTCTTCTTCTTAATCTCCGCCTGATACTTGCTCTTATTCTTCTGAAGCTCAGCCACTATCTGACTCTCCTTCTTCTCGCTCGCCTTCAGGCTCTGCAACTCTTTGTTTCTCTGGGCCAAGACTGCCTTGTTCTCATTCTGCAGCGAATCCAACTGGAGCTTTTCCCTCTCCAGAATCTCCTTCCGCTGAGCTATGCTCTTCGCCTCGTCCCTAAGATTATCTGAGGCGGTCCGCAGGTAATTGAAGCGGCGCACCACCTGGGCTATGCTTTCCCCCGAAATCACATATAGGAAACGCAGTTTCGGATCCCTGCTCAGATAAGCGCTCTTTATAAGACTTTGATAGTATGCCAAATTCTCCTCAAGCGCCTGCTGCGTCTGGGCTATCTGCGCATTTTTCTGCCTGATCTCCCGACTAAGCCGTGCGGACTCCTTCTCGCTCTGCGCCACCAGCTGCCTGCAGGCCCCTATCTTCTTTTTAGTCAATGCCAATTGTGCTGTCGCATCAGCGCTTTTCCCCTCATTGGCCCTCAACTGCCTGTCCAGCTCTTCTATCTCCTTGCGCAATTTCTCCACCTGCTGTTTCTGGGCATCCTGAGCGGACAGACCCACACAGCAAAGCAGCAAGCTCAAAGCTATGAGGATGAGTTTTTTCATTTGTCCTTGGCCAAATTCCTATAATACTCTGCCAAATCAGTCTCTCCCAGCGCCTCCAGGGTCAGGGCATAGTGCTCCAATATAGACTTATCCTCTTTCCCTCCATAGACCAGCGCCTTCTTGAAATATTTCTTCGCCTCCTCATATTCGCCTCTCAGATAAAGAATGTAGGCGTAAGTATCCAGAAAAGCCACTTCTTCAGGCATATATTCCAAGGATTTTTGAGAGAGCCTTTTCGCCTTCTTCAGATTCTTATTTTCAAGACTGAGGGCATAGGCGTAATTGTTCAGAATCATAGCATTCTCTGGATCTGCCTTATAGGCCTTCTCGAAATAATCCATTCCTTTCTTTTTATGAGGAGTGGAATAATAATATAGATTAGCAAGACTGGCATAGATGCTGGCTCTGTCCTTTTTGTCGCTGATATGTTCCAAAGCCTCCATCAAAATGGACTCTCTCTTGTCCGCATCATCCATAAACAACATATCCAGATTAAGCCAAGACATTAGGGAGTCAGGTGCTATTTCAGCATAATTTCTATATATCCTTTCCGCCTCTGCCTTATCCCCTTTGGCTTCATACCAGCTTCCCGCCAGCACATAAGGTTCCTCGTCCTTCGGATGCATATGAATGAAAAGATCGCATATCTCATCAACCCTTTTCTGAAATATCCTGTATTGAGAACCTCTCATGGAATTGACCACGTCAGTAATGACCCTGGCCTTGGACTCCACATCCACATCAGGATGAGAGACTATGAGAGGAAGAATGTTGAAAACTGTGGAGAAATCCGATTTGCTAAGATAGTAATCCAGGAGCAAGCCATTGGCCATCAGAGATGTAGGATCCTTTTCCAAGGCTGTATTCAGATGCTCCAAAGCAAGCGAATCTTTATGGGAGCTGAATTCAGACTGGGCTAGGACCGTAAGGAAATAGGGATTGCTATATTTGTTCGGGAACTTCGCCATCATCTCCAGGGCAAGAGAATCGCTGACACCACTATTCTCAAATAAGACATCGACCGCAGAATACAGTGTCTCGTAATATTCCGGATTAGAAGGGTCAAGTTCCTTGGCCCTCTCCAGGCAGTCTATGGACCCTTTATAATCCCGTTCATTCCAAAGACAGAAAGACAGATAATACCAGGCCATGTCGTCTTCGGGATTCCGTGCGAGGTATCTGTTCAGAAGAGGCTTGGCCTTCGAATATTCTTCATTGCTGATGAGCTGGGCTATGTCTATGATATTTTCTCCCTTTGCCTTCGCTCCGCAGATGGAGCAAAGAAGCAGAAGAAGGGTAATTATTCGATATTTTAAACGCATAGTTTACAAAAATAACCAAAAAACATTGGAATAAGTAAAGTAAAGCGTAAATTTGAGGAAGATAAAAGGCGTATGCAACTATTTTCGAAAAAAGAGCATCTTAACAAATGGATTGAAAGAGCCAAGGAGGGAGACTCCAGGGCTCAGAAGTCCATCTATGACATGCTCAGTGCGAAGATGTATGCGGTATGTCTGCGATATATGGGGGACCGAGATTCGGCTACCGACATTCTTCAGGATGGTTTCGTAACTCTTTTCGAAAAGATAGGAAGCTATTCGGGAGAAGGTTCTTTCGAGGGCTGGGCCAGAAAGATTTTCGTGAACACAGCCCTTATGAGTTTGAGAAAACACGATGTACTCAGGGGTAGCGATGACATAGAGGAGGCTTATGGAGTAAGTGACAGCAGTGTGACTGTCATACAGAAAATGAGCTATCAGGAACTCCTGAATTTGGTGGCACAACTTCCTGCGGGATACAGAACCGTCTTTAACATGTTCGTGATAGAAGGTTATTCCCACAAGGAGATCGCCCAGGAATTGGGAATAGAGGAAGTCACCTCCCGATCCCAGCTTTTGAGGGCGAGAATGATGCTGCAGGAAAAGATCAAAAAGATGAAGTGATGGAAATTAACGATATATTCGACAGTGTCTTTAAGGAAAAGCTCAGCTCTGCGAGCCTGAAAGCTCCCGATTCAGTCTGGGAGAATGTTTCAGGGCGCCTGGCTCAGAAGCATTCCCGCCATGCTTACGCCTGGTGGTGGAGCGCCGCAGCGGGGCTATGTGCGGCCGCAGCGGCATTGACCTTGATACTGAGCGGAGGAGCTCAAGGAGTGGAGAACGTAGGGGAGGAGATGATGCACAGAATCCAAGTTCTGCCTTCCGAAGGAAGGGAATTGGCATATATAAATGAGGTCTTTGAGGGCGAAGTGAAAGCTCTGGATATGGAGCTGAGACTGAGGGAGATGCCGGTGATGGCCGAAATTACAGAGAATGAAAACCCTAAAGATGAAGGGCTTAAGCCAAAAAAGAACTTAAAGGAAGAAGAGCAGGTTCCGCAGACAGAGCAGACTTGGACGGATCCTTTCGCAGCGATGATGGCAGAAGACCAGGCGGAGGCAAAGAAGCATAAAGTCCATAAATCCGGAATCACTCTCGGGGGCATCATCGGGGCGAATGACTCCCATCAGCAGAGCCGCAGCAGTGCCCACCCTATGTGGACCAGCGGTTATACCTACGACGGAGTTAACGAGAACAGCAGTTCCACCTACAGCGTCCCTGTCACCGTAGGTCTTTCTTACAGACAGGCTATCGGGCAGAGATTCGGGGTCAGTGTCGGAGTCAACTGGAGCCTTCTGAACCGCTATTTTAACGGCTCCTATAACACGGTAGAAGGCGAAGTAACCCATACCCTTCATTATGTAGGCATTCCGGTAAACCTTTACTACAATATGGTTCAGACCCGTAACATCCAGATATATGCCTACGGAGGATTCAGTGCTGAGAAGTGTGTGAGCAGCAAATACTACGTCCGTTCCACCTCGAACATCCCTCTTATCAGCGAGAAGGTGAACGAGGCCCAGTTCGGATTGAAACTGGGAGTGGGTGGAGCCTTCAGACTCACAGATTTCCTGTCTCTATATTTCGACCCATATCTGGCGTACTACATTCCTGGAAATCAGCCGAAGAGCCTCAGGACCGAATACCCTACGATGATCAGTTTCGAGGCTGGTTTGAGATTCAACCTGTAATTTAAGTTCTTCAATCTCCAGACTTAAATACTCTGTTTATCCAGAATTCTATAGCCGGCAGCTTCCATAAGGTGTTCGGCTTTAATTGTATCACTGCCTTCCAGGTCGGCTATGGTACGGGCCACCCTGATAATCCTGTAATAGGCTCTCATAGAAAGGGCCATCGTTTCCATCAGTGAAGTCATAAACTCCTCAGATTCAGCGTTCAAATGACAATACTCCATAATCTGCCTGTTTGTCATGGACGAATTGGAGTTGATGCCGCTGCCTTCGAAACGCTCCTGCTGACGACGCCTGCATTCGAGAACCCTGAGGGCTATCTGCTCAGAACTCTCCTCCCGATCCCTGTTCCGGAGCTGGGCTGAAGTGATAGGTCTTACCAGCACCTGCAAGTCCATCCTGTCCATAATCGGCCCACTTAGCCTGCTTAGGAACTGATGTCTCTGGGCAGGGGTGCAACTGCACCTGTCCCCTTCGCCATAATAGCCGCAGGGACAAGGGTTCGCCGCAGCCACCAATGTGAAGTCGGCAGGATATTCTACCTTGGCCTTCAATCTGGATATCAAGACCTTGCCATCTTCCAGAGGAGCCCTAAGCGCCTCCATCACCGACTTGGGCATAAGGTTGAATTCATCCAGAAAAAGAACTCCCAGATGAGCCAAGGTCACCTCCCCTGGGATGATATTCTCCGAGCCGCTGCCGCCTCCTAAAAGGGCCGCCAGCGGAGCACTGTAATGAGGGCTCCTGAAAGGTCTTCGCCACATCAATCCGCCACTGCTGTTCCCCCTGCCAGCTATAGAATAGATTTTCGAGCACATAAAGGCCTCCTCCTTGCTCATCGGCGGCAGTATTCCTGCCAATGCCTTGGCCAATGAACTTTTCCCGCTCCCCGGAGTGCCTATCATTATGAGGTTGTGTCCTCCCGCCGCAGCTATCTCCATAGCTCTTTTAGCTGCCCTCTGACCTATGATATCAGCGAAATCCACCTCCGCGCTGCCGGCTTGAAGGGGTTCTCGGCTGCCCTTTCCGTTCACCACATATTCTTCCACATCATTGCTTCCTTCTAGTATCTCTATTACCTGAGCCAATGTCCTTACCCCATATACCTTTATCCCATCCAGACTGCTGGCCTCCATGGCTGAGTCATAAGGCAAAATACAATACTTGAAATCATTATTCTGGGCGAAATCCGCTATGGGAAGTCCGCCTCTTATGGGTCTTACCGATCCGTCCAGGCCAAGTTCTCCCATTATAAGAGTCTGTGAGACAAGGGGAAGGAGTTTTTGGGAAGAAGCCGCCACTATGCCTATGGCTATGGGGAGGTCATATCCGCTTCCGTTTTTATGAAGGTGGGCCGGAGCCAGGTTGATTACTATCTTTTTCCCTGGAACATGATAGCCCAGAGACTGCAGTGCGGTTACGATTCTGAGCAGGCTTTCCTTAACGGCCGCATCTCCCAGTCCACAGAGATGTATGCCAATTCCAGGAGTTATATCTACTTCCACGGTGACTTTCACCGCATTGATTCCTATACATTTTGCACCAAAAATATGTACGAGCATAATAAAAAACGAGTAAATTTGCATTCAGATGATTAAAGAACTACTTATAAAAGATCTCTCGGGGCTGCAGGTAGCCGCCAAAGAGTTTTTAGATCTTACTTCCGCCCATAAGCTCATAGCCTTCTATGCTCCTATGGGCGCAGGAAAAACTACCTTTACCACTGCCATCTGCAGAGAACTGGGGATTCAGGAGGATGCCGTATCCTCTCCTACCTTCGCCATAGTGAACGAATACAGGACTGCCTCAGGAGAAAGCGTCTATCACTTTGATTTTTACAGGATAGAAAAGGCAGAAGAGGCCTTGGACATAGGTCTGTACGACTATCTGGACAGCGGCTCCCTCTGCCTTATGGAATGGCCTGAGAATATAGAAGAGCTCCTGCCGGACGACTGCCTGAAGGTTTATATCGAAGTTCTTCCAGACCTGTCCAGAAGAATCACTTGGGAGGACTGAAACTTATAGCACTGAACAGCCCTTCTATATTATAGACCATAGTCTCCCCATCTCTCCATAGGAAAGGGGGCTTCGTTCCATCCTTATAGGACAAAGCGGCGTAAAATTTCCCATCTTCTTGAATGGCACATTTCCGGCTTAACAGTCTAGGGCCGTCGAATGTGCAATCTTCCTTTTCGAAAATAGAAGAAATATAGAGAATCTGAGCATCTTTGCTTAGAATGACAGCCATCTCTGGGCTCTGCTCGGTGTAATAATATACAGCTGTTCCACTGCCTTTCAAAATACTTCTGCCATCCCTGCAGATCAAGTCTGCACACATGGCTGAGTAATTCGACTTCATGTGCAGAATGGCCATGCAGGTGCCATCAGAAAGAGGCAGTATCTCAGCATTCAGAAAAGTGAAACCGGCCGGCATGAAGTATGGTTCAAAATCCTCCCCGTCACTCAGCCGGTATTGCTCTCCCACCCTCTCCAGAGTCCAAAGCTTTCCATCCAAGAGTCTGGCGGCGAGTAAAGGTCCGCCATATCTGGATGAAACCTGAATCTCGACATTGTCTTTTACCAGATATATGAATTTTTGATCTGCAAGCTGGCAAGTATAGGAAAAACAAACATTATTAGCGTCCAGATAAAAGACGGAAGAAATGCCCTCATTCTTAGAGAATAGCACTTCCCCGTTTTTCCTGATCCGAAAGCCGCTTTCTCCTACAGGCAGGTCCATGGTCCAGATATCCCCATCCACCAACAACAAGTCTTTAACGAAGGATTCAGGGCCGAATTCCAGATAATTTTCTCCATTTCTTTTGATAATAGTCTGACCCCCTGCCTTATAAGTGGTAAAGAGAAGGCTGTCTATCAGAAAATGAGTGTCAGGATCTTCGGAAATCCGATTCGTAAGCGAACAGTCCAGAAGCAAAATCCTGCTGCCGTTCTTATAGAGGGCGATCTTTTTGCCGCCTTCCTCAGAATTGATGAGGGCGCTGACGTAGAGGTCTTTGTCCTTAGGCAGGACAGGCAATTCTTCTCCAGGAATTACCGGATTCTCTTCAGTAAAGGAATGATCATTTGTCGGCTTTCGCTCTCCTCGGGGGAAGGACAGAAAATCTGTCGGTTTGATGGCTTCGCAGGCACAGAGAGCAAGTGCGCAAAGCCCGATTCTAATCAAGCGTTTCATAGTCTATCGTCTTTATACCGCAAAGCTGAGAAATTATTTTCACATTTGAAAACAATTTCTAAAATTTTCCACATGGAAAATAATTATCTTTGTGAAATGATTACGGATTATATTGGCAAGATATTTTGTGGGGACTGTCTCTCGATAATGAAGGAATTGCCGGATGGCTGCTGCGATATAGCAGTTACATCTCCTCCATACAACTTAAAAAACAGTACAGGAAACGGCATGAAGGACGGCAGAGGCGGAAAATGGTCTGGTGCAGCCCTGTGCAATGGCTATGCCGATTATGACGACAACATGCCTTATGACCTGTATTGTCAATGGCAAAGAGAATGCCTCACAGAAATGATGCGTCTGATTAAAGATGACGGAGCTATCTTCTATAATCATAAATGGAGAGTACAGGCAGGGCTAATTCAGGACAGACATGAAATAGTTCAGGGCTTCCCTGTAAGACAGATCATTATATGGAAAAGAAAGGGTGGCATTAATTTTAATCCCGGCTATTTTCTCCCTACCTACGAAGTTATCTATCTGATAGCCAAGAAAGGATTTAAACTGGCCCCGAAAGCTGGAGGTGAAGGTGATGTCTGGGAATTTATGCAAGAGACAAACAATTCTCATCCTGCCCCTTTTCCAGTAGCCCTTATTGATAGAATCATCGGCAGCACTACTGCACAGGTCATATTGGATCCTTTTATGGGAAGCGGCACTACAGCCGTATCTGCTATTGGCCTGAATCGTCATTACATAGGAATAGAATTATCACAAACATACTGTAATTACGCTGAGAACCGAATAAAAATCGCTAAAGGACTTCCTGTTAACATTCAGGAAGATATCAATATCCCTAAAGTCTATGAAGAAGTCATTCCTATCCTATAGTAAGCTATGGCTGTGGGGGATGGTGGCGGTGATGGGACTGGCGGGATGCTCGAGCAGCAGGATTATAAAGGATTCTGCCTGGAGTGAAGTCGGACCTCAGGGAAGACGTAGCCCTATAAGGCTGGAAAGATGCGAGGCGGAGGTCTTCGGAATGAACGGAGCCATCCTTCAGAAATGCGACTCAGTCCTAAAACAGGATGTCCTCATAGACAAGTCAGTTCCTGGAGCCGTGGTCTGCGTAGTGAAGGAAGATAAGATTATCTATGAGAATGCCTGTGGATATCAGCAACTTATCCCCGAAGAGATCCCTATGGGAACTCAGAGTGTATTCGACTTGGCATCCCTAAGCAAATGCTTCGGAACGACCATAGCAGTGATGCAGTTGGTGGAGCAGGGAAAGATAAAACTGGATGACCCTGTGGACAAGTACCTGAAAGGATATAGGAATTGGCATAAAGAAAATGGACAGGAGGTGAAGATACGCATAAGGCACTTGCTCACGCACACAGGCGGACTGGCTTCTTATGTGAATGTGGATTCGCTCACCGCAGTCTGGGGAGAAGGACAGGCTGACTCCCTTAAGAATTACATTATCAAGGACTTACCCCGAAGGAGCGAACCCGGGAAGGAGAGGAACTACAGCTGCCCGAGTTTCGTGAGCCTGCAGTATGTGGTGGAGGAGGTGAGCGGGCAGAGGCTCTGCGACTATGTTCAGCAGAATGTATTTGACCCACTGGGTTTAAAACAAACTTGTTACCTACCTTTAGGGGAAGAAATTCCTCAAAATCTGGAGGTAAAGATAGTGCCAAGCGAAGTCCTTATCCCTGGAAAAACTGCCTCGAACCAGATAAGGCCTGATACGAGAGCAGGAGAGATTCTGCTGGGTGAGGTCCACGACCCGCTCGCGAGACGATTTAACTCTGGCAACTCAGGCAATGCCGGCATCTTCTCAGACGCAGAAGGTCTGGCTGTAATCTGCGCCGCCCTTATGAATGGAGGCGAATTGAACGGTCGGAGAATCCTTAAGAAAAAGACTGTAAAGCAGATGTTTAAGGTTCAGGATAAAAAGATAGGCCGAGCCCTGGGCTGGGATTCCACTTCCCCTTACGCCTGGTTCATTCCTAAAGAATTCAAGAAGGACAGATGCGTATGCCACAGCGGATACACAGGCACTTCAGTAGTTATGAATCTGGACAGAAAGACTGCCATTATCCTGCTGACTAACAGTGCCCATCCGTTCGATGAAGGCTCTGCCACATCCCTTAGAAAAGGAGTCTCGAAAGTCGTGGCAGAATCATTTGGATTTTAGGCTTCAAATAAATAAATTCGCAAGTCCGTGTGGACAATTAATTACATGCGAAAATCAAGTTAGTTAGATTAAATATTACCGTCCCTATGAACAAATTTGCAGACAAGTACGTGGAGAATTTCATGTCTGAACTCATCGCGAAGAACCCTGGGGAAAGCGAGTTCCACCAGGCAGTACGAGAAGTCGTAGAAAGCGTAGCCCCTTACATCGAAGCCTATCCCTATCTGATAGATTACAAGATATTGGAAAGAATGACAGAGCCTGAAAGGGTAATCATCTTCCGAGTTCCCTGGACTGACGACAGGGGCGAAATCCACATCAACAGAGGCTTCAGGGTCCAGATGAACAGTGCCCTGGGCCCATACAAGGGAGGCCTCCGCTTTCACGCCAGCGTCAATCTCAGCATAATGAAATTCCTCGCCTTCGAGCAGACTTTCAAGAACGCCCTCACCGCCCTTCCTATGGGTGGCGGCAAGGGCGGCTCAGACTTCAACCCCCGCGGCAAATCAGACGCCGAAGTGATGCGCTTCTGCCAGAGTTTCATGACTGAGCTTCAAAGACATATAGGTCCCGACACCGACGTCCCAGCCGGTGACATAGGCGTAGGCGGAAGGGAAATAGGTTATCTTTTCGGCCAATTCAAACGCCTTCGCGACGAATTCAGCGGCACCCTGACCGGCAAGGGCCTGAACTGGGGTGGCAGCAGGCTAAGACCTGAAGCCACCGGATACGGAGTCTGCTACTTCGCCCAAGAGATGCTCGCCCTGCAGAACAAGAGTTTCGAGGGCCAGAAAGTTCTGATCTCCGGCTCCGGAAACGTAGCCCAATACGCCGCCCAGAAAGCCATGCGCCTGGGAGCCAAGGTACTCACCCTTTCCGATTCCGACGGTTTCATCTACGACGAGAAAGGCCTTGACGAAGAAAAGCTCAACTACGTATTCGAACTGAAGAACATCAGACGTGGCCGCATCAAAGAGTATGTCAGCCGCTTCCCTGAAGCCAAATACTTCCCTGGAGAAAGACCTTGGGGCATTCCTTGCGACATAGCCCTGCCTTGCGCCACCCAGAACGAGATACAGGAAACAGATGCCAGAAAACTCATAGACGACGGCTGCTACTGCGTAGTCGAAGGGGCCAACATGCCTTCTACCCCAGAGGCCATCGCCATCTTCCACCAGGCCAAGATTCTCTACTCCCCAGGCAAGGCTTCCAATGCCGGCGGTGTAGCCACTTCCGGTCTGGAGATGAGCCAGAACTCCATCCGCCAGAAATGGACTGCAGAAGAGGTGGACGCCCATCTCCACAGGATTATGTCCGACATTCACGCAGCCTGTCTCAAATACGGACAGGAAGAAGACGGCTATGTAAACTATGTCAAAGGAGCTAACATCGCCTCCTTCATCAAGGTGGCAGATGCCATGATAGATCAAGGATTGGTATAATGGAAAAGACTCAGAATCAGGACCAGTTGATGATCAGAAGAATCCGGCAGATACTTCTGATCTGTAACAACTACGACAATTTCTCCCTCGAAGAAGACGGCCATATAGAAAGTAAAATCCGAGCGGAGTATGCCGACCTGTCTCTGAGTAATCCACCTTCCTTCGAAAGGGCTGAATCCACCAAGGAAGCTCTCGAACTGATGAAAAATCAGAAGTTCGACCTCATCATCACCATGTACAATGTAGGCGAGATGGATGTGTTCGAATTCTCCGAAACGGCGAAAGCACTCAGCCCCGATACCCCTATAGTCCTGCTGAGCTCCTATTCCAAGGAAATTCACCGGCACATCAAAGAGAGAGATAACAGTCACATAGACTACACTTTCTGGTGGAATAACAACACCGACCTTATCATCGCCATCATCAAACTCCTGGAAGACAGCCTGAATGCCGAACACGACATACTGGAGATGGGAGTAAGAGCTATCCTGCTGGTGGAAGACTCCGTAAGATACTACTCCACCTACCTCCCTCTCCTCTATATGCTGGTACTCCAGCAGAACCGCAAGGCGGTCAAGGACGCCCTCAACGAACAGCAGCAGTTCATGCGTAAAAGAGCCAGGCCTAAAATCCTGATGGCTAGGTGCTACGACGAGGCCGTAGAATACTACCGCAAATACCGCTCGAACATACTCGGAGTCATCTCCGACATAGGCTTCGTCCTGCATAAAGGAGACCCTGCCGAAAGCGAAAAGAGCGATGCCGGAGTAGATCTGTGCCGACTGGTCAAGGCCAACGACCCGACGATGCCATTCCTAATGCAATCCTCCCAGGAAAACATGAGAAGTGTGGCGGAGCAGCTCGGAGTAGGTTTCATTAAGAAGACCTCCAAGACCCTCACACACGATGTAAGCGAATACATAGGCAGGGAATTCGGTTTCGGAGACTTCGTTCTCACCGACCCGAATACCGGAGAAGAGATAGACAGGGCCACAGACCTCTATGAATTCGAAAAGATCATCGCCGAAATCTCAGACGAGAATTTCCGCAAGCTCTCCGAACGGAATTACATCTCCCGCTGGCTTTACGGCAGAGGTATCTTCTCCATAGGCGACCTCTTCAGGCCTATAGTAATAGGCCAAGACACTGACATCTCTAAAATCAGGGAGATGAATGTCAAGGCCATACACGACTACCGCATCAACCAGGGACTCGGAGTAGTGGCCCAGTTCGACCCCGCCAGCTACAACGACACCATCTGGTTCGCCAGGCTGGGCGAAGGCTCACTTGGAGGCAAAGCCAGAGGATTGGCTTTCCTGAACCACATCCTTCAGAAATACAATCTCTACGACAAGTGGGAAGATCTCAGGATTCTGGTCCCAAGGACACTAGTAATCACCACAGAATACTTCGACCGCTTCATCCTGGACAACGGGCTGCAGTATGTCATCAATTCCGAACTCTCGGACGAGGAAATCCTCTCGGAATTCGTGGCCTCCACCCTGCCATTCGATCTGACCGAAGCCCTTCGCATCTTCATCAGAAATGTCCGCACCCCTCTTGCCGTCAGATCCTCTTCCAAACTGGAAGACTCTTACTATCAGCCCTTTGCTGGAGTCTATTCCACCTACATGATCCCGCATACCGAAAATGAGGACCAGGAACTCAGACTCCTGTCGAAAGCCATAAAAAGCGTCTATGCCTCAGTCTTTTTCTCCTCTTCCAGAGGCTATATAGCCTCCACTGCCAATGTCCTCTCCGAGGAGAAGATGGCCATAGTGCTCCAGGAAATCTGCGGCAGCGAGGACCAGGGCTACTTCTTCCCTACTCTCTCCGGAGTCGCACGATCAGTTAACTACTACCCCACAGGCTATGAACAACCGGAAGATGGCGTAGTAAAATTGGCCTTCGGACTGGGAAAGGCTGTGGTGGATGGGGAGCAGGTACTGCGCTTCTCGCCGCGATATCCGAAAAACGTGCTGCAGACCTCCACTCCTGAACTGACGATGAGGGAAACGCAGCAGGTGATGTATGCCCTGAACCTGCAGGCCGACAAATTCAAGACCTCCGTGGATGACGCGGTGAACCTCGAAAGAATTAACATCCGCGACTGCCAGAAATTCCGCAATTTCAAAAAAGTGGTCTCCACCTGGGATTACGAGAACATGCGTATGGTGGACTCTCCTTTCCCTCAGGGCCCGAAATTCGTCAGCTTCGCCCACATACTCAAATACAACACCTTCCCTCTTGCAGACATCCTGTGTAATCTCCTGGAAATCACCCAGAAAGAAGTCAAATGCGGAGTCGAGATAGAATTCGCCGCCGACCTTGACAGGGGCGACGACAGAGCCATCTTCAATGTTCTGCAGATAAGACCTATCTCCACCGACGGACTGAACAGCGAAGTAAACTGGGAGGAGATAGAACAGAAAATTCCCGAGTCCAGAACCCTGCTGCGCTCCGACTGCGCCATAGGCCCGGGCTGGATCAAAGACATAAGACATATCATCTACCTCCGTCCCGAGAACTTCGACATACTCAAAACCAGAGAGATGGCCACAGAGGTAAGCCGTCTGAACAGCCAGCTCAGGGAAGAAGGAAAAAGTTTCATGCTCATAGGTTTCGGGCGCTGGGGCTCCAGCATCCCGTCCCTGGGCGTGCCTATCCAGTGGGGAGACATCTCCGAAGCCCGCCTGATCGTGGAATGCTGCCTCGAAGATTTCAGGGTGGAGCCGAGCCAGGGCTCGCATTTCTTCCAGAACCTGACTTCCTTTAATGCCGGATATGCCAATATCAATTCCTTCTCCCGCCCCTCAGACTTCTGCGATTTCGACTACCTGAATGCTCTCCCAGCCCTGTATGAAAGCCCGCTGCTTCGTATGATAGAACTTCCGCAAGAGCTGAGCATCTGCTCTGATGGAAGAAAGGGACGCGCTCTAGTTCTGGTATAATCCCAGAGTTTTTATTAAATTTGTGCGCTATGAATATCGCACTGATGAACATAGGCTTCCTGCGCATTACCATCGTGGACGTATTGGACATCCTAATGGTAGCCGTAGTGATATATGTAGTCTTCAAATGGATTAAAGGTTCAGCAGCCTTCAACATCTTCATAGCCATCCTGTCCCTGCTGCTTCTCAGATTCCTGGTGAACGTCCTGAACATGAAGATGATGTCAGCGCTCCTGGGAACCGTCATAGACATCGGTACAATAGCTCTGGTGGTAATCTTCCAGCCGGAAATCCGCCGCTTTCTCTTCAATCTGGGAAGAAAGGCCTTCTATGGCAGAAATTCCCTGCTAAGAAAATTCTTCCAGCAAGACCTCTCCACACTCTCAGCCGCATCCATAGACGAAGTGGTACAGGCTTGTTTCGAGATGGGCGAACAGAAAGTCGGAGCCTTGATAGTAATTCCACACCAGTCTAACCTGGAAGACATCATATCCACAGGCGATGTGGTCGATGCCCATATCAGCAAAAGACTGATAGAAAACATCTTCTTCAAGAACTCCCCTCTGCACGACGGCGCCATGATTATCAATGAAGACAAGATAGTCGCCGCCAGATGCACCCTCCCCATCTCTGACAGGACAGACATTCCAGCCCGCTTCGGAATGAGACACAAGGCAGCCATCGGAGTAAGCGAGAGGTACGATGTCTCCGTCATAGTAGTCAGCGAACAGACCGGCAAGATATCTTTCATCAATGAAGGAAAAATCAGTCCGGTGGACAATGTTAACACCTTGAAACTCCTTATAAGCGATGACAAGAGCAAGAACGGAAGCGAAGATAGGCTTTGATAAGGTAAGAGACTTGATCTCGGACAGGTGTCAGACCGATTATGCCAGCCGAAGAGTGGCAGAAGAGGAGTTCTCCACGGACCCCAGAGAGATAAGGCAGAGGCTCGCCCTTACGGACGAGATGCGCCTGATTCTGATGTTCGAAGAATCCTTTCCCTTCACCGGCTACATAGACAGTCTCCCCTTTCTCAAATCCTTAGAGAAAGAAGGGAGTTGCATAGACCTCATCTCCCTGGGCAAACTCAGCACCCTGCTGGAGATATCCAGAAAACTGAACAATTTCTTCTCCTCCATAAAAGACGGGGTCTATCCCCTGCTGGAGAAGAAAGTCTCCAGTCTGGCAGTCTTTCCCGAGATAAGAAGACGGCTTGAGAACATCATAGACAAATACGGAGAGATCAAGGACTCCGCCTCCCCCGAACTGTTCCACCTAAGATCAGAACTCAGAAGCAAGGAAGACTCCGTAGCCAGAAGAGCCGGAGCCATACTGAGAAGAGCCCAGGACGAGGGAATCTCTGATCCGGATTCGAACATCAACATCAGGGACGGCAAATTCCTGATTCCCGTGAACACTTCCCACAAGCGCAAGCTCAGCGGCTATGTCTATGACTGCTCTTCCAGCGGCAAGACCACCTTCATCGAGCCCGCAGAGATAGTGGAGCTCGAAAACGAGATTATAGAAATCCGCTTCCGCGAAGCCGAAGAGATACAGCGCATACTTTTCGCCTTCACGGAATTTCTGCGGCCTTATCTTCCTGAGCTTGAGGCCAATTCTGAAGTCATCGGGGAATTGGACTTCCTGCTTGCGAAGGCAGGTGTCGCTCTCGACTTCGTCGCCGGAATGCCTGTCATCTCCTCAGACGGCAGCCTGTCTCTGCGAAAAGCCCGCCACCCTCTGCTCGAAAAGAGCCTAAAAAAAGAAGGAAAAAGCATCTCCGCGCTCAGCGTAAGCCTAAATCCAGAGAAGAGAATACTGCTCATCTCTGGCCCTAATGCCGGAGGTAAATCTGTCTGTCTCAAAACAGTGGGCCTGCTCCAGTATATGTTCCAATGGGGTATGCTCATCCCGACTTCGGAAAGTTCCGAGCTGCCCATATTCGACAGGATAGATGTCTGCATAGGAGACGACCAGTCTCTGGAGAACGACCTCAGCACCTACAGCTCTTTCCTTTTGGACATGAAGCAGATACTCAAGGACAGCGACGAGAGAACCCTGATTCTCATAGACGAGTTCGGAAGCGGAACGGATCCTGCTGCGGGCGGAGCTATAGCCGAAGCCCTGCTGGCAGAATTCGACCGCAAGGGCTGCTATGGTGTTATCACCACGCACTACACTAATCTGAAGCTCTATGCTTCCAGACAGGACACTCACGTAATCAACGGGGCGATGCTCTATGACACCTCGAAGATAGCACCGCTGTTCCAGCTCGAAATCGGAATGCCCGGGAACTCCTTCGCATTTGAATTGGCCCGAAAAATGGGACTGCCGGAACAGCTCGTAAAGGACGCGGAGAGCAGGGCTGGAGAGGATTTCGTGGATATGGAGAGGACTCTGCGCAGGATAGTCAAAGGCCGCAGGGTGCTCGATGAGAAGATTAAGAAAGTCAAGAATGCCGACAAGACCCTGGAAGGACTTACAGAGAGATACCAGCAGGAACTTGAAGATATACAGCAGCAGAAACGACAGATTCTGGAAAATGCGAAAAAAGAAGCGGAAGACATAGTAAAGGGAGCAAACAAGCAGGTAGAGAAGACCATCCGGGACATACGCAAGAGCCAGGCTGACAAAGAGAAGACGAAAGAGGCCAGAACTGAGCTTCAGGGATTCATCCAGGCTTTGGGAGAGAATAAACTTCAGCAGAAGACTCACGACGAGTATATTAACAAGAAGATAGAGCAGCTGAACAAACATAAGAAAAAGACCAAGACTCCTGAAAAGAGCCGAGAAGAAGAATTCCGTACGGCCCCGCTGAAACTGGGAGAAAAAGTCCGTATCAAATCGAACGGCATGGTAGGAGAAGTGGTGATGGTGTCCGCCAAGGAGGTCAAGGTAGTGATAGGAAGTGTATCCAGCATAATGGCTCCGGACAAGTTGGAACGAATCTCCTCTAACGAATTCAAGCAGGCTTCGAAGAAGACTTCGGCTCCGGTATATGAAAAAGTCGATCCTGCGATAAGGGCCAGAAAACTGAATTTCTCTCCTGAGATAGATATCCGCGGCGAAAGACTTCAAGCAGCTCTGGATATAATCTGCCACTATGTGGATGACGCTATCATGCTGGGTGTAAGTCCTGTAAGAATCATTCACGGCAAAGGCTCGGGAGTACTTCACGAAGAACTGCAGAAATACCTTAGAACTGTTCCTGGAGTGAAAGAAGTCAGAGACGAAGATATAAGACAGGGCGGCAGCGGTGTAACTATAGTAACATTGGAATAATTTATGAAGGATAATCGGCAGAAAGTGGGAAAGGAAGGAGAGAAGCAGGCCTGCCTTTACCTTGAAGAACTGGGACATCGCATAGTGGCGACGAACTGGAGAAGCGGACATAAGGAATTGGATATTATAAGTTTGACGGAAGGAGTCCTACACGTGGTGGAAGTCAAGAGCCTGACAGCTCCGGTCCTTACGGACCCCCTTTCGAAGATTAATACACAGAAGATGAAGAATTTGGTGACGGCCGCCAAGGCCTTTCTGAATTCGGAGGAAAGAAAAAGATTACCACACGACCTGGAGGTGGTGTTCGACATCGTAAGCATAGTCTTTTTCGAAGACGAGACCAAGATAGAGTACTATCCTCAGGCATATATACCTACATATGTATAACACTCATAACAATTACTATTGCGTCATAATGGCAGGTGGACTGGGAACCCGATTCTGGCCCATCAGCAGGAAAGCTCTTCCGAAGCAATTCCTGGACCCTAACGGCAGCGGCACCAGCCTGCTCCGTCAGACCTACGACAGAATGGCGCGACTCATAAAAGCTGAGAACATTATCGTGAGCACTCTCAGAGAATATCACGATATTGTCAAAGAACAGATTCCTGAGATTCCCGAAGAGAATATCCTTCTGGAGATATATAACAGGAATACTGCGCCTTGCATCACTTTCGCTGCTCACGAAATCCTGCAACGCGACCCCGATGCGGTGATGGTGGCATGTCCTGCCGATCACCTGATAGAAAACAATGCCGACTTCGAGAATGCCATCATTAAAGCCCTCGAATATGCGGCCCAAAACGATGAATTGATTACCTTAGGCATAATGCCGACCCGAGCCGATGCCAACTTCGGATATATCCAGGTGGCAGGAGGCAGCAAGGCCATAGCCGGAGGTGAAGTTACCAAAGTCAAAACCTTTACCGAAAAACCAAGCAAGGAGATAGCTGAGGTGTTTATAAACAGCGGAGAATTCCTGTGGAACTCAGGTATTTTCGTTTGGAAAGCCTCTCTGATACTCTCCGAGATCAAGACCTATGCCCCACAGATCGCAGACCTGTGGCAAGGCAGCTCGGAACTGGAGAAATTCTACGGAGACTGTCCGAGAGTATCCATAGACTACGCCGTAATGGAGAATACCGAAAGAGCCTCAGTTATTCCTGCCCGCTTCAGATGGGCGGATATGGGCAACTGGAGTTCCCTCTTCGAACTCCTGCCTAAAGACAAGAACGGCAATGCGGCGGACACCTGCTCCCATCGTCTGTTCAAAGACGACTCGGGGCTTCTATGCATCCAGCAGCATAAAGGCAAATTGGTAGCTGTCAAGGGTTTGAAAGATTATATGATAATCGACACCCCTGATGTCCTCCTGATATGTCCTCGAGAAGATTCCCAAATTCAGGATCTGCTCTCGGAGCTGGCTATGCCGGAATACGAAGAATACAGATAAACTATGCAAGTATTGAAATTCGGCGGAAGTTCCGTAGCTGACGCCACAGCGATGTCCAGAGTTCTGGACATCGTATCCCAGGCGGCAGAAAAAGACAAGGTCGTACTGGTATCTTCCGCCATCAGCGGAGCGACAGACCTGCTCATTAGAGCTGGTGAAAGCAAAGAAGCAGAAAGAACTGCCCTGCTGGAAGAACTTAAGAGAAAACATTTCAAGATTATCGACAGACTCTTCACAGGAAGGGAGCAGGTCGATACCAAAGAAAGTATAGAGCAGATTCACAAATGTCTGCTGGAGTCAAGGCCCGAAGATTATCAGGCCTTCGGGGAGTTGTTCTCCACCACCATACTCGCTAAGAAATTGGCATTTGAAGGGCACGACACCCTTTGGATTAATTCCGTGGACCTAATCCGCTGCAAGAATGGAATTGTGGACAAGGAATGCAGCTACAAACGCATTCGGGAGGTCGTGGAAGACCATCCGAAAGTGAGGATCTTCGTGGCTCCAGGCTTTATAGCCGGCGATGAAAAGGGACAGCTCTGCACCCTGGGTCGTGGAGGAAGTGATTATAGCGCAGCACTTTACGCCGCAGCCCTGAATGCAGATACCCTTCAGATCTGGACAGATGTACCCGGGATTATGACCACTAATCCTAAGGAAGTTAAAAAAGCCCAAACCATCTCCAGACTAAGCTATCAGGCGGCCTTCACCCTGGCCTCCCACGGAGCGAAGGTGCTCTATGCTCCGACAGTGGCTCCCGCGCAGGAAGCCGGCATAGACATCCAGATACTCAACTCTCTGAATCCCAATCAGAAAGGCAGTGTAATCTGCGATTACCCAGCTCGGGAAGAGGGCGAATGGATAGGAATAGCGAAGAATGTCTGTGGAGAGACGGCAGAATTGGCCTTGGTCTCAGATGGAAAAATCTCGCAGCAAAGCATAGAGGATATTCAGCTTAGGCTTCACAAAAGGGACATCACCCAGCTGGAATTCCGCGGCGAAGGGGATTACCTGCTTATAAAAGTCCCTGCTTCTCAAGCACTTGACGCGCTCTCCACCCTGCATTATTTCTGCTTCGAGAAAGACGATTACCGTAAAGTATATCTGGCCGGCAAAGGTGCTGTCGGCAGTGCTCTGCTGAAGATAATAGCCGAGAGCGATGCCAATATCGATATCTGTGCTATCTCCGCTCACGAGTGCGAAGACGAAGCTTTCTTCCGGAAGATGATGGAGGAAGCCTGCCCGAACAGCATCTTCGTGGACTGTACCGACAGCGAAAG
>JBJEBS010000091.1:0-28063 GCA_051870275.1 Candidatus Cryptobacteroides sp.
CAAGATTCCTTTATGGCTGTTTGGCTTTCTATATTAGTCAATATGTGAATACGGTTGTGGCATAGATTGAATAAATGTTTGTGATTTGGAAGTTGCAAATATGGGATATGCCACTGCGAAAATGTGACATATGATTTTGTATTGAGATTCGAAAATTATATGTAAATTTGGAGTGAAATTCTAAAAATGCATAAATTATGAATAACAATTACATATATAGAGACATGCAGGGACTGCTGAAAGAAGCTACTCAATATTTTGCTGTGATCTGCGTAACCGGACCCAGACAATCAGGAAAAAGTACAATTCTGAAAGAGATGTTTCCGCAAGCTGTGAAATTTTCACTTAAAGATGTGAATGTCAGGGAGTTTGCGCTTAACGATCCTGTGGCATTTCTTAGCCAGACCAGTGATATGATGTTCATTGACGAAGTTCAAAAAGCCCCAGAATTATTCGAATATATTCAAGGCATAGTTGACGATAATCCAGACCGCAAATTCTTGCTCTCCGGCAGTTCTAACTTCGAGATGATGAGCAATTTGTCAGAATCCCTTGCGGGAAGAGCGGGAGTATTCGAATTAATGCCGATGTCAATAAATGAAATCAGAGAACAGGCATCCTGGAAGCCTCTCGATTCATTCCTATATGACGGACTGTTTCCTGCCATCTGTGCAAAAAAGAACAAAGCAAACTTCTTATATCCTTCGTATGTCAGGACATATCTTGAGAAGGATGTAAGGGACCTTCTTAAAATTAAAGATATTATGCAATTTCTGAAATTTATGAAGTTGTGCGCTGTGCGTGTAGGCTCCATATTCAATGCCTCGGAAATTGCCAATGAGGTCGGCGTGGACAGCAAGACCATAAGTTCGTGGATGTCCGTACTCACTGCTTCATACGTTGTTTACCTCTTGCCTCCATACTATGAGAACATCTCCAAGAGGTTGATAAAGAGTCCGAAATTATATTTCTGCGATCCGGGTCTTGCCTGTTATCTGCTTGATATCGAAAGTCCTAAGCAACTCTCAAGGGACAAGATGAGGGGTAACATCTTTGAGAATCTTGTAGTTATGGAGGCAGTTAAGCATCGGATGAATGAAGGCAAGGAGGGAGGAGTTTTTTTCTATAGAGATTCAAATGGGAATGAGGTTGATATACTGCTTAAGGAAGAAGGTGAGATAACTGCTCTGGAGGTTAAATCCTCAATGACATACAATACCGAATTTGAGAAGTCTTTAAAGAAGATTTCCGAGTGGATCAAAACGCCCGTAAAAAGAAAGTCAGTGGTCTATACCGGCGAGTTTGAAAACAATGCCGGAGAGATAGAAATAGTAAATTATAAAAATCTGCGCTTTTAATGAGTTTCCATAACCCCACTGTGTATCTTCCTGATTTCCTTCAGGAAGGCCTCGGCCAAAGTGTCGTCCTTGCGGCGGTGGACTGGCTTCTGCGCGAGACGGAGTCATGCTTCGCTATGCCATAAAATAATTCCCGCAGGAGAAGCGGGCGTATTATTTGTCAATTTGAGACTCATTTTCAGCAGCCTTTCCCGTCAAGACTGCAGGAGGCTCTTGAAACTTGGATTTTAGAGATGAATTCCTCAGGGTCGAAACTTATCCTTCCCTCTTCAGTCACAAAGCACGGTATCCCTATGGAGCCGTTGGCCTTGACGGAGTCGAAGGTAGGTGAAGAGTCACGGAGCCGGATGAACTCCTTTAAGTTTCTTACGTGTTCTCCTATGTCGATAATTTCGAATCCAGGTATATCCGAGAGCTTTGCCTTGACTTCAAAGCAATCCGCACAAGTCGCCATTACATAAACTTTTACCATAACAGATCATTTTTCTCCAGCACAAAAATACAATTATCTTCTCAATAATGAGCCCCATGCCTGCACAAATCTCTTAATATTAAATAATTAGTTACTTGCGAAACTTGAATTAGTTACTTGTGAAACTTGAGTTATGAAATATCTGCTTGATACAAATATATGTATCCATTTGTTTCGTGGAAATTATTCAATTGCGGAATTCATACAGGAGAAGGGCTGGGAGAATTGTTGTATTTCCGAGATTAGTAAGGCGGAACTTCTTCTTGGAGAAGAGATTGTGCTTCGTAAAGGGCGTAATGTCCCTATGGGGGCAGTCGCTAAGTTTGTCTCTGCTATGGAAGTGGTGCCGATAAGCGGAGGAATTGAATTATTTGCAAGAGAAAAGGCGAGATTGATATACGAAGGATTACGAATTGAAGATTTCGATCTGCTGATTGCTTGTACAGCTGTATCCCATAATTATGTTCTTGTCAGTGAAAATCTGAAGCATTTAAGTCGTATTCAGAGCTTGTGCCTGGAGAATTGGGCAGAACGTGGCTAAGGCAGTTCTTTACAGTTTATTTTAAAAAGCTTATTTCGAAAATCGTAAGCTCGTATGAAAATTTATCATTATATTCACGTGCTTTAATCATAAATCCTATGACTGACAGACAGAAATACGAAGTTCTTCGAGAGGAACTTTATGCCAATCCCCTTTCTTCCCTCGGCGAGGCTCTCGACCGCTACTGCGAATTTTGTGAGCTTTGCACCGCCCTGTGCCGTAAGAATTTGCAGGACATGGACCGTTCCTGGGAGAACACCCAGATGCAGCGCGACTTTTTGCATTTCGCCACTCATCTGGAGAAGTTTGAGCACAAGGCCAAATTTCTCTACTCGGCTCTTTCCGAGATGACAGATATGGTCCTGGACCATCCGCGTCTCAAGCTCCAATTCCTCAGGCTTTTCCTGAAAGTTCTTCGCTATCTGGAAGCCCAGAGTGGGCACGATCTCTCAATTACCGAAGATGTGGAGAGTGAATTGGCCTTCTATAGGCGAAACATAGAGTTCGCAGACAAAGCTGAGCTCGAGCAGATTCGTGAGAGGGACGTCTTGAAGAGCGATCCCGTCGAATGGACCGCAGGCTGGGAAGAAGTCATAGACGAGGCAGACAGATTGGCATACAGTAAACTCACGGACATCCCGCGAGGGATGGGCTTCTGCTTCGCATTCTGGTCGGCACGCACTGAGGCCCTCGCCGAGTTCGGCATCAGCTGGCGTAATCCGCACGCGATGAACCCCCGCGTCCTCTTCGACTAAAAACCGGCACTTGATATTCCAATGAACTTTATTAAATTTGTACCTGGATTCCCGAATTTCATAGGAAAATCGGACTTGATCTCCATAAATTCTAATATACCATGTACAAACGAATCTTCGACATAGAGAACCAACTGGACGAGGGGATGTTCCTCTTTGGAGCACGTCAGGTGGGCAAATCCACACTCCTGCAGGAGCGTTTCCCGGATGCCATCTACTATGATCTGCTGATTGATTCGGTCCGCAAGGCGTTCAAGCGCAACCCGGACTCATTCAGGGAAGCGCTGCTTGCCAAGCCTGCCGGAACGCTGGTGATTGTAGATGAAATCCAGAAAGTGCCAGAATTGCTGGATGCCGTCCATTGGCTGATGGTGAACCGAGGTTTGCATTTTATTCTCAGTGGTTCCAGCGCCAGGAAACTCAAAAAGTCTGGCGCCAACACCCTCGGAGGCCGGGCGAATCCCAGGACACTGTTCCCTTTGGTCTGGAAGGAGGTCACTGACTTCCAGATAGACAAGGCTGTCCAGAACGGAATGATTCCCCGTCACTATATGGTTGATGATGCCACAGACCGTCTGGAAGGATATGTGGAAGTCTATCTCCGTGAAGAAATCCGTGACGAAGCCGCCGTCCAGGATGTCGAAGCCTTTGAACAGTTTATGGAAGCAGCCGCCATTTCCGACGGTGAGATGATCAACTATGCCAATATCGCCAGCGACTGTGGTGTCGCGGCTAAGACCGTCAAGGCTTACTATCAGATACTGAAAGACACCCTGATGGGATATGAGGTCCCAGCCTACACGAAGGTGGTCAAGAGGAAGGTGGTTCAGGCCCCCAAGTTCTACTATTTCGATGTAGGACTGACCAACTACCTAATGGGCAGGCACCACCTACGACGCGGCTCCGACGATTACGGACATGCTTTCGAGCACTTCATAATGCAGGAAATCATCGCTTATCGCGGATACTACCGCCGCAGGGAGAAGATTTCATACTGGCACACCTATAACAACCAGGAAGTTGATGCCGTCATTGGCGATGCCAAAGTAGCCATTGAGATCAAGTCCAGCGAAGAAGTCAAGACTCGCCACAAGAACGGTCTGAAAGCCTTCAAGGAAGAGCATCCGGACTGCCGCTTAATCCTTGTTTCCCTTGACCCGATAACCCGGCCTTCCGGAGACATTGAACTCCTGTATGTCAATGATTTCTTGAGAATGCTCTGGAACGGTGAAATTTTCTAACTCGGTGAAGATGATGAACAGGACAGATACTTCGTTTTCTTGACTAATGCGATGAACCCCCGAGTCCTCTTCGCTAAAAAGGCAGATCTTCTTTAGAAATCCAATATGTCCGGTAAGATATGCCGGAGCGGGACAGCACGTAGAGGACTTGGCCTTCCATATTCTCAAACACGGCCTTGGCCGAGCCTGTGCTGCCGAACAGAAGCAGATCTTCAGACACGAGCTGGACATTGCTCCGGTTTACTGAACTGTATTCTTTAGGCAGATCGACCACAAATTCATAGTTCACACTCATATCTGCCTGATTTACATTGAAAAGAATGGCGCGGGAATGGCCTAAGTTCTTACCGTTGTCATAACAGAGAATCCTGTTCGGAGATATGACTGTGGCCGCATGAAGCCCTCCGGCAGGCCAGCCATATCCGGCACTTTCCTCATCGAGAGAGGTATTGCCGTGAGTCCCGACCCGCCAAAGCACTTCGAGACTTTGTCCCGATATTTTCCACAGTTCATTAATCCTGTTGAAAGTCATGTAGTAATTCCCTTCATAGTCCATTACTACAGAATTCGCATGAACATAATCCTTGGAGAATTTCTCGGCATCGATGTAGTCCAGCTCTGCAGGCTTCAATTCAGAAAAACAGTCCCAGGAAAGTTTAACATCTCCGGTCTTGTCACAGACATAGAAGCCGTCTCCCCAGATATCAGTAAGGCTCGCATCTTCTCCTATGGGGAAAGCTTTCACTACATTCGAAAGTATCAGATAATCCCCGTTATCAAGAATAGAGAATTCGTGGTGAGGATGTGGGACAAAGGCCTCTGAAGGCTTGCGATGGAACAAGATATCTCCATTGATATCACAGACATTAATATCTGAAGCCAGCCGGTAAAAATCTTCCGAGTCCTCGCCATCGGCAAAACCGCACAGGACCGCGAACTGCCCTGACTGCCTGTCATAATAAGCCGTCCTGATACCCTCCCCGAAGGATTTGTACCAGATGATTTTCCCCTCAAGATCGCAGATGGTCAGATACCCCGGGCTCGCAGCATCCCATTGAAGCAGATATCCTTCAGGAAATTCGAAATCAGGCTCGATATATTCCACTTCGTAGTTCGGTATATCGACAGGCAGGGAAGTCGTGGTAAAATCCAGACATTTAGACTCGGCCCCCTCCTCCAGAACCACCTGAAGGCTATATTGAGTTTTCTCTTCGAGGAAGTTCAGATGACAGAGTGTACTCCCCGCTGCTGCCTTTAAGGCTGGCGTGCTTCTGACTTGGCTTCTGCCTTTGTCTTTAGGCCAATATTCAATTCTAAACGAACTGCTCTTCCTGAAAACGAGCTCCACATCGGCCCTCAGTGCATTCTCCTGCGGTAATACACTGATCGAGCTCACATAGGAAGCGAAGTTCGTCTCTTTGGAAGAACATCCCTGCAGGGCCATAGACGCTGCAAGGATGAATACACACAACACTCCTCTTTTATACGAATTAATGCTCATTTATTCCTGATAAACCACTTCGACGCCTTGCAGATAGTAGGAAAGATTCTCTGAAAGAGAATTCCAGACTATTTCTATCTTGCCACTTGGCAGAGTATCGTCGCTGAAAGTGTATTTGGTCATATCATTGGTCGGAGTTTGCTTTTCTCCGAACTGAACTCCGTTCACAAGTACATATAGTTCAGAATTGGCTATGGTGTCGGAATCGGAAGTGGTGACACTTACGCTTTTTATCTGACCCGAGATATCTTCTGTCCAAAGATTCATTCCACTCACGTGGAAATCTGTGTTAGAATGCCAGCCGATACCGATCTGCAGGCCCCAGGCTTTCCAATAGTAAATCGGTTCAGAAATATCTACCTTCAAGTACCAACTGACCCCCCCTTCTACTGCCGGACCATCGTTTTTATACAATTCAGCACCTACTTCTCCTTCAAGTCCGAAATCCGGTGAAGCAAAGGTATGGGAGCTCGTCTTTTCTGTCACAGCCTCTTCATATCCTACCGTGCCGAGATCGACGATACGGTTTCTCTTGAGTTCGAAACTGGCAGCCGAGGATTTCTTCTTCCCTGCCACTCCGGCTTTATATGTTTCTACAGACAGCCCAGCAGAAAAGGTGCACGGCAGTACGGCGGCATAGTAGGTCTTTCCATTCTCGAAGGCTCCCTGAACACTGACATAGCCGGATTGTTCAGAACTTAAGCTGGAACTTTTGCTGGTATAATCATACTCGAATACACCTGTCAGATACTCATTCTCCGCATTGGCAGAAATACGAACTTCAGTGATGCCATCCCCTTCTATAGTGAATGAAAAGAGGGAAACTGCATTGAAGAATGCAAGACTGGTAGAAGTCGAATTGGCAAATGCAATATGAACTTCAGGGTCGTAAGAATCTGCGACAGCATTCTGATCCCGTTTGAGAAGGATATTGCTGATTTTGGTGGCAGAATACACTGCACTTTCCGCAGCAGATGAAGGGTAGGCGGCGAAGTATTCGGTTCCGTTGAAGTCTATCGAGGCATCCTTTTCGACAAAGCTGAGAGAACTTTGCATAGTCGCTGAGCCTTCAAATAATTTCTTTACTCCATTATCGTCAAAGACAGCGATGCTCTCAAGACCGTTCCAATACGACAGTTTGTTGTTCAGGACGGTTTTTCCTGAGCCTTCAAGGCTGGCATTGAAACTGAATAATTCCTCTTTGTGCAAGGAATCTTCTTTGTTACAAGATACCAATGCAATGCTATCCGTAGTGTTTACGACTGTAGCTGCTGCCTGAATTTTATCAGAGCCGCCTTGAAGGCTAAGAGCGTGAGTCTGGGTCGTGGAGTTTCTCGTCATCTCCTTGATCCAGTCAGTTCCCTTTCCGGTATAAAGCTGCTCCTCCGGAGTGTATGGCGGGTCTCCGGCAGAACCGTTGTTCTCCCAATTCAGCATTTCATACTGGATAGTTTGAGATGCATCCATCAAATCCCATGGATTGCGTAATTGCTTGACGGATATGTTATAGGAATAATCGACAGACAGTTTTCCAGAGTTGCCGTGTTTCGTGGTAATGATGATTACACCGTTGGCACCTCTGGAACCATATATGGCTGTAGCTGCGGCATCCTTAAGAATCTCCATGCTTTCTATATCCTCAGGGCTGATCTGATTGCCCAAGGTGGTCTGGATTCCATCTACAATGTATAGCGGAGTATTGTCGGCAGAAATGGTGGAGGCTCCTCTGATTCTGACTGTCATTCCGCTTCCCGGTTCAAAGGACTCTTGTTTAACCATTACGCCTGCTGCACGTCCGCGTAAGAGGTCAGCAGTAGAGGTGATAACTCCGGCCTTGACATCTTCTGCCTTTATGGAAGAGACACTTCCGGCCAGATCCCTTTTTCTTGTGACTCCATAACCTACTACTACGGTTTCCTCCAACATCTCGGTGTCGATGAGCATAATGACATTCAGGAAGCGTTTGGGGTCTTCGATTGAAATTGAGGTACTTTGAAGACCGATGCAGTTAAAGTTGAGTATGTCCCCTTTTCGGGCTGGCAATTCAAAGCTTCCATCTTCAAGGGAAGAGCAGTATACCTGTTTTCCTTCGATGCTTACTATTACGCCGGCGAGAGCCTGGTCAGAGTCATCAGTGATTCGGCCTTTTACCAGGTCTTGAGCTCCTAAAGTTCCGCATAAAAAGGATGCTGCGATTGCTAATAGAACCTTCTTCATTGTTTATTAATTATTTGGTATGCAAATGAAATATTAATTGCCGAGAATAAAGTTTTATTATTGCTATAAAAAGTTTAATTTTGTCCAAATATTGAACAAAAATGAAACAAATCATAGCCATATTCTTGTCTTTGCTCTTGTTTTCCTCCGCTGTCTGTGCTTCTCCACACATGGACGGAGAGTATTATGTCAAGAATATCGGTATCGCTGAAAACCTGTCTCAGTCAAGTGTGACCTGTATTCGATACGACGATTACTCTTCTCTTTGGATAGGCACCAGATATGGACTGAATGAATACAGGAATCATAGGATGAGAACTTTTGGCGATGATTATGTCAATTGTTTGTTCGTAGATAGAGACAAGATTCTTTGGTATGGCAGCAATCAGGGTCTATATAAGTATCTGAGGGATCAGGACATCTTTGAAAAGCAAAGTGACAAGACAGTCTTTTGCCTCAGCCAAGATGCGGATGGGTCTATTCTAATAGGTTGTAGCGGGGGGCTTCTGCGGATTCGTAATAATGAACATACCTTCTTCCCACTGGAGGCTTCCATGATAGGCGGTATTTATTCTTTTGGGGATAAGCATCTTCTGATAGATAAGGGAAGTGGTCTGTATCTGTTTGAAAAGGACAGTATAAATCATATAGAGCATTCTGAAATTGACGGATCTGTAGTCTTGGCTACTGCCTGCCAGAATAAGATATTATATCTTTCTCTTTTTAGAAAAGGCGTCTTGGCATTGAATCTCGAAAGTGGGCAGTATAATTATCTGGACAGGACGAAACTGGACAGTGATATCGTCCTTTGTCTTCAATTTATAGGGGATGAATTATGGATGGGTTCTGATGGTCAGGGTATATACATTTATGATACAAGAAACTCCAGTATCAGAAAACAGGATATTCCTTCAAATTCCATTACAGCCATTTACGGAGATCCCTTTATGAATGTCTGGGCCGGAACTGTCCGTTCTGGAATATATGGATTAAGGCCATCTCCATTTTTGAGCTTTAACGGCAGTGTCAACACTTTCAGTGATGATGTGATAATCAGTTTTTGTCGTGGAGAGGAGGATACTTTGTGGATAGGAACGGACGGAGATGGAATAAGGAAGTTCGATATTCTGGAAAAGAGCATTCAAGCTCTTGAATTTACCAGGGGGCTTAAGATATCGTCATTGGCATATCTCGATAAGGGACTGCTCCTGGCTTCCGTGTATGGACAAGGCTTAAAAGTTATCGATGTAAATGAGGGGAAAATATCTTCCTTGACGATAATAGACGAAGAGACAAACAAAAGGGAGTGCTATTATGGCAATGCCCCGCAACTCTACAACCTTGATAACGGCCACATTCTGATAATGGCCATCAATGTTTATGACTATAATCCTTTTGACGGACAGTTTTCCCGCTATACTCCTGGCGATAATCCTATGGTCGCAGAAATGCATCTGCTGAGCGAAGACTATGCATATACTTATAACAGTTTGTTCAGAATAGATACGACTGCACGCAGTCTCGTAAGACTTGAACCGGATTTTGGGGAAAAGAAAATCAATACCGCAGCCCAGATACGGGATAGCATCTGGATCGGAACCAATTATGGCTTATTATGTTATAGCATTGCAGACGGGAGAATTGAAGAGTGTAAGACCAGAATGTTCAGCAGGATAAGTTGGCTTCAAGCATCGGGAGAGGATCTTTGGATAGCTGCTGACAATACTTTGTTCCGCAGGCATAAGGGCAAACTTGAGATGATGGGAGAGAATGAGGGTATTGCTGCGAATGAGATACTTACAGGTCTATGTGATGACAAGAATCTTTATCTGGGAGGTACAAAGGGCCTGATTCGTATCAATAGGGAAAGAGGTTTTGAGGAAAAGTCGCCGTATTCTCAAAAATTGCAGATTCTGTCAATTAACATGGGAGGCAGAAAAATTAAAGTGGAAGACAATAGGGTGAAACTTCCATCTTCTTTTCCGGCTATCACTATAAATTTCGGTTTGTCTATGGTGGATCCTTTTGATCGATATGTCTATAGATACGTCGTGGAGGGGAATACTACTTATAGTGTGGAGACATATGATGACTTTCTGGTCCTGCATGACCTTAAAAGTGGTCGCTATGACATTAAAGTTGGCGTTCTTGGCCCTGATGGCAGCTGGTCAGCGGAGGAAAGGCTTCTGCAGATCACGGTGCTTCGTCCCTGGTATTCCCAAATATGGTTCATAACACTGGTAGCATCTGCCCTTCTGTCTTTGGCCGTTTATCTGGTCTGGCGTCTGGTCCGTAAGAAGATGAAAAAGATGGAGCAGCAGATGAGGGCGATGAACAGTGTGTTCATGAATAAATTGGATAGTTTTATCGAAGAAAACATCTCCAATCCTTCACTTGACATAGCTATGATAACAAGCAATATGACCATGAGTCGGGCCTCTTTATATAATAAGGTTAAGGAAATCACTGGCAAGGGAATATGGGAATACATAGAGGATATTAGGATAAATAAGGCGTGTAAGTTATTGCGGGAAACGACTCTGCCTATCGCCGAGATAGCTGAGCAATGCGGATTCGGCTCATCCCATTATTTCAGCACCCGTTTTAAAAAGCTATGTTCCTGCACTCCTCGGGAATACAGACATAACAATTCTTCAAAATGAAACAATATGTGCCTATGAATATCGCGATAATCGGTGCGGGGGCGGCGGGCTGTTTCTGCGCTGCGGAGTTAAGGCGGAGGCTGCCTGAGGCTCGAATTGACATTTTCGAGGCTCAGGCCAAGGCGATGGCGAAGCTGGCGATTACCGGCGGGGGCAGGTGTAACCTCACGAACAGCTTCGCCCAGATACGGTCCCTCTCCGAGGCATACCCTCGGGGCGAGCGCCTGGTAAAAGCCGCCTTCAGAAATCTATCTCTTTCACAGACAGTCACTTGGTGGGAAGATGCCGGAGTGAGCCTCACCCTTCAGGAAGACCAGTGCTACTTTCCTAAAAGCCAAAGTGCCCTCCAGGTCGTCCACACCCTCGAAGCACTTATCCGCGGCTGCAGCCTGCATCTCAAGACTAAAATCACTTCCATCCGCAAGGACGGCGAGCACTTTTATCTTCTTTCGGCCAATTCCAACGAGTCCTTTTCTGCGGACATCGTGGTTCTCTGCTCGGGAGGAGGCGCCCTGTCTATGCTCAGCGGCCTGCCAGGCATCGAGATCCAAAGCCCCGTCCCTTCCCTTTTCAGTTTCCGCATTCACGAGCCCAAACTCTGTGCCCTGATGGGCACGACAGTATTGAATGCCAAGCTTAAATTGGCCGGAACTAAGTATGAGGCCAGCGGGACACTGCTCATAACGGATTGGGGCCTGAGCGGACCGGCAGTGCTTAAATTGTCTTCCTATGCCGCCAGAGAATTGTCCGAAAAGGGATATAAGGCCAGGCTGATAGTGAATTATCTGTCTCTTAAGCAGGAGGAATTGCTCTCCCAGATAGTTTCGCACAAGGCCGCATACGCGCAGAAGCTGCTTTTGAACGTTCCGCTAAAAGGCTTCAGCAGCAGGTTGTGGGCTTACCTTGTAGAGAAGGCCGGAATAAGAGCAGATATGCGCTGGGCAGAGCTTGGAAGCAAGGGCGCAGGAAGATTGGCCTCGATTCTGAGCGCAGACGAATACCAGATAGAGGGCCGTTGCCGCTTTAAGGAAGAGTTCGTGACTGCAGGGGGAGTGGCCTGCTCGCAGTTGCACCCTGGCACTTTAGAATGCAAGGCTTACCCAGGGTTATATTTCGCGGGAGAGGTGCTGGACATAGATGCCATAACCGGAGGCTTTAACCTTCAGGCGGCCTGGTCCACAGCTTTTACTGTAGCCAAATCGATTGAAGAAAAATTTTTATAACTTTGTCCCTATGTTTAACAAAGAGACTTATATCAGAAGACGAGCAGAGCTGTTTAAAAAGCTCTCAGGACAGAGCGGAGTGGCGGTGTTCATAGGCAATGCCGATTCTCCTGCCCAATACAGAGACAATTGTTACAAATTCCGTCAGGACAGCACCTGGCTTTATCTTTTCGGTCTGGACAGAGCGAATCTGGCGGCGACTATAGACCTGGAAAGTGGAGAAAGCACCCTTTACGGAGACGATGTCAGTATAGATGATATCATCTGGACCGGACCTGTGCCGAGCATATCAGAGCTTGCCCAGAGTGTGGGGATAGAGCGTAGCGCTCCACTAAGTGCTTTAGCTTCAGCTGTCAAGGGACGTAAAGTTCATTTCGTGCCGGTATCCCGAAGCTATAATGCTGGAGTGCTTGCCGAACTCGTGGGGATAAAGCCGGAGGAGTGTTATGCCCGCGGCAAAGCTGCCTGCCAGGCCGCCTCCGCCCCTTTGGTGGAGGCGCTAATCAGTCTGCGACTGGTCAAGGAGCCTCAGGAGATAGAATTGCTGGACAAGGCCTGTACCTTAGGTCAGAAGATGCATTCCATCGCCCGCGATGCCATAGCCCTCGGGGTAATAGAACAGGATATAGTAGGCCGAATGGAAGGCTTCGCCTTGGCCAAGGGCTGGGGAGTCAGTTTCGGGACTATTCTCACACAGCACGGCGAGATATTCCACTGCCTGGACCATCAGCAGAAAGTTCAGGACGGGAAACTCCTCCTGATAGATGCCGGACTGGAACTAAACGATCACTACGCCTCTGATTTTACCAGAACTTATCCGACTGGAGGCCGGTTCACTCAGAAGCAGAAGGAGATATACAGCATAGTATATGAATGTAATGAATTGGCATTCAATATGGTCAAGCCTGGCGTCGCATACAGGGACGTGCATCTGGCCGTATCGGAGTTGATACTCAAGCGTCTTGGGGAAATTGGCCTGGTACACGGAGATCCTGCTGAGATGCTTAGGGAGGGTTACGCCGGACTGTTTATGCCGCACGGGCTTGGACACAATATGGGCTTGGATGTGCACGACATGGAGGATTACGGAGAGAATCTCGTAGGTTATGATCCAGATCAGAGTCGTTCTTCCCAGCTTGGAATAGGCAGCCTCAGAATGGCCAGAAGACTTAAGGAAGGAAATGTAATCACCGATGAGCCAGGGATTTACTTCTTACCTGCGCTGATAGAGCAGTGGAGGAGCGAGGGGATAGGCAGAGGCTGCATCGACTATCAGCGCCTAAAGGAATATTATGATTTCGGAGGAATCAGGCTCGAAGACGACTTGCTCATCTGCCCTCAAGGTGCCAGAAGATTGGGAGAAAACAGGCTTCCTATCGCTCCGGAAGATGTAGAATCCTGTATGAACAAATGATATTCGTAAACACGTTAAACTCAAAATATGGGACTTTTAGACGGTAAAACAGCACTTGTAACCGGTGGCTCCAGAGGAATTGGCAGAGCCATCGCCCTCAAATTCGCCCAGGAAGGAGCCGATGTGGCTTTCACCTACCTTTCGAACAAGACGGCAGCCGATGCTACAGTCAGCGAGCTCGAATCCTTTGGCCATAAGGTAAAGGCTTATGCTTCAGATGCTTCTGATTATGAGAAAGCTCACGAACTGGTCAAGCAGGTTCAGGTAGATTTCGGCAGGATAGACATTTTGGTGAATAACGCCGGTATTACCCGCGACACCCTGCTTCTTAGAATGGACGAGCAGCAATGGGACGCTGTCCTGAACTCTAACCTCAAATCCGCATTCAATTTCACCCACGCCGTAGTGCCTATAATGGCCCGCCAGCGCGCTGGAAGCATCATTTCGCTTTCTTCCGTAGTCGGGATTGCGGGGAATGCAGGTCAGGCCAATTATGCTGCCTCCAAAGCCGGCATCATAGCTCTCAGCACTTCCGTGGCTAAGGAGATGGGCTCCCGCGGCATCCGTTGCAACTGCATCGCCCCTGGCTTCATAGATACCGACATGACCTCCGTGCTGCCGGAAGAAATAAGGACCGAGTGGGCCAAGACCATCCCGCTTCGAAGGGCCGGAAAGCCAGAAGAGGTGGCCAATGTCGCTCTCTTCCTCGCCTCGGAACTTTCTTCCTACGTCACGGGTCAGGTAATACATTGCTGCGGAGGAATGTCTTACTAAGTGATTATGAAACACCTGCTTAAACGAAACTTCACTCCATACTTTTCAGCCGCTCTGGATATCATCTATCCGCGCTGCTGTCTGGTCTGTGGAAAAGCCCTAAGTCTGCAGGAGAGACACATCTGTCTTTCCTGCAGTTCTGATTTCCCCTACACCCATTTCGAGACGGATTCCCATAACCGCATGGCCCGCTATTATAACGAGAGGCTCTGCGAGCGCTTCCCCGACACTTATTTCCCTTACCAATACGCCATCTCCCTGCTGCGTTATCGCTCCGACGACCCTTACGCCCGAATCCCCTGGGCGCTAAAGTTTAATAGGAACTTCTCCGCGGGGGAGTATTTCACCCATATTCTTGCCCAGAAGATACGCGAGGCCCCCTATCTGCAGGGGATAGACATTATCATACCTGTCCCCCAGCACCCTGTACGGCGCTGGCAAAGAGGCTATAATCAGGCAGAAGTGATAGCTCGCACCTTGGCCGAGGATCTGTGCATTCCTTTGGAAACCAGGCTTTTGACGAAAAGCCGATACACCCGCAGTCAGGTAGGCATAGACACTGCCAGAAGGAATGCCAATGTCTCTTCATCCTTTGCTCTTTCTGAGAGTCGGCGCTATGTTTTGCACTCTTGCCGTCACATCCTTCTCGTGGACGATGTCTTTACCACCGGTGCTACCTTGAGCGAATGCCATAAAACAATTCGCGCCGACTCTTTGGATGAGACGGTGCGAATAAGTGTCGCTACTTTAGCTTGTGCCGAAAATTAATCGTTAGGAGTATCCTGATCTACGGGTGCGATAGGGAACTCAGGCTGGGCAGTAGTGTTCTCAATCTTGTCTGAGATGTTGATCTCGGTGGATTTAGTATTAGTGGTGAAAGATGCCACGATGGAAACCACTGCGATGAAAGCTACAAGACCCCAGGTAATCTTCTCCAGGATATCAGCTGTCTGACGTACGCCGAAAGTCTGGTTACCGGCTACGAAGTTGCTGGCCATACCGTCTCCCTTACCACTCTGAAGCAGAACAACCAGAATCAGCAGGATGCTCGCTATGATGATAAGCACGACCAATGTTGTGAATAATGCGTTCATATCTATTTATCTATTTTTTCAATAAGGTCTGCAAAGTAAACACTTTTTTCTGGGATTAGCAAACTAAGTTTCGAATAAATCTGCTTGGCTTTATCTGTATAACCCTGATCCAAGTACACTTTTGCCAATTCTTCAGTGCAGAAATCCTCTGTCGAGGAAGCCTCTTCTTCTATCTTTCCAGAGATTTCACCCTGTTCCAAGGCGTTGTTTATAAATGCAGAAAAGATATTGTCCTCCGCCTTCTTCGCCTGGGCGTATTGCTCAGCACTGAAATAATCTCCTCCTATCACATAGACCTGCTTAGGAGCTTTTACCGGAGCGAGAGCTAATTTCTTCTCCTTTCGGTTCTTCATTATCTCATAGACCCTGCTTCTTTCTGGGACGTAGAGGGCCTGTTTGGCATATTTCTCCACTTCCCAGGCTTCTTCTCCGAGGGCTGCCATCCTTCTGCACAGCTCCAGTCTGGCGCAGCTGAACCACGGGTAGATGCTCACCACTCCCGAGAGTTCCTCGAGATTAAGGCTGGAGAGATTCATGATATTTTGTTTAGAGGATTTTACCATTGGGCCACAGTAGCATTGAATATGTCATCGACTAGCTTTTCCACTATTTCCGCCACCAGGGTGGACTCCACAGCATCCAGAGAATTGGTGGCATCGAAGTCGGAATAGCCAGAGAAACTCTTGTTCGTAAAGTCATCTTCCGGATGCTTTCTGTTCACGAAAGACACTTTCACCGTGATGGTCAAGCGGTTCTGGGCTGCCTGGTCGCCGGCCGTGATAGCCGTGGCTTTGACATCATAGCCCGTAATTTCTCCGGTAATTTCCAGATCCCCGTCCATGTCGAGCTGCTCCAGAGAGGTCATCTTTCTGAACTGGTTTCTCACCGCCTCGGTCAGATCGTTGCTCAGGTTAGGATTGACCTTCAGGGCCTTGTATTCGAAGTAATTGATAGTAATGCTCTTCACGTCCGGTTGAATCGAAGTTCCGGAAAAGGAATAGATTCCACAGGATGTGAGCATGCAGGCCAAGACCGCTAACAATGTCACCTTTTTAAGCATTTTTCTTATGTTTGTCCAGCCAGCGGTAGATGGTCCTCTCGGATACCCCCAGTTCCGCGGCGGCAGGTTTAACTTTTCCTTCGTGTTTTTCCAAAACCTGTCTATACAGTTCGTCAGTGTTTTGCTTTAGGGAACGAGGACTGCTGGTGGTACTCTCCTGCCACTCAGCCTCGTCTTCCTCAACCTTATCTCTGCCGGCTTCTATCTGCACATTCTTATGCATAACCATACGTTTCAATGCTTCCACCTCCTGATTTAAGTCAAAGATGGCCTTGATAATGGCTCTAAGCTGGTCTCCTCCTATGTTCGCAGCCCCGGAAGATTTGTCTTCGCTCGGAAGTGAAGGCAGCAAGGTGTCGAATTCCTGAGGCAGGTGGGCGTTGATGGTAAGGGCATCCAGTTCAACCCTGTCAGAACTGGCACTTATAGGACGGGATTCCATAAGCGTAAGCGCCTCTGTAAAATGCTTGAGCTGTCTGATATTTCCAGGCCAGCGGTAATTCTGCAGAGCGGCTATGGCCTCGTGGGTGAGGGATATCTTGCAAAGTCCCGATTTAAGTGAGTAATCTGAGCTAAACTTCCTGAATAGCAGGTATATATCCTCTTTTCTTTCCCTTAGGGACGGAAGTTTAATCTGAATCGCGTTAAGTCTGTAGTAGAGATCTTCGCGGAATTTTCCTTCTGCCACCATGTGAGACAGATTCGCATTAGTGGCACAGACCACCCTGACATTTGTCTTCTCCGGTTTGGAAGAGCCCACCTTGATGAACTCTCCATCCTGCAGGACCCTGAGCAGCAGGGCCTGGGTCTCTTTCGGCAGCTCTCCAATCTCATCCAGAAACAGGGTGCCTCCGTCGGCTTCTTCGAAGTAGCCTTTGCGGGTGGCTATGGCTCCGGTAAAGGAACCCTTTTCGTGGCCGAAAAGTTCTGCGTTGATGGTGCCGGCCGGAATGGCGCCACAGTTCACTGCCAGATACGGTCCGGTCTTCCGAAGGCTGTTGTCGTGTATGATGCGTGAGATGGCATCCTTGCCCACGCCGCTCTCTCCGCTTATAAGCACGGCCAATTCGCTTGGCGCGACTGCCAGTGCGGTCTCCAGGGCGTAGTTCAAGTCCTTATTGTTACCTACGATGTCGTAGCGATTCTTTATCCTTTGTAGTTCCTGACTGTCCATTTGGGCAAAGTTAAGTAAAATTCTTTATCTTTGCGTGCGTAAAAACGTAAAAAGAATGAGACGATATAGCATTATTGCCGCTTTTGCCTTGGCCCTGGCTTCCTGTGCCACCCCCGAGGCCCAGATGAAAAAAGAAGTGAAAGACCTGGTCATCAAGTCAGACCCTGAGGTTCTGGTGGTGATTAACAATAAGATAGAAGCCGATGTTACCATAGCCTTCCCTCAGGCATATTTCGATCAGAGTACCATGATGGTGCTTACTCCGGTGCTGGTTTATGGGGAGAAGCAGCGTACTGGAAAGCCATTCCTCTATCAGGGCGAGAAGATAATGGCCAATTATAAAGTAGTTCCGGTGAATGGAATCACCCACAGGGAACATATTTCTTTTGATTTCCTGCCTGGGATGGAGCAGTGCCGCCTGGAACTGCGTTGCGTTATTATCCGCGCAGACAAAAAGACAGAGATACCTGCTATCAAGGTAGCTGACGGCTGCAATGCCACTTACCGTCTGGTGCAGGTCAGTGGAGAATATGAATATAAGGAAGACGGATATCAGAGGGTTACTCAAGTTAGCACTGAGACCAGTGTGATGTTCGATGTGAATTCTTCCACAGTAAAAAACAGCGGTGTTAACCGTAATGCCGTCTCTGTGTATAAATCTTATCTTTCGGACATGAATGCAGACGAGAGGTATAAGGTGACCGGCACCCAAATAGTAGCCTATGCCTCTCCTGAAGGAGGCGAGGAGTATAATGCAGAACTCTCCGACAAGAGGGCAAGTGCAGCAGTGGGAACCTGGCAGGAGATGTCTTCCGGAATGTCGGCCGATTCCCTCTCCGTGCTTAGCGTGGGACAGGACTGGGAAGGATTCAAGGAGGCACTTGAGAATTCCGATTTGGAAGAAAAGGACCTGATTCTCAGGGTTCTGTCCATGTATTCCGATCCTGCGGTGAGGGAGGCAGAGATAAAGAACCTCTCCTTTATATATGAAGATTTGAAGACGGAGGTCTTTCCGAGTTTGAGACGGGCTACTTTCGTGGTGAACGCAGAACATACCGGATACTCGGATGAGGAGTTGTTGGAATTGGCAGAGAAACATCTGGGAATGCTTTCGGAGACGGAGGTTCTTAGGCTGGCCAGCATAGAGGAGGATTTGGCACTGAAGGAGTACTACTACAGATATGCGGCACAGAGGTATCTTTCCGACGTGGGGAATTACAATCTGGCGATGATGGCTTTGGACCGGAACAGCAATGATATCGCTCAGGTGTATCTGCAGCAGGCTGTGGAGGATGCTGATGTGCTGAATGCTAAGGGCGTGATAGAACTCAGAAAAGGGAATAATGAGGAAGCGAGGAAGTATTTCTTGCGCTCGGGAAGCGGGGATGCTAAGAAGAATCTGGGGACTTTGCTCATTCTGGAGGGTCGTTATGCCGAGGCTGCGCAGATGCTCGAAGGGAGCGGCAGCGCTAATGAGACATTGGCATATATCCTTGATGGTCAGATAGAAAAGGCCGTAGCTACGGCCAAATGTGATAGCCCTCGGGATGCCTATATCGCAGCGGTCGCCCATGCAAGGCTGGGGGATGCGGAAGGGGTGAAAAGTGCATTGGCAGTGGCCTGTCAAGATGAGGAATGGGCGGAAAAAGCACAAAAAGATGTAGAGTTTGTGGATTTTCGTTAGGAATTATAAAAAATATTCGTATATTTGCAACCCCAAATTTTGGGAAGAATATTTATTTACAACATTTTATGCCTACAATTCAACAATTAGTTCGCAAAGGACGCGAGGTTATCGAAGTTAAATCGAAGTCTCGTGCGTTGGATGCATGCCCTCAGAAGCGTGGCGTTTGCGTGCGTGTGTACACAACCACACCTAAGAAACCTAACTCAGCTATGCGTAAGGTTGCACGTGTACGTCTTTCTAATGCTAAAGAGGTTAATGCCTACATCCCTGGCGAAGGCCATAACCTCCAGGAGCACTCTATCGTGCTTGTACGTGGTGGTCGTGTAAAGGACCTTCCAGGTGTACGTTACCACATCCTTAGGGGCGCTTTGGACACGGCAGGTGTGGAGGGAAGAACCCAGTCTCGTTCTCTCTATGGTGCCAAGAGACCTAAAAAGTAGTCAAAAGGATGGTTTTTAATCTTTAATTAACAAAGTAAAATGAGAAAATCGAAGCCTAAAAAGAGGATTCTACTTCCTGATCCTAAGTTCCACGACGTGGAGGTTACACGTTTCGTGAACAATCTTATGTTACAGGGGAAGAAGAGTATCGCGTATTCAATTTTTTACGACGCCATTGATATGGTAGGCGAGAAGATGAAAGATTCTGACAAGGCTCCTCTAGATATTTGGAGGAAGGCACTCGAGAACGTAACTCCTCAGATCGAGGTTAAGTCACGTCGTATCGGTGGTGCGAACTTCCAGGTGCCTACAGAGTTGCGTCCAGAAAGAAAGGTATCTCTCTCCATGAAGAACCTTATCAATTTCGCCCGTAAGCGTTCTGGCCACTCTATGGCAGAAAAATTGTGCGCCGAGATTCTTGCAGCCTACAATAACGAAGGTGGTGCATTCAAGCGTAAGGAAGATATGCACAAGATGGCAGAAGCCAACAAGGCATTTGCACACTTCCGTTTTTAAAATTTTAAGTTAGTAGTTATTATTCAATGGCTAAAAGAGATCTAAAGTTCACAAGAAATATCGGTATCATGGCTCACATCGATGCCGGTAAGACTACCACCTCTGAGCGTATCCTTTATTATACAGGAAAAACTCACAAGATCGGTGAGGTGCACGACGGTGGTGCTACTATGGACTGGATGGTTCAGGAGCAGGAGCGTGGTATTACCATTACTTCCGCTGCTACCACAGCCTTCTGGCACTATAATGGAGATACATATCAGATTAACCTGATCGATACTCCGGGTCACGTGGATTTCACCGTCGAGGTTGAGCGTTCTCTGCGTGTGCTGGACGGCACTGTTGCTACATTCTGTGCAGTAGGCCGTGTGCAGCCACAGTCCGAGACCGTATGGCGTCAGGCTGACAAGTATAAGGTTCCGAAGATTGCTTACATTAACAAGATGGACCGTGTCGGCGCTGACTTCCTCGCAGTGGTAGAAGAAATCAAGACCAAACTTGGAGCTACGGCGGTACCTATCTGTCTGCCTATCGGTTCAGAGGATAAATTCCAGGGTATCGTCGATCTTATTGATAAGAAGGCTATTTATTACAATTCCACAGAAGAACTGGTTAACTACGAAGTAAGAGAGGTGCCTGCCGATATGGCAGACGAGGTCGCTATCTGGAGAGACAAACTCGTGGAGAGTGCTGCAGAGTGTGACGATGCGCTTATGGAGAAATACTTCGAGGATCCTGACTCTCTGACCAAGGAAGAGATTATCGCAGCCCTTCGTAAGGGTACTATCGAAATGCAGATCGTACCTGCCTGCTGCGGTTCCTCTTTCAAGAACAAGGGTGTTCAGTTCCTGCTTGACGCAGTAATGCGTTATCTTCCTTCTCCACTCGACAAGGGCGTAGTTAAGGGAACAGACCCTAATACCGGAAAAGAAATCGAGCGCAAGCCATCTGACACAGAGCCATTCTGTGCACTGGTGTTCAAGATCGCCACAGATCCGTTTGTCGGCCGTCTTGCCTTCCTTCGCGCTTATTCCGGTAAACTCGATGCCGGTTCCTATGTGCTGAATGTCAGGTCAGGTAAGAAGGAGAGAGTTGCACGTCTGTATCAGATGCACTCTAATCACCAGAACCCTATCACTTTCGTGGAGGCTGGTGACATCTGTGCAGCAGTGGGATTCAAGGATCTTAGAACAGGTGATACCATCTGTGCTGAGAATGCTCCTATTACACTTGAGTCTATGGAGTTCCCGGATCCGGTTATCGGTATCGCAGTGGAGCCTAAGACTCAGGGAGATCTGGACAAACTGGGACTTGCACTTGCCAAGCTTGCTGAAGAGGATCCTACTTTCCAGGTCAAGTCAGACCATGAGACAGGACAGACCGTCATCAGCGGTATGGGTGAGCTTCACCTGGACATCATCGTGGATCGTCTCCGCAGAGAGTTCGGTGTGGATATCAACCAGGGTGCACCTCAGGTAAACTACAAAGAAGCTATTACCGCCACCACTACTCATCGTGAGGTCTTCAAGAAGCAGACTGGTGGTCGTGGTAAGTTCGCTGACATTATCGTTGAAATCGGACCTGCCGATCCAGGTGTTACCGGACTTCAGTTCGATAATCAGGTCAAAGGTGGTAACGTTCCTAAGGAGTTCATACCTTGCGTAGAGAAAGGCTTCCAGTCAGCTATGGCTAACGGTGTCCTCGCAGGTTATGAGGTTCAGTCCCTGAAGGTTACCCTGCTTGATGGTTCTTACCATCCAGTTGACTCTGACCAGCTTTCATTCGAATTGGCAGCCCGTATGGCATTCCGTCACGCTTGTCCTAAGTGTAAGCCTGTTCTTCTCGAGCCTATTATGAATCTGGAGGTTGTTACTCCTGAGGATTATATGGGAGACATCGTGGGCGATTTGAACCGTCGTCGTGGACAGATAGTCGCTATGGATTCTACAGCTAACGGTGCACGTATCGTTAAGGCGTTCGTTCCACTTGCTGAGCAGTTCGGTTATGTTACAGTTCTTCGTACCCTTTCTTCTGGTCGTGCTACCAGCACCATGTCCTTCGACCACTATTCAGAGGTTCCTGCCACTATGGCTAAGGACATCATCGAGAAGAGCGGATACAAACTGGGCGATGAGGATGAATAATAGTTAAAAATTGTCAATATGAGCCAAAAAATCAGAATTAAACTCAAATCTTTCGATCATATGCTCGTGGACAAGTCCACAGCTAAGATCGTGGAGACAGTGAAATCTACTGGCGCAAGGGTTAACGGACCTATTCCGCTTCCTACGAACAAGAAGATCTTCACAGTCAATCGCTCCACCTTCGTTAACAAGAAGAGTCGTGAGCAATTTGAGCTCGATACATACTGCAGACTTCTGGACATCGAAGAGAGCAATGCCAAGACAGTGGATGCTCTCATGAGACTCGAACTTCCAGCAGGTGTGGATGTAGAGATCAAAGTTTGATAATCAGCGGCTATATGCCGCTTGATAGGGTCCCTTAGCTCAGTTGGTTAGAGCATCTGACTCATAATCAGAGGGTCGCAGGATCATGCCCTGCAGGGACCACCAGAAAAGCCATCTCCTCCGAGGTGGCTTTTGATATTAATTGCCTATTCCTATGCTTTCTTGGCAAAAATGAGTATTTTTGTCCTGCTGAATTGAGAATGAATCTAAAGGCTTTACTTAAAGACACGGCCATCTATGGGATGAGCAGCATCATCGGCAGGTTTCTGAATTACTTGCTGGTGCCTCTCTATACCTATAAGATCGCGGCAGAAAGTGGCGGTTACGGTATAGTGACTAATCTCTACGCTTACTCCGCCTTGTTATTGGCCCTCCTGACCTTCGGTATGGAGACCACTTTCTTCCGTTTTAGCGGCAAGCAGGGGAAAGACCCTAATCAGGTGTACTCCAGCGCATTGATAATGGTCGGGAGTGTAAGTCTCTTGTTTTTGGCCCTCGTGTTCAGCTTCCTAAGGCCCATCAGTGAGGCTATGGCTTACGCAGCACATCCTGAATACATCGCCAGCTTCGCCCTTATCGGGGCTATGGATGCCATCCAGGCGATAATGTTCAGCCGACTTCGCCAGCAGAGACGTCCTATCAGGTTCATGGTCCTTAAGCTCAGCTACATAGTGCTGAACATTGGCCTGAATCTCTTCATCTTCCTCCTGATGCCGAAAATTCCAGCACTGCTGCCGATTTTTCAGCGTTTTGACGGGGGTGTGGGCCTTATCTTCTTTGCCAATCTTCTCTGCACCTTCCTCGTGGGACTGCTTTTCCTGCCCGAACTGCGCTTCCTCCGCTTCGGTATCTCCAGGCAGCTCGCCCGCGAGATGCTGCGTTATTCCTTCCCCCTGCTGCTTCTCAGCCTCGTGGGCATCCTAAACCAGGTTGCCGACAAGATACTTTTTCCTTATCTTCTGCCTGGTCCTGAAGGCCAAGTTCAACTTGGCATCTACGGCGCTTGCGTCAAGATAGCTATGATTATGGCTCTGCTCACCCAGGCCTTCCGCTATGCTTATGAGCCAATTGTCTTTTCTGGCAAGGATAAGAATGACCCTGACACCCTTTCCCAGGGAATGAAATTCTTTATTCTCTTCGCTAATCTCGCCTGGCTCGCTGTAATGATGTATATGCCTATACTTAAGCACTTTATCCAGCCGGCTTACTGGGAGGGACTTAAGGTGGTGCCTATCGTGATGAGTGCGGAGGTCTTTATGGGGGTATATTTCAATCTTTCGTTCTGGTATAAGCTCAGCGACCAGACCTGGTGGGGAGCTTTAATGAGCGGGATAGGGGCTGCGATAATGATAGCCATCAATGTTATATTCGTCCCGAAGTACGGCTATATGGCCTGTGCCTGGGGAGGATTTGCCGGTTATGGAAGCGCTATGCTTTTGAGTTATGTTATAGGGCAGAAGAAATATCCTATACATTATGAGACTAAGCGGATAATGATTTTTACTCTCGCCGCTGTCGCCATCTATCTCTTATATCATTTTATCCTCAGCAGATGGGCCTTAGGTCTCAATCTCGCTGTTTCAAGCATAATCCTGATAATATATTTATATTTCATCTATAAAGAATTAAAGAAATGAGAAGATCACTTCCTATAATGCTGCTCTGCGCAGCTCTCTGTATGGTGTCTTGTGCTAACAGAAACTCGAAGAAAACTGAATCCCAGACTCCCAATGACGAACAAAAGACTGTAATGGACTCCCTTAAAATCAGTGAAAAACTCGCTTCTATGCCTGAGGAACCAGTCTTTGACATAATCACCACCTTAGGTACTATAAGGGTAAAACTATATTCAAACACCCCTAAGCATAGGGAGAATTTCGCCCGTTTGGCTTTCGAAGGCTTCTATGACGGAATTCTTTTCCATAGGGTAATCAATGGGTTTATGATACAGACCGGAGACCCTCTTTCCAAGGAGGCAGACAAACAGGCCTCTTGGGGAACAGGTGGCCCAGGTTATACTGTTCCTGCAGAAATCCTTCCTGAGAACACCCATCTTAAGGGTGCTCTGGCTGCAGCCAGAAGAAGTGACAGGGCCAATCCTCTGCGCGAATCCAGCGGTTCTCAGTTCTATATCGTTCAGGACGAGAGAACTTGCGCTCAGCTCGACGGCGCTTACACAGTATTCGGTCAGACTATAGAAGGTTTCGAAGTAATAGACAAGATAGCTTCCGTAGCAACCGACTCCAGAGACTGCCCTCTCAGTCCAGTCAAGATAGTCGCCGTTAAACTCGTTCAGTAAGATGTATTACATACGCTTAGACTCCACCGACCCATTCTATAACATGGCTTTCGAGGCCTGGTGCCTGAAGCATCTCCCTGCAGGCAATACTTATTTTTATCTCTGGAGAAATGAGCCTGCGGTAATCATAGGTGAGAATCAGAACGCCTATGCCGAAGTTAATCTGAATTATCTTCGGGAGAACGGAGTCCATCTGGCCAGAAGGACTACCGGTGGAGGGGCAGTGTATCACGATCTGAACAACTTGAATTATTCCTTTATCGGAGAAGATGTCAGTGCCGAGCCTATGGTGCAGGCCCTGAGGTCTTTAGGTGTAGCTGCTGAGCTCACCGGCAGGAATGACATCTTCGTGGATGGGCACAAGGTTTCCGGATACGCTCGCAGGATGGAGGGAAGCAGGGAACTTGTTCATGGGACTTTGCTCTATGACGTGGACCTGACAGTTCTGCAGAAGGCCCTCGATACTCCCGTCAGCAAGATGAAAAGCAAAGGGGTCAAGTCTGTAAGAAGTGCAGTGGCTAACCTTAAAGACTATCTTCCTCAGCTTCAAGGGGTTCTTGATTTTAAGAAAGCACTCTTGGACTGTTTCGCCGCAGACTTGCAGGAGTACTCTCTGGGTGAAAGAGAATTGGCAGAGATAAAAAAGCTGAGGGATAGCAAGTTTGCTACTTCGGAATGGAATCTGGGGAAATCCCCCGAGGCCTCGTTTGTCCGAAAGGCCAAGTTTCCTTGCGGAACTGTAGAAGTCGAGATTCTCATCGATGAGGGTCGCATCGCACAGATCGCCTTTAGCGGCGACTTCCTCGGTTCCCTCAGCGTCGCCGAGCTCGCATCCAGCCTCACAGGCCTGCCTTATGACAGAACCATCCTCTCCGAGCATCTCCTGGCCGAAAACATCAGTCAATACTTTGATAATCTTTCTCCTACCCAGCTACTGGATTTGCTATTTTAATCGGAATTGCTGAGACGGTTTCAGAATTTTTCGACTAAAAAGAGTTTTTTAGCCTGTGGCATGCTTTTGTGGCACGGCTATTGTAATAATTGCTATCGAATAGTTTTTTCATAGGTTAAATTTTAGGTTAGAAGGAAAGGGCAGCGTCGTGAGATGCGGCCCTTTCTGATTATAGTAAGATTCAGTGATTTTAGGAACTGCTGGCCTTTAGTTGTTAGCGATGAACTCTGCAGTAAGGCGGGCAGGGGTGTGGATGTCCTCTTCGAAGCAGTGGGTCAGGCCAGGGAGTTCCTGAAAACTGATGCTGGGAGATTTCTCACTGTAAAGATGGGCATATTTATAAAGATCCGGACTATCCTTGGACCCTATGATGATGGTCTCAGGCCCTTTGTATCTGAGACTGCGCTCATATACGTTCAGTTCCCTGGCATCTTCCACATAAGCCTTGCCTAAGAATCTTCCGCCCCAGAATGGGATGGAGTCAGGCAGGTTCTTAGATAGGTCTATTCCGAAGAAATCCCCTTCCTGGGCATAGTATTGGATACAGGCGGCAGGGGCCAGCAGTGCCACGCTATGAATTTTCCGTTTACCCTTTTCTCCGGCAAAGATTCCGCTCACGAGTCCACCCTGAGAGTGGCCGATAAGTGAAATCCTGCTTTTATCTACCCAGTCCAGGGAGCAGACATAGTCATAGATATGCTCCAGGTCTTCCAGTTCATTGCTCACTGTCATCCCGCTGAAAGCGCCTTCGCTCTCCCCGTGTCCGTTGAAATCAAACCTCACGCTGGAGATGCCTCTTTTGCTCAATTCATCTACTACGGCCAGCAGGAAAGTCTCGTTCCTGTTACCTGTAAGTCCATGACAGATGATGGCAAGAGGGGCTTTGTTATCGGATACTTTAACTACTTCCCCGACAAGTTTCCCCCGAGAGCCTTGAATGCTCACCTGACTGTTTTTCTTATTGTTAGCCTTAAGCCCACTGTTAAGAAAGTCGATATATTCCTCAACATTCAGATCGTAGCCCCTTATCGGCACCAGCAATTCACCTTCTGGGGACAGCAGGGCATAGTTCGGCTGAGCATTCACTCCGAAACGCTCCTTAACGATGTAAGAATTGGCCCGACCTATCTGTTTTAATGTCTTGCCAGCAGAGGTGACTATCCATTTGTCTTCAGGCAGAGGGCTCTTGTCGTCCATATAGAGGGCGCAGAGCACGTAGTCTTCCCTCAGGATATGCTGAACTCTCGGGTCTGACCAGACCTTGGCCTCCATCTCGCGACAGTTCACGCAGCCGTGGCCGGTGATGTCCACAAAGAGGGGCTTTCCCTGTCTTTTGGCCTCTGCCAGACCATCTTCCAGATTGTCAAAGGCCTTCAGCCCGTGGGCCAATGTCAAAGTGGCCCCTGACGGAATTTCTTGCGCAGGAGTAAGCTGAGCGGCGGGCTCGGCAGCCGTCCCCTGAGAATTGAGTACAAATTCCTGACTTTCGAGAGGTGGCAGGTAGCCTGAGATAGCAGACAGTGGTGCTCCCCACATTCCAGGGATAAGGTAAATCACGAAGGCGAAATCGATGATGGCCAGGAATAGTCTTTTCACGGAGATGTATTCCACCGGAGAATCGTGCTTGAAGCGGATCTTGCCTAAGAGATACAAGCCCAGGAGAGTGAAACATACTATCCAGATGGCCAGATAGATCTCTCTGTTCAGTATCCCCCAGTGATAAACCTGGTCAGCTGTGCTGAGGAACTTCAGACCCAGGGCTATCTCTATGAATCCCAGAACTACTTTCACACTGTTAAGCCAGCCTCCACTTTGAGGCAGTTTATTCAAAAGGGATGGGAAAAGTGCGAAGATGGTGAATGGCAGGGCGAAGGCGATACTGAAAGCCAGCATCGTAATCATAGGTGTCCAGAATTCCCCTTCGGTACTTTCTATCAGTACTGTTCCCACTATAGGGCCGGTGCAGGAGAAACTTACCAGAACCAGGGTCAGAGCCAGGAAAAAGACTCCGCCAAGACCTTTCTTGCCAGATTTCTTATCTGCTCCGTTTACCCATTTGGATGGCAGCACGATCTCGAAAGCTCCGAAGAAGGAGGCGGCGAATACCATAAATACCAGGAAGAAGATAATGTTAGGCAGCCAGTGAGTGGAGAGCCAGTTGAAGATGTCGGCAGTCACCGCATCTCCTCCCAGCAGCCAGGTAAGCCCTATGAT
>JBJEBS010000092.1:0-6938 GCA_051870275.1 Candidatus Cryptobacteroides sp.
CTTAGCCTCATCTATCTGATAAGCCAAAGTAGGAGTCATCGAAAAGATGGCCGCATCCTTTGGATTCACGGTAAAAGGTTCGTAGGTAACTCGTTGAATAAATGTAGGATACTGGAAGATAGACTCAGTGATAGGATTATACCACACCCATCCCCTGCAGGTACCTTCCACACCTCCACGCAGATTCTCATTGTTCGACCACTTCTTAAAGCGGATACCCACCGAAGCCGAATCAATGGTCGTACAGCTGCTCGCCGCACAGGCGATGGCCAGTACAGCCAGCGCCCAAGACTTAAAATTACGTTTCATATATATAATAGGTATTACTGATCCTGATAAGCATTCAAAGGACGTCCCGCAGTCATCTCGTGAACTCTGCGTTTCACATCTTCAAGAACTGCCAAATGCTCCGGCGCCTCGATGCTCGCTGACGGACTCTGCTGCGGATCCTGCCACTTGGCACAAGAGCACAGCACCTCATCTATCAAATCCACCATCTTCACCACATCCTCCTCCTTGAAGCCTCGGCTCGTAACGGCAGGAGTACCCACCCTAAGACCCGAAGTCAGGAAAGCGCTGCGGCTGTCGAAAGGCACCATATTCTTATTCAAAGTGATATCCGCTCTGCCAAGTTCCTTTTCTGCCAGTTTCCCGCACACATTCTGGAATTTTCCACGCAGATCTATGAGCATTAAGTGATTATCCGTCCCGCCGCTAACCAGCTGATAACCTTTCTTCACGAAAGCCTCTGCCATGGCAGCAGCGTTCTGAACCACCTGCATCTGATATTGAGCGAATTCCGGCTGCAAAGCCTCATAGAAAGCCACCGCCTTAGCAGCAATCACATGCTCCAAGGGACCACCCTGCACTCCTGGGAAGACATAGCTGTCCAGAACCTGACTCATAGTCTTCACCTGACCCTTAGGCGTAGTTCGGCCCTGCGGATCCTCGAAATCCTGTCCCATAAGGATAATGCCACCCCTCGGCCCCCTCAAGGTTTTATGCGTAGTAGATGTCACGATATGAGCATACCGTACAGGGTTTTTAAGCAGACCTGCCGCGATAAGACCAGCAGTGTGAGCCATATCTATCCAGAGCACAGCCCCCACCTTGTCTGCGATCTCCCGCATCCTCTCATAATCCCACTCCCTCGAATAGGCGGATGCGCCGCCTATGATAAGTTTAGGATGACATGCCAATGCCGTCTCCTCCATCTTGTCGTAATCGATTCTTCCGCTCTGCTTGTCCAGACCGTAAGCTACTGCCTTATAGAGGATTCCCGATGCATTTACGGGCGAGCCGTGAGTAAGGTGCCCTCCCATACTCAGGTCCAGCCCCATAAAGGTATCCCCAGGTTTCAGGATGGACATTATCACAGCCATATTCGCCTGAGCACCGCTGTGGGGCTGGACATTGGCCCAGCAAGCCCCATAAAGGGCCTTGAGCCTGTCGATGGCGAGCTGCTCTATCTTGTCCACTACCTCGCAGCCGCCGTAATAGCGTCTTCCGGGATAGCCCTCGGCATATTTGTTAGTACAGATACTGCCCATGGCCCTGAGGACCTGGTCGCTGACATAATTTTCCGAGGCTATAAGTTCAAGACCTTCCATCTGTCTGGTCTTTTCAGCCTCGATAAGATCGAATAATTGTTTATCCTGTTTCATATGCTCAAGTTTCGCAAGAATAATTTTCCTATAATTTAAAGATTTGTGCGCTCTTGCTCAACTTTTAACCCCACGCACATTTCTCTTTGTTTATCTGACCCTTCTCCTAAATCCTCTTCCTCAGGACGAGGACTTTGTCGATGCTATAAGTTTCGCAAGAATTAAATTAGTTCTGCAAGAATAATTGATAGCTTCTTACAAATATAATTATTTTTTATATTTGCCACCGCAATGCAAGACCGTAAATTACTGAACAGCGAACTCGGCAGAATCAAGCCCTCCGAGTACAAAGTCCTGCCACCTTCAGGAGTAGTATTAGTATTGGACAACATCCGCAGCGCCCACAACGTGGGCAGCGCCTTCCGCACGGCAGATGCCTTCAAAGTGGACAAAATTTATCTATGCGGCATCTGCGCCTGCCCTCCGAGTGCCGAGATTCACAAATCCGCCCTCGGAGCAGAAGACTCCGTAGAATGGGAACACGTCGATGACACGATGACAGCCATCAAAAAACTAAAAGCAGACAATTACAGCATAGTATCAATAGAACAGACCTGTCACTCCATATCCCTGGAAAACTTCCACCGAGAGGAAGGGAAAAAGTATGCCTTTATCTTTGGCAATGAAGTGGATGGGGTCAGACAAGATGTGGTGGATGCTTCGGACTTTGTCCTGGAGATACCCCAGTTCGGGACCAAGCACTCCCTCAATGTAAGCGTCTCGATGGGAATCGTGCTTTGGCAAAGCAGGCTTTGACAAAATGTCAGTGGTATAAGTATTGCACAAGACTCTGTCGTATTAACAAGCCAAAAGGCAAATAATAAAACATTATATCATGATTAGACCACTTTCAGACAGAGTTCTTGTCGAGCCTCAGGAGGCCCAGACAAAAACAGCTTCAGGAATCTACATCCCTGATTCAGCACAGGAAAAACCACAACAGGGCAAAGTAATCGCAGCCGGTCCTGGCAAAAAGGACGAGCCGATGGAAGTTAAAGAGGGCGATATCGTTCTCTATGGCAAATATGCCGGTACCGAGGTTACTTTCGAAGACAAGAAGTACCTTATCGTTAAACAGTCTGACATTTTAGCAATTCTGTAATTATGGCAAAGGATATTAAATTCAATTCCGAGGTCCGCACTAAAATGAAAGAGGGTGCAGACGCTCTCGCAAACGCAGTAAAAGTGACACTTGGCCCAAAGGGTCGCAATGTCGTTATAGATAAGAAGTACGGTGCTCCTCAGGTTACCAAGGACGGTGTAACCGTAGCCAAGGAAATCGAACTCGAAGACCGCTTCCAGAATATGGGTGCCCAGATGGTAAAGGAAGTGGCATCCAAGACAAACGAGCAGGCAGGTGACGGAACCACCACTGCTACAGTATTGGCCCAGGCCATCATCAATGTGGGCATCAAAAATGTGACCGCAGGTGCCAATCCTATGGACCTGAAGCGCGGTATAGACAAGGCCGTAGCTGCAGTAGTGGATGACCTGCGTAAGCGCAGCCACGAAGTGGGCGACGACTACTCAAAGGTAGAGCAGGTGGGTACCGTCTCCGCTAACAACGACGCCTACATCGGCAAACTCATCGCAGACGCCATGTCCAAGGTTAAGAAAGACGGTGTCATCACAGTAGAAGAGGCCAAGGGTACCGAGACCGAAGTCAAGGTAGTGGAAGGTATGCAGTTCGACCGCGGCTATATCTCCGCTTACTTTATGACCAACTCCGACAAGATGGAGGCTGAGCTTAGCAATCCTTCCATCCTGATCACAGATAAGAAACTCAGCTCGATGAAAGACCTTCTTCCTATCCTCGAGCCTATCGCAAGAGAAGGAAGGGAACTGCTTATCATAGCTGAAGACGTGGAAGGAGAAGCTCTTACCACTCTGGTAGTGAACCGTCTGCGCGGCTCTTTGAAGGTGGCTGCAGTCAAGGCCCCAGGCTTTGGCGACCGCAGGAAAGAGATGCTCGAAGACATAGCCACCCTGACCGGTGCTGTAGTAATCAGCGAAGAGAAAGGACTTACTCTCGAAAACACTACTCCTGACATGCTCGGTAGAGCTGAGAAGGTTACCATCACCAAAGACAACACCACCATCGTAGGTGGCAAGGGTGACAAGGAACTGATAGATGAGCGTGTAGCCCTTATCCGTTCTCAGATCGAAGTCACCACAAGCGAATACGACAAGGAAAAGCTTAAAGAGCGTCTGGGCAAACTCGCAGGCGGAGTAGCAGTCCTCTATGTAGGTGCCACTACCGAGGTCGAGATGAAAGAAAAGAAAGACCGCGTGGAGGACGCTTTAAACGCTACCCGCGCAGCCGTAGAGGAAGGTTATCTTCCAGGTGGCGGAGTTGCCTACATCAGAGCCATTTCCGCTTTGGAACATCTTAAGGGGGAGAACGAAGACGAGACCACAGGTATCAGGATCGTGGCCAAGGCCATCGAAGAGCCTCTCCGTCAGATCGCTCTGAACGCCGGAGTGGACGGTAGCGTAATTATCCAGAAGATAAAGGAAGGCTCAGAAGACTTTGGTTACAACGCCCGTACCGATGAATTTGTTAACCTCTTCGAGGCTGGAGTCATCGACCCTACCAAGGTAGCCCGTGTAGCTCTGGAGAATGCAGCCAGCGTAGCAGGCATGTTCCTTACCACTGAGTGCGGTATCGTGGACATCCCTGAACCGGAAGCTCCTCAGGCTCAGATGCCTGCAGGCGGAATGATGTAATCCATAAGGATGATTTAATATAAATGGAGAGTGGTCAAGTGGTCGCGAGACTATTTGACCACTCTTTTCAGATACTCCATCGGAGTCAGCCCCTTAACTTTACGGAAATACCTGTTGAAAGATGAGAGGGAATTGAATCCACTTTTTTCTGCCACCTCGGCCATATTGATTCTGCGGCCGTTAACCATTTCCTTTATGATGGAGCAAGCCTCCTTGACCCTGAAGGAATTGATATAGTCATAGAAAGTAACTCCCAGACAGCGGTTCAGATAGATAGAAAGATACTTGGAATTGGTAGCAATGGAACCAGACACACTCTTGAGGGAAAGAGTAGGATTAAGATAGAGTTTATCCTCACACATAGCCTTTTCCAACTTGGACTCCACCATATCCTTCACAGACTGAATATTAATCGGATACTGCTTGTCTTCTTCGTTATCCTGCTGCTGGACATCTTCCACCTCCACTACCTTATGGTCTATGGAAGACAATATCATATATGTCCAAAGAATCTGGCAAAAAAGACAATATACCACTTCTCCCATCCATGTAGCCTCTTTGAATGCTATGATATATACTATATAAGAGACAAGATATAGAATGCCGGAGACCACGAACCACTTCACCACGATGTGCTCATAAGAAGAATAATGACTCTCCAGAAACTGACTATGCTTCAAGGCATAGAAGATCAGATAAGCTATAGTAAAAAGGGCAAAACCTAAAGCATATAGGAAAGCAGCCAACAAGGTCCACCTCGAAGGAAAAATCAGATAAAGCGGAATGAAAAGCCATTCTAACAAAGGCCAAATCCATACCTTATGCGATCTGCTTATATCCGGTCTTACCACTTCCTTGAAAAAGATGCACACCACCAGACTGATCGACATGTCGATAATATTGACCATCGAATCGATGAGGGGATTGCTATCTGCCCAGTCGAAAAGATAAATCGAATCCTTAAAAAAGCCCAGACACAAGCACACTGTGGAGATGAAAAGACAGCGCATCATCTGGTTATCTCCCCTGAATCTGAACAGATAACAGCTCCAAAGAAGAAAAAACATTATACTGGCACCTCTGGCCTGATGTGCAAATGCTGCTATAAACTCCATAGAACAATTTTCAATAAAAGGGAGGTGGCGCTATGCCAACCTCCCTTAAATATATTAAACATAAAGCGATTAGTCATTCTGCTTGATGGCTGCCTGCGCCGCTTTTATTGGGATTTGAATATCAATGATTTAGGCGGTTGCTCTGAACATCACTCCTTTTTCTTCAGTTTCTCGTATATTTTTCTGGTTATTCCGGCTGCTTCAAGTTCCTCCAGTGTCAGGTCCACCTCAACGGTGATTCTTGACTTCCTTGTGTCCTTGGCCAGCTCGCGGCGCAGCTCCTGGATCTCTAACAGCAGGCCGTCAGTCTCGCTGCTGCTCTCATCGAACAAATAACCGACACGGACTCCGAGTTCCCTTGCGAGGGCTTCGGCTGTGCTCATCTTCGCGTCACCTCCGGACAGCACATTGTCGAGAGTGGTCCGGGACACTCCGCACTTCTGGGCGAGCTGGAATTTATTCAGCCCGCTTGACTGTATCAGCATCTTTAGTCTGTCGGTGTTCATTTGTCAAAATGCTTTGATAACTTATTAACAAGTTTTTGCAGAATACCTGCCCACTCCAAGATTCTACATAAAAATGCAATTCCAAATAGCAAGGCAACTGATTTCATAATCGAAATAATCAAAATAAAATCAGCGTGTGCAAAAGAAAGAATACCGGCAAGAAGTGATAATTCTACTGCCCAAATGCCATAATAAAATGCCACTCCAGTATTCTTTAGTCCAGCCCATTCTGGTTGTTCGCTTTTCTTTGCTACGATGTACAGAGACATAAACGGCACAATTGTAAATACAACACAGACGAGTTCATACCAAAATCCTCTTAGTTCTGAACAATCAACGAAATGAGAACAAATCAGTATAGGTAGTCCAATACTGAAAATTATCAATATGAAATTGATGACTTTCATCTTCACTATTTTCTGTTCAACACACGAATCACTTTGTCTTTCAATCCCATTTTAATGAACTCGTCATCATCGACATCTATTTCCACGACCACTTTAGTGGTCTTTGCTCCGGTGGTCTCCAATAAAGTTTTTAATCTCTCAACTTCTCTGCGATAGAAATCAAGTTCTGTATCATCTCCTGTCTCATCAAACAAATACCCAACTTTACAGTTCAGCACTTTAGCGAGTTTCTCAACGGTGCTAATCTTGGCATCTGCGCCTCCCAGAAGGTTATAAAGCGTTGTCGGTGATATATCACACCTTTCGGCAATCTCAGCATTATTCAGTTTACTGGATTGAATCAAATTCTGTAACTTACTTATATTCATATAGTTGTGTCATTAGTATTCAGCAAACTGAAAAAATCTTCAGAAAAACTCTACAACAAACTTGATTTTTTCTCCAATAAAGTTTACCTTTGCAGAGTAAAGTTAATAAATAACAATAAAAGTTGAAAGATTATGAACACAAAACAGAAGT
>JBJEBS010000093.1:0-1852 GCA_051870275.1 Candidatus Cryptobacteroides sp.
TCTGATTTCGGGACAGTAATTCAGGTAGGTGACGGAATTGCCAGAGTATATGGGCTGGAGAACTGCATGGCAGGAGAGCTGCTCCAGTTCGGCGAGGACACATACGGAATGGCCCAGAACCTGGAAGAGGACAACGTGGGCGTTGTAATCCTGGGTTCCGACAGAGAGATTAAGGAGGGAGACATTGTCAAGCCCACAGGAGCAGTGGTAGAGGTTCCTGTAGGAGAGGCGATGATCGGAAGAGTAGTAAACGCACTGGGTCAGCCCCTTGACGGGAAGGGCCCGATTGTGGCGGAAGCCCGTCGTCCGATAGAATCACCTGCACCGGGAGTGCTCCAGAGAAAGTCAGTAAATGAGCCTCTGCAGACAGGAATCAAGGCGATAGACTCCATGATACCAATCGGAAGAGGCCAGAGAGAGCTGATAATAGGAGACAGACAGACAGGTAAGACAGCCATAGCAATAGATACAATAATCAATCAGAAGGGACAGGATGTAATCTGCATCTATGTAGCAATAGGACAGAAGGCATCAACAGTAGCGCAGCTGACCCAGACTCTGGAGAACAAGGGAGCCATGGATTATTCAATCATAGTCAGCGCCACAGCGTCGGATGCTGCACCGCTGCAGTACATAGCACCGTATGCAGGCTGTGCCATAGGCGAACACTTCATGCGCCAGGGCAAGCATGTGCTCATCGTATACGATGACCTTTCGAAGCACGCGGTAGCATACAGAGCAATGTCCCTGCTGCTGAGAAGACCGCCGGGAAGAGAAGCATATCCGGGAGACGTATTCTATCTGCACTCAAGACTGCTGGAGAGAGCAGCGAAGCTTTCGGATGCAGAGGGAGGCGGCTCACTGACAGCGCTGCCGATAATCGAGACCCAGGCAGGAGACGTATCGGCATACATTCCAACAAATGTAATATCCATTACAGACGGACAGATTTATCTGGAATCGGAGCTGTTCTTCTCAGGACAGCGACCTGCAGTAAACGCGGGAATCTCCGTATCCAGAGTAGGAGGAAACGCCCAGATCAAGGCGATGAAGCAGGTAGCATCAAAGATCAAGCTGGAGCTGGCCCAGTACAGAGAGCTGGCATCATTCTCCCAGTTCGGATCAGACATAGATGCAGATACCAAGGCGAGACTTGAGCATGGTGAAATACTCATGGAGATACTGAAGCAGCCTCAGTACCAGCCTCTGAAGGTAGAGGAGCAGGTAATGATTATTTATGCTGCAATCAACAACTACCTTACAGCTGTTGGTGTTGCGAACGTTAAGGAATTCGAAAGAGAGTTCCTGGAGTTCATGGCATCGGATTTCCCTGAAGTAGGCAAGAGCATCGTAGCTGAAGGCAAGCTGACTGAGGAAACAGAAGAAACGCTGAAGATTGCAATCGAGAAGTGCAAGGATGCGTATCTCAGAAGAAAGAACGATACTGAAATCATCACTCCGGAGGTATAAGAGTGGCAACAGAATCCATTCAGGACATAAAACGAAGAATAAAATCCGTATCCAGCACGGAGCGAATCACAAACTCCATGAAGCTGGTATCGGCAGGCAAGCTGAGAAAAGCCAGAGCCCTCTTCGAGGAGACGAATCAGAATTCAAAATTCATTACAAACACAATCAGCGATCTCTTCAATACAAGTACAGATGTTCCCCAGGATTATCTGGTGGGAAGTCGGGAAATCAAGAGAACTGTGTATGTGGTGGTAACGAGCAGCAAGGGTCTCTGTGGAGGATTCAATACAAACGTTATCAAGGAAGCTCAGAGGAGCATAGATGAAACAGGCGGAGACTCCATGATTGTTGCCGTTGGGGGCAAAGGCAAGGAGTACTTCGA
>JBJEBS010000094.1:0-27776 GCA_051870275.1 Candidatus Cryptobacteroides sp.
AAGCCAGCAAGCTGATAGTGAATATTATAGGCTTATTTGCCGGCTAATCTCTTTTCCCACTGCCAAGCGCTCCTGAGGGTGTCCTCTACGGAGCGGACTGCTCTCCAGCCGAGTTCCTGCTCGGCGAGGCTCGGGTCGCACCATACTGCGCATACGTCCCCTGCTCGGCGCGGAGCTATCTTGTAGTTGAGTTTCAGATTATTCACCTTCTCGAAGGTGGTGACCAGTTCCAGAACTGATAGAGGTCGTCCTGTGCCTACATTAAAGATCTCGTAAGACTCTTTCATCTCTCCCTTTATCATACGGCTTACGGCGCAGACGTGAACTTTAGCCAGGTCCACCACGTCGATATAGTCGCGAAGGCAGGTTCCGTCCTCGGTAGGGTAGTCGTTCCCGAAGATGCTCAGGCACTCTCTTTTGCCTATGGCTGTCTGGGTGATGAAAGGTACCAGATTCTGAGGCACTCCGCGAGGGAGTTCGCCTATCAGGCCTGAAGGATGGGCTCCGATAGGGTTGAAATACCTCAGGGCTATGCCCTTGATCTGAGGATAGGCCTTCACGCAGTCCCTGAGGAAGTCTTCGCAGATCTGTTTGGTGTTCCCGTAAGGAGAGGTACAAGGTTTCCTTTCGGATTTCTCGTTAACCGGAAGACTTTCCGGTTCGCCATAGACTGTGGCGGAGGAGGAGAAGAGCACATTGCAGCCTTTCTTCTTTGAGACCTGAAGGATGTTCAGGAAGGAGTTGAGGTTGTTAGTATAGTACTTCAGCGGCTCGGCTACTGATTCTCCCACGGCCTTGAAGGCGGCGAAGTGAATCACTGCATCTATCTTGTTCTCATCGAAGAGCTTGCGCACAGCTGCCAAGTCGCAGAAATCCATCTCTATCAGCGGAAGCTGTTTGCCGGTGATGGCGCAGACGCCCTTGTAGTTGGTCTTGTCGCAATTTGAAAAGTTGTCGGCTATGATCACGTCGTAACCGGCTTCGTTTAATTCCACTGTTACGTGGCTGCCTATGTATCCGGCACCTCCGGATACCAGCACTGTTTTTCTATCCATATTATTTTTCAAAGATAATTGCACATCCTCCGCCAGGAGCCAGGTGCAGGTTCAGCACTTCTCCGGCAGTTACTTCCACTGTCTCTATCACGTGGTCCGTAGCGGTCATATCGGCATTGGTCCCATCTCTATAGATTTTAGCCTTCCATCTGCCTTCAGGCAGGAAATCCAGGTTCAAAGCTATATCTCTCGGATCCCAGTTCGTCAGGGCCCCCAGATAATAAACCCCGTCTTTCTCTCTTAGGCTCACGATGCTCTCTCCTATCTTCCCGTCCAGAACCCTGGTAGAATTATAAACCGTAGGTATGGAATTGATGAAGGCTGTGGTGGCCGGATCTTCCAGATAGGCTGAAGGAGAGTCACAGAGCATTACCAGCGGAGCGTCATAGACGATGTACAGGGCTATCTGGTGCGCCCTCGTACCCTGGCTCATAGGCCTGTTGAAAACAGGACGGAATTCCGCTTTGCGGGCATTACGCATAGCTCCAGGGGTGTAGTCCACAGGGCCTGCCACCATACGCAGATAAGGAATCATCACGTCGTTGTAAGGCATATCGGTCTGTTCGGCAGAGGACCACTTGAGTTGCTCCAGTCCATAAACGCCCTCGAAGTTCAAGATGTTAGGGAAGGTCCTGTTCAGTCCGCTTGGCTTATAAATTCCGTGCAGGTCGAGCACCAGTTTGTACTTGGCCGCAGTCTCTGCCAGATAATAGACCTGCTGAACTGTATTCTGGTCCTGGGCATCGAAGAAATCCACCTTGAACCCGCCTATTCCCAGATCGGAAAAATACTCGCAAAGTTCTTCCGCCTGCTTATACAGCAATCCGCTGCTTATCCAGAGCAGGAGCTTGACATTGGACTCCTGGGCATAGCCGCAGAGGTATTCCACATCTATCTCGTCGCTATATTCGAAAGGGTTCAGGTTCTTGTACCAGCCCTCGTCCAGAATTACGTATTGGAGACCGTGGTCTGCAGCGAAATCAATGTGGTACTTATAGGTGTCGGTGTTCAGTCCGGCACGGAAAGTCACGTTGTAAAGGGTATTGGCATTCCACCAGTCCCAGGCGCTGTGTCCAGGAGTGATCCAGTCCAGCTCATCCACCCTGCTCGCGGAAGCGGTCTGATAGATCATGTTGTTTACCGGCAAGTCCTTGTCGGAAGGGGCGTATGCTATGATTCTCCAAGGAAAACTTCTGGAGCCGGTGGTCTTGGCTATGATATTCGAGTAACTCGTAGGCCTCTGAACACCTCTTTTGGAGGCTTTAAACTGAACAGGTACGGGAGGGAATACGGCTTCGAAACCCTGGGAGTTGAGCTTGACGAACATCCCCGGGTAATCTTCCACGTCGGATTCACAGAGCAAAATGTTTCCCCATTCGCCGCAATTCACTACTATCGGCAGGAAGGCAAGCCTGTCCTTGTTTTCGCCTATCTCTCCTATCAGCTGGCTGGAATACTGGTTCTCAAAACTGGATTCATAAGGGTCGGCAGAGTTATTCAGCTTCCAAGGAATATATGTCTTGTATGCCTCCGTAAAATTAAACTGCACGCACTCGCTCTGAACCTCGATATTGTCAGGGAAGGAGGTCACGAAGCGGTATGCGATACCATCGTTATAAGCCCTTACCTGAAGGGTGTAGTTCCCCTCGAACCTTAGACTCAGATAGTTATAGGAAGCCTGGAAGGCACTTTGCCTATAGAAAGGCGCATTTATGCTCTCGGTTCTGGACCCTCTGGTATCCTTTCTGACCTGGGAATTCACGGCCAATTCCGTTCCGTCGGCCAGGGTCATGGATATCTTGCAGTTTTCCATCACCGTGTGCCCTTTCGCCACCACCGAAAGGCTGGTCGTCCCATCTACCTTAACTATGGCGCTCAGTTCTCCTGAAGGACTGTTCACAGTATAATCTTTCGCCCATAAAAGAGCAGGAAATAGAACAAAGGATACAAAAGCGAGAACTTTCTTCATATATTGCTATTCTTTTTTAGATGCTTTTACCATATACACTACCAGCAGAACCAAAGGGATGATGGCGATAGCTTCCGCCCCGCTGCAGTAAGCCCCTTCCGCACATTCGTTCCAGGAGTACAAGAACCAGTCCACTCCGGCGAATTTGAGCACTGCAGAAACCACACCCATCAGGGCACCTCCGGCGATAAATCCGGAAGCGATCAGAGTGCCTTTCTTCACTCTCTTCTCGTTCACTGCGGCATCTTTGCTTCGGCTGCCTACCCACCAGGAGATAGCACCACCCAGCAGCAGCGGCAGATTCAGGTCTATAGGGATGAACATTCCCAGACAGAATGCCAATGCCGGTACCCCGCAGAAGTTCAGAACTATGGCTATCACTGCTCCTATTCCATATAAAAGCCAAGGCGCACTGCCTCCATTCATCATCGGCTGGATTACGGCGGCCATCGCATTGGCCTGAGGTGCGACGAGCGCTCCTTCGCCGGTAAATCCGTAAGTCTTGTTCAAAACCAGCATTACGCCACCCACGGTCGCTGCGGCCACCAGGGTTCCCAGAAACTTCAGGCCTTCCTGATGAGCCGGAGTAGTGCCAGTCCAATATCCTATCTTCAAGTCAGTTACAAATCCTCCAGCCATAGACAGGGCCGTACAGACCACCCCGCCTATAATCATAGCGGCAGCCATTCCACTGTTTCCTTTCAGTCCCACAGCCACCAGTACCAGGGCGGTGATGATGAGGGTCATTATGGTCATTCCGCTGACAGGGTTAGACCCCACGATGGCTATGGCATTGGCAGCCACTGTAGTAAAGAGGAAAGATATTACGGCTACTATCAGAAGTCCTATCACGGCCTGCCAGATATTGTCCACCACTCCGCCGAAAGCGAAGAAGGCGAAGATGGCCAGAAGGGTAAGCACTACGGATATCACCACTGTCTTCATGGAGATGTCCCTGTCCTTTTCTTCTACGCTCTGCTTGCTGCCGCCTTTCTTGGAGAACTCGCTCACCGCGAGCCCCAGGGCACTCTTGATGACTCCCGCGCTCTTGATGATGCCTATGATTCCGGCCGTGGCTATGCCACCGATACCTATATGACGGGCATATTCTTTAAAAATCTGGTCGGCAGACATCTCTCCTACAGTAAGGTTCAGGCCTGTCCCCATCAGATCAACTACCTGATTGCCGAAAAGCAGGTTCATTCCAGGAATGATTACCAGCCATACCAGCAGGGAGCCCAGGCAGATGATAAGGGCGTATTTCAGGCCAACTATATAGCCCAAACCCAGCACTGCGGCACCGGTATTCAGCTTCAAAACCACCTTGGCCTTGTCGGCTACCACCTGACCTATGTGGGTGAAAGTGGTGCTGATGGTCTCGGCCCAGGCCCCGAAGGTGGAGATCACAAAGTCGTAAAGACCTCCGATAAGACCGGCGGTAACCAGAGTTTTGGTGCTGCTGCCGCCCTCCTCGCCGCTGACCAGCACCTGGGTGGTGGCTGTAGCTTCAGGGAAAGGATATTTGCCGTCCATCTCCTTTACGAAATACTTGCGGAAAGGAATCAGGAAGAGTATGCCCAGACAACCTCCCAGAAGGGAAGACAGGAACATCTGGGTGAAACTTACGTCCAAGCCTAAAATATAAATGGCCGGCAGGGTAAAAATGGCACCAGCCACTATTACTCCTGAGCAGGAGCCTATGCTTTGGATAATGACATTCTGTGCCAATCCGTTTTTCTTTTTCAGCGCTCCCGTAAGCCCTACTGCTATGATGGATATAGGGATAGCTGCTTCGAACACCTGTCCCACCTTCAATCCCAGATAGGCTGCGGCCGCCGAAAAAATCACTGTCATCAACAGTCCCACCCCTACGGAATAGGCCGTAATTTCATTCTTCTCTTGCTTCATATTCTCTCAAGTTTCGTAAATAAATCGTCCTGATAAATTCCCAAGCCTACAAATATACGATTTTCTTTATTAAATTTGTAGGCAAACTAATCACTATGCATGCACGTATGACTTTATTTGCGACTCTTTGCTTATGGACTTTGTCTCTGATGTCCTGCACTCATAACACTGAGATTCCAGACGAGCCGGATCCTGATCCCATCGAAAAGCCCCAGATTAAAGCAGAATTGCAAGAAGTTAAACTCTACGAATACCCAAATGCCGAGATTAGCATAGATCAGACAGCTGCTTCTATAAATGCAGTTCTACCTTACGGATCGGTGCTCGGCAGCGCCACCATAGGATATAAGGTGGAGGAAGGGGTCAAGGTTGATCCTTCCGATGGCTCTACGGTAGATCTCAGAAAATCTTTCAATATATTCGTTACCGCTCCTTCGGGAGCCTCGAAGAAATATTCTTTTTCCGCCAAGTTGGCCCCTTCTGATGCAGTCAAGATCAAATGGCTTATGGCTAAAGATTATTATATCAAGGCCGAGAACTACGGAACTGAATATCTTTTTACCCTGCCTTATGGGGCAGATCTTAGTAAAGTGAAGATAGATATAGCCTCTGATTACGCCCTGACTTCAGAGCCCGAGCTTTCCGAAGGCATAGATCTAAGCAAGCCTTGTGAAGTGAAGGTGTTCGCCGAGGACGGAAAGGCTTATAAAAGTATTACCATAAGAGCCGAGACTTATGCCAAGGATACCGGAGTGAGGGGAGTGTATCTGCCATCTCCTGCGCATACTTCCACTTTCTCTTCCTATTCGGAACTCTGCAAATCCATGGATCTGCTACAGGAACTGAATTTCAACTGCCTTTATGTCTGTGCCTGGGCTCAGACCAAGACGGCTTGGGACAGCGAGGTTCTGTATCAGAACAGTACTTATTCTTCTCCTAAGGAAGGAAATATGTACAAGTCTTACAGCGGAGGCAGCGGAGATGCCATAGCCGATATGATTAGCGAAGGCGAGAAGAGAGGTATCAAGGTGATACTCTGGTTCGAGTATGGATTCATGCACGGAATAGGTTCAGTGAACAAGTCCGACCCTCTGCTCTCCAAGCACCCTGATTGGATAGGTTTGAACTCCGAAGGAGGCTACTGCAATTATAACGGCACCGATTATTATCTTAATTCCTATAGTGAGGAGGTGCAGAATTTTATGATCGACCTCATGCTCGAAGCAGTGAAGCGGTATCCGGGATTGGCAGGTATCCAGGGAGACGACAGGCTCCCAGCCTCTCCGGTGAACGCAGGCTATAACGAAGCCACCCTGAATGCTTATATGGAGCAGACTGGGAAAGGCTATCCGAGCAGTTATAACGACAGCGACTGGATGGCCTGGAGGCTGCAGAACCTGAATGATTTCGCCCTGAAGATGCACGATGCCATAAAGGCCGCCGACAGTTCGGTGCTGGTATGTTTCGCTCCGAACAAGTACCCTTGGGCCTGTAATAATCTAAGTCAGGATTGGCCTAGCTGGGTGAAGTCCGGAGCAGCGCAGCTGGTGACGGTGCAGTGTTATGTGACAGCCAATTATGAAAGGGATCTGGATTCGCAGATGAGTTATATGCATTCCCTGTCGGACAAGGTCATCCTCCAGCCGGCCATGATTCTGAAGAACGGGCCGAACCTGCTGAGTCCTGAGTTGCTGTCCGAACAGCTCTGTTATAACCGCAAAGTCGGAAGTCTGGGAGAGGCCCAATTCTGGTTCGAAGGTCTTTTGAACGAGGATTTGAAACAGATATTTAAACTTTTTTATTCATATCCTGTAGAATTTCCCGAATTATAAACGATAACAAAACTACTTTATGAGAAAAAATCTGATTATTGCCACGGCAGTGGCGTTAATGGCACTAAGTTCTTGTAACTCCTACGATGTCCTTATCGTAGGTGGAGGGGCTTCCGGCACCATGGCCGGAATCCAGGCCGCCAGAATGGGGAGCAAGACTATGATAGCCGAAGAGACCACCTGGATAGGAGGTATGCTTACATCCGCAGGTGTATCCGCCATCGATGGCAATTATAAGCTCCGCGGAGGACTTTTCCGCGAATTCACAGATGCTCTGGCAGAGCATTATGGAGGTTATGAAGAATTGAAAACTGCCTGGGTAAGTAATATCATGTTCGAGCCTTCTGTAGGTGAAGCCGTTTTGGAGGGCTTCGTCTCTGAGGAGAAGAATCTTACTCTCTGTAAAGAATATGTCTTCGAGAGTGCTACCAAGCTGAAAAAGGGCTGGAAGGTATGTTTCTCCACCCCAGAAGGCCAGAAATGCATCAAGTGCAAAGTGCTCATCGATGGTACCGAACTTGGAGATGTAGCCAAGGCTTGTGGAATCAAGTATCACATAGGTTTCGACCCTAAGTCTTACACAGGGGAGAAGATGGCCTTCGAGCAGGGAGACGATATCGTTCAGGACCTCACTATGGTAATGACCTTAAAGGACTTCGGTCCAGATGCTGACATGACCATAGAAATGCCTGAAGGTTACGACAAGATGAACTATGTGAACTGCTGCGAGAACCCTCTGAACACCCCTGTGTTCGAAAAGGGACAGCCTCTGTGGTCACCTGAGATGATGCTCACCTACGGACAGCTCCAGAACGGCAAGTATATGATCAACTGGCCGGTTGAGGCTAATGATTTCTATGCCAATATTATCGAAATGGACCGCGCCCAGAGGGATTCCGTGATCCACGTGGCCAAACTGCGTACCCTCGGCTTCCTTTACTTCCTGCAGACCGAACTGGGCTACAAGAATCTGGGCCTTGCCGATGATGAATACCCTACAGAGGACAAATTGGCCTTCTTCCCATATCATCGCGAGAGCCGCCGCACAGAAGGCGAGTATCTCTTCACCATGGATGAGGCTGAACGCAGATACGATTTCAAAGGCTACAGGACAGGTGTGGCAGTGGGTGATTACCCAGTGGACCACCACCATTTCGCGAACCCTGACTGGAAGCGTCTGACTCACCTCTGGTTCGCCCAGATTCCATCCTTTACCCTGCCAGCAGGTACTCTTGTACCTCTCGGAGTAGAGGATTTCGTGGTGGCAGAGAAGTCTATCTCAGTTTCCAATCTGGTTAATGGAACCACTCGTCTTCAGCCTGTAGTCTGCGAGATAGGACAGGCCGCCGGTGTCATCGCCGCCCTGTCGGTGCGTAATTCCTGCGCTGTACGCGAGGTGAAAGTCCGCAATATTCAGAAGGTATTGCTGGAAGCCGGTGCCTACCTGCAGCCATATCTGGATCTGCCGGTGGAGGATGCTGATTTCAAGGCTCTTCAGAGAGTGGGCTCCACCGGCATTCTCAGGGCCGAAGGCAGAAATGTGGGCTGGGCCAATGAATCCTGGTTCCGTGCTACCGACACCCTGCTCTGGAGCGATCTTTTCCTCGAGGATTATTATGGAGTGGCATACAGGGATTCTGCAGATCCTGTCAGAAGATGTGAGTTCGTGGAACTGCTTGTTAAACTTAGCGGAAAGGAGAAGGACGAAGTAATGAAGGCTTGTGGCTGGAAGGGCTGCGGAACTGCCTGTGCGGAGCCTTGCGGATCCGGAGGATTGACTCGTCTGGAGGCCGCACGCGCTATAGATGCAGTCCTGAATCCTTTCGAGAGAGATGTTGATTTTAAGGGAGAATTATTATAGTAGAATATGAGAAAAATAGCTTTGTTAATGGCTGCCACTCTGCTTTCGGCCTATGTGTGCAGCGCAGAGACCATCAAGGCTTCCGACAGCAGGGTATCCTATGTCGGACGCACTGTCGTGGAGTCCGGTTCCGTAAGTTTCGACTGGAGCGCCACTACCATCAGGCTTCGTTTCAAGGGAAGCAATCTGCAGATCAAATGTTCCGACACTCATAGGGATTACTTCAATCTCTGGCTGGACAAGGCCCAGAGTGCCGTTCAGGACCAGGTGATAGTAGTCGAGAGTGACACCCTCATTACTCTTTTCAAAGGCAAGAAGGGGGTTCACGACATCATTCTTCAGAAGAGAACGGAAGGAGAGCAGGGCTGTCTGAAAGTGGAGGAGTTCATCACTGACGGCACTTTCCTCGAGGCTCCTCAGCCGAAGAGAAGAATCATAGAGTTCGTGGGAGATTCCTATACCTGCGGCTATGGTACCGAGGCGGCTGACAGGAACAGTCCTTTCCTGCCAGCCGAGGAGAATCCATCCCTAACCTATGCTGACATTCTCGCCAGATATTTCGATGCTGAGGCAGTGCATATCAGCCATAGCGGTCGCGGAATAGTCAGGAATTACGGAGACTATAACCAGCAGGAGAATATGGTGAAACGTTATGCCCAGGCTTATGATGAGTACAGCGAGCAGGCTTGGGAACCGAATTACCGCGCCGACTTGGTAGTTATCTACTTGGGAACCAATGACTTTTCCACCGGCAAGCAGCCAACTCTCTGGGCCTGGTGTGAGAATTATAAGAATCTGCTGCTGAAAATCAGAGAATTCCACGGCGAACAGGTGCCTATACTATGTGTGGCCTCCAAGGCTGACGAGACCTTGGGAATGTGGGTGAAGGAAGCTGTAAGACGCAGCGGACTTGAAGGGGTGTGGGCGACTCAAATCGACCCGTACGCCCATAATGAAGATGTGGACCTGGGTGCAGCTTGGCATCCTAATTATAAAGGCCACAGAAAGGTGGCGAGCATAATGGCGCCGTATGTGGCTACTGTGGCAGGCTGGGATCTTCCGTTTAAAGTTCTGGAGTAATGGAGATGAGAAGATTATTTTGCTCTCTGGGAGCATTGCTGAGCGGAGTTCTACTCTCCGCTCAGGTCTATACTGACGCCGATACCCTGCCTCTTTACGGCAAGGCTCGGGAAGATACTAAGGAGAGATATGAAAGGCTCCCTGCCGAATTCGAAGGCAGGAGCAGGGATGCGGTCTGGTATCTGGGAAGAAACAGTGCCGGTCTGTATATCCGTTTCAGCTCCAACTCTACAGCTATCTGGTGTCGCTGGACTGCCAAGTTCGGTAACCAGATGAACCACCAGACTCTTGTGGGCACCCGTGGTCTTGATCTTTACGGCCTGAACGATAAGGGGGAGTGGAGATTTATCGCAGCAGCCAAACCTCTTGCTTCCGAAAAGACAAATGAGGCCAAGGTGGTAGCCAATCTCAAGGGAGAGGCTACCGAATATATGCTTTACCTGCCGCTTTACGACGGAATTACCAAGTTGGAGATAGGAGTGGATTCCACAGCCTGGGTAAAGCCTCCTCAGCTGGAGTCTCCGAAAACTGACAGGCCTATCGTGATGTATGGCACGTCCATACTTCAGGGAGGTTGTGCGAATAGGCCTGGTATGGCATATACCAATATCCTCGCCCGTCGCTTTGATCGGGAGGTTATCAATCTGGGATTCAGCGGGAATGCCCTTCTGGACTTGGAGATAGCTGAACTTATGGCCAGTGTGGAAGACCCTGCCATCTTTGTTTTCGACTACGTACCTAATGCCTGGGACTATCTCATCAGGGAGAAAGGGGAGCAGTTCTTCAGAATCGTAAGGGATGCTCATCCGGATGTGCCTATACTCTTTCTTGAAGACCCGCATTTCGCTCATTACGAATGGGATTCCAAGGTGAAGGAGGAAGTGGACAAGAAGAATGCAGCCCAGAGGGAACTCTTCGAGAAACTTAAAAAGCAGGGAGAGAAGAAGATATACTATCTCAAGTCTGACGATATGGTGGGCGACGATGCAGAAGCCTTTGTAGAGAATATTCATTTTACAGATCTCGGAATGATGAGATATGCCGACTGGATTACTCCTTATCTGAGGAAATACATGAAAAAATGATTAAATTAGTAGGCTGAATTGTATAAACAATTACTTGTATAAATATGAACACTGAAATCAATTTCAAAGCATTGGCTTCTCAATACGAGAAGGAACTTCGTGAAAACTGTCTGCCATTCTGGCTCAATAATTCGATTGACAAGGAGTATGGCGGATATTTCAGCTGTCTTAACAGGGACGGCAGCGTGTTTGACACCGATAAATTCATCTGGCTGCAGGGCAGGGAAGTGTGGCTCTTTGCCATGCTATATAATAACTTGGAGAAGAATCCGCAGTGGCTTGACACTGCCATCGGGGGTGCCGAATTCTTGAAAAAGTACGGTCACGACGGGAATTACGACTTCTACTTCTCCGTAACCAGGGAAGGCAAGCCTATCATTCAGCCATACAACATATTCTCGAACACTTTCGCCTGTATGGCTTTCGCACAACTTGCGAAAGCTACCGGCAGCGAGGAATACGCCCAGATCGCGAAGAAGACTTTCGAGCGCATCCTTGAGCGTCGCTCTAATCCTAAGGGCCAATGGAACAAGGCATATCCGGGGACCCGTCCTATGAAGGACTTCGCCCTGCCTATGATAATCTGTAACATGGCTCTCGAAGTTGAGGATATCATCAACGATCCTGCCCTTATAGACAAGACCATAGACGAGAGCGTTCACGAGATCGTGGACGTATTCTATCAGCCTGATCTGGGAGTGATTATGGAGAACCTTTCTCCTGAAGGCAAGCTGGTGGACTGCTTCGAAGGCCGTAAGGTGAACCCTGGCCACGATCTGGAAGCGATGTGGTTCTTAATGAACATCGGCATAAGAAGGAATGACTGCAAGCTCATCGAGAAAGCTGTGGAGATATCCCTCAGCGTTATCGAGTACGGCTGGGATAAGGAATACGGCGGAATCTTCTACTTTATGGACCGCAAGGGCTATCCTACCCAGGAACTTGAGTGGGATCAGAAACTCTGGTGGGTACACCTCGAGAGCTCCATCGCTATGATCAAGGGCTATCAGCTCACCGGTAACGAGAAGTGCCTCGAGTGGTTCCTGAAGCTCCACGAGTATATGTGGGCACACTTCAAGGATCAGGAATATCCTGAGTGGTACGGTTATCTGAACCGTCGTGGAGAAGTCCTGCTGCCTCTCAAGGGTGGTAAGTGGAAGGGCTGCTTCCATGTTCCGAGAGGACTTTATCAGATCTGGCAGATATTGGACAGCATAAAGGATTAAGCTTATGAAGTTAGTTCGCTCAGCCTTTATCGCGCTTGCCGCTTTGCTCTCGGTAGCCGGCTGCAAGAATTGCGACAAATCCTATCTGAACGATAAATTGTACGAAACTCCGGGGATTGGTCAGGCACTGCCTATCAGGGCCACCTTCCTGGATGAGATAAGTTGGGACATTCCTCACCAGAACTGGGGAGTGAAGGAGTGGGATCGTGACTTCCGCGCCATGAAGGACATGGGCATTAACACCGTAGTGATGATCCGCTGCGGGCTGGGACGCTGGATAGCGGCCCCTTTTGAGTCCGTTCTGAAGGCCAATCCTAACGCTATCTATCCTCCAGTCGATCTGGTCGAGATGTTCCTGACCTTGGCTGACCGCTACGACATGAACTTCTTCTTCGGAACTTACGATTCGGGCCAATGGTGGCACGAGGGCGAGTACCAGAAGGAGATAGATGTGAACATAGCCCTGGTCGATGAGGTTTGGGCCAAGTATGGTCACCACAAGAGTTTCAAGGGCTGGTATCTCAGTCAGGAAGTCAGCCGTCGCACCAAGAACATAGCCAAGATTATGGCTGGTGTGGGCAAGCATGCGAAAGAGATTTCCGGAGGTCTTCCTTGTATGATATCTCCTTATATTCACGGGGTTAAGACGGATCAGGTGATGTGGGGAGATACTGCTACTACCGTAGAGGAGCACGAAAGGGAGTGGAACGAGATCCTGCGAGATGTGCAGGGAGCCGTAGATATCCTCGCCTTCCAGGATGGACAGGTGGATTACTGGGATCTGTATGATTATCTCTGTGTGAACAAGAAATTGGCAGACAGATATGGAATGCACTGCTGGACCAATGTCGAGAGTTTTGACCGTGACATGCCTATCCGTTTCCTGCCTATAAAGTGGGAGAAACTGCTTTATAAGTTGGATGCAGCCCGCAGAGCCGGAATGGAAGACGTGATCACCTTTGAGTTCAGCCACTTTATGAGCCCTTATTCTGCTTACTCACAGGCAGGGCATTTGTATGACAGATATTGCGATCATTTTGGAATAAAAAATAAACATTACAGTAAATAATGCGGAAATACATCCTTCTGGCTTTAGCCTCCATAACCTTGCTGTCCTGCAATTGTGATCAGGACATCAAAAGCGCCCGTGCCCTGGCCGGACGCATTATGGGACCTCAGTCGAAGTCCATTGTTTTTGAAAAGATAGAATCCGAAGAGGATATTTACGAGATAGAGGCCCTAAAGGGAAAAGTTTACATCAGGGCTAACAATGCTAACTCCATGGCAGTGGGCCTGAACCGTTATCTTCAGGAATTCTGCCTTACTAACGTCAGCTGGTATGATTATAATCCTGTGGAACTTCCACAGACCCTCCCTCTGCCAGAAGAGAAAGTCAGCGCCCAGGCCCGTGTGGACAAGCGTTTCTTTTTAAATTATTGCACCTATGGCTACACTATGCCTTGGTGGAAGTGGGAGCAGTGGGAGCACTTCATAGATTGGATGGCGCTCAACGGTGTGAATATGCCCTTGGCCATCACCGGACAGGAGGCAGTCTGGCAGAAGGTCTGGAAGAAATTTGGCCTAAGCGATGAGCAGATACGCTCGTTTTTCGTAGGGCCGGCACATTTGCCTTGGCAGAGAATGTGTAATCTGGACTACTGGCAGGGACCGCTGCCGCAGAGCTGGATAGACGAGCAGGCGAAACTGCAGAAAAAGATAGTGAAGAGGGAGAGGGAGCTGAATATGACCCCTGTGCTTCCGGCTTTCGCAGGTCATGTTCCGGCAGAATTGGCAGAAGTGACTGAAGAGAAGCTCGATACCTTCAGAGTGAGCTACTGGGGTGGTTTTGCGGATGAGTACCGCTGTACTTTCCTTAGCCCTATGGACAAGCACTTCGCCCAGATTCAGAAGGCCTTCCTCGAGGAGCAGACTCGTCTTTACGGCACAGATCATATCTACGGGGTGGATCCTTTTAACGAAGTGGATGCTCCTTTCTGGGATCCTGAGACTCTCGCCCAGATATCCAAGGGGATTTACGAGTCCCTTACAGCTGTCGATCCGGAGGCTATATGGCTTCAGATGGGCTGGCTTTTCTATGCGGACGAGGGGCATTGGACAGATGAGAATATCAAGGCTTATCTGACTGCTGTGCCTCAGGGCAAGATGATAATTCTGGATTACTACTGCGATTACACTCAGATCTGGAAAAGGACTGAAAGTTTTTATGGACAGGACTTTATCTGGTGTTACCTGGGGAATTTCGGAGGTATGACCGGAATCGAGGGTGACTTCCATCAGAACGATGAGTGGATAGAGGAGACCATGCGCGATGGTGGTCCAGGTTTCATAGGCCTGGGTTCCACTTTGGAAGGCTTCGGCGTGAACGAACCGGTATATGAGGCCGTCTTCGCAAAGGCCTGGGATACAGGAATTTCCCTGGAACAGTATATAGACAATATCGCCGACCGCCACCTCGGAAGAGTGGATGAGGACTATCGCCGTTTCTGGCATCAGATAGCCGACAAGGTGAGTGTCACCCACAGTTCCACCGGCAGTGCCAGCATGCTGAATGCCCATCCGAACCTGGAGGGCAGGTGGCATTGGACCACAGTGTTCGCCCGCGGCTACGATCCTGCCGAGCTCGAAAAGGCTTGGGAGATACTGCAGCAGGTAGAGGGCGAGAGTTCGTATCTGGCTTATGATAAGGCCAATGTCCATCGCCAAGTGCTCTGCAACCGCACCGAAGCTGCGCGTGACCGCTTTACTGCCGCCTACAAGGCTGGCGACCGAGAAGCCATGCTCTCTGCCAAGTCTGACTTCCTGCAGCTCTGTGATGAGATTACCGCAGTGCTTAGAACCCGCCGTGAGTTCTCTCTTTCCGACTGGATAGAGGATGCCCGCAGTTGGGGAAAGACTCCACAGGAGAAGGATTACTACGAGATGAATGCCCGTACTCTTGTGAGCGTGTGGGGCGACTCTTTTCACCTCTGGGATTATGCTAACCGTGACTGGGACGACCTGGTGGACACTTATTATAAGGTACGCTGGGAGAAGTTCTTCGATGCGGTCATAGCCGCATATGATGCGGGCGAGCCTTTCGTGAATGCCGTCAGCACCGGATATGTGGGAGTGAATGCCCACGGTTCGGCTGAAGGTGTGGAAGGCAGAGCCCTTCAGTTTGATAATGAGATTTGGGATTTCGCCTGCCAGTGGGCGAAGATTAAATAATTGCTAATGAAGAAAACATTTATATCACTTTTTATGCTTGCGGCACTTTTGTCGGCTTGTAATTCTGATCCACAGGAGCCTGTCCTGTATTCTCCAGACGGAAGGATACAGCTCAGTGTCAAGACTGTGGATGGGAATCTGTATTACACTGTTTCTCAAGACGGGGAAGAACTTTTGGGTGATTCCCGACTGGGCTTCGTGCTTATGGGAGGAAACTATCTCGGAACCAATACCGAGATTCTCAGCGTGAAACATTCCTCTTTCAAGGAGACCTGGGAGACTGTCTGGGGCCAGAGCCGAGAGGTGCTCGACGATCATAATACGATGCTGGTGCATACTGCTCATCTGGATCTGGAATTCAGGGCTTTTAATGACGGTATAGGTTTCAGATACATCTTCCCTGAAGATCTGGGCGATATTCGTATCCGTGAAGAACTTACCGAGTACAGGTTCGCCCGTGAAGATCATAAGATCTGGTGGATGAGAAGGAGTGAGCCTTATTATGAAGCTTACGGGGAGCACACTTCCTTCGATGAGATAGACTGTGCCTATACTCCTGTGACTATCACCGGAGCCGACGGCAGGTTCTATTCCATACACGAGGCCGCCCTGCTGGATTTCGCTAAGGTCAACCTTGTTTCAGATGGTCCGGCTTGTCTCAAGACCTCCCTCACCAAGTGGTCAGACGGGACTGCAGTCTATGTCAGCACTACCAGGACCACTCCTTGGAGGACCATTCTGATAACTGATACTGCAGGTAAACTCATTGAGTCCAATCTGATGCTGAACCTGAACGAGCCTTGCAAGATAGAGGATACTTCCTGGTGCAAGCCTGGAAAATATATAGGTATCTGGTGGGAGTTGCACAAATACCTTAAGACCTGGTACTATGGTCCTGAGCACGGGGCTACTACTGAGAGAACCAAGGCTTATATAGATTTCGCAGCCGAGCACAATATCCAGGCTGTCCTCGTGGAAGGCTGGAACAAGGGCTGGGAAGGCGACTGGATGAAGAACAGTACCAATTTCAGTTTCACTGAAGCCTATCCGGATTACGATTTTGACGAGGTGATGAAATATGCCGCTTCCAAGGGAGTCCAGATGGTTATCCATAATGAGACCGCTGCGAACACCGAGCACTATTTCTCCCAGATAGACGAGGCTTACGCTCTCTATCAGTCTTATGGAATGCATTACATCAAGACAGGTAATGTGAATCTGCTGATGGACGGTAAGGAAGAGCACGATGGACAGTACGGAGTGAACCGTCTGCACGAGATCGTGGAGAAAGCCGCTGAGTATCAGATCAATGTCGATGAGCACGAGCCTTGCATTCCGACAGGCCTTTGTAGAACTTGGCCTAATCTGATGACTGGGGAAGCTATCCGTGGACAGGAGCACGATGCCTGGGAGGTGGACGGTGGAAATAAGCCGGAGCATCAGACAGTGTGCCCGTTCCTGAGAGGATTGGCAGGTCCTATGGACTATACTTTCGGTACTTTCGACTTCTCGAATCCGAATACGCCGACTAGTCGGGTAAGAACTACTCTCGCTAAACAATTGGCAGAATATGTGGTGATATACAGTCCTTTGCAGATGGCTTCGGATCTGTTCGAGGCTTATGAAGGCGAGAAGGCTTTTGACTTTATCAGCGACGTGCCTACGGACTGGGAGCAGACCAAGGTGCTGGATGCAGTGATAGGGGACTACATAGTGACCGCAAGGCAGGAAAGAGGCGGCAGCGACTGGTATCTGGGAGCTGTCACCGACGAGAATGCCAGGACTCTGAATGTTCCTCTCAGTTTCCTCGGAAAAGGTGAATGGAGAGCTCAGATCTACGCTGACACTCCTCAGACTTCCTACGAGAAGACTCCTGAACTTTATCAGTATTACGAGCAGGATGTGACAAGTGAAGATGTTCTTAGCCTTAATCTTGCCACTTCAGGTGGTTGTGCCATCAGATTTATTAAGAAATGAAGAAGATAATCAGTATAATAGTTTTGACTTTGGCTTTGGGACTTGGGGTTCAGGCCAAGGCCTATAAAGTCAGCTCCCCTTCGGGGCAGATAAAAGTGACCGTTAATGCCGGACATTATCTGAGCTGGGAGGTGGAAGCCTTCGGAGAGCAGGTCTTGAAGGACAGCCGTATATCCCTCAGCCTTTCTGACGGGAGGGTGCTGGGTGAGAGCAAGGCTAATCCTAAGGCCAGCAGAAGGTCTAATGACCAGACACTTACGGATCTCGTGCCTACCAAGCACAGACTCATAAGAGATCACTATAACGAACTTCGTCTCCGTTATGGCAGGGATTACAGCGTGGTGTTCAGGGTTTACGATAACGGAGTGGCATACCGCTTCGAAACTGCTTTCCCTGAGGATATAGAAGTTAAAGCCGAGCTCTCCGAATGGAATTTCGCTTCAGATTTGAAGGCTTATTGGGCTAATGAGAAAAACCCTGATTATATCACTCACTGCGAGGCCAATTTCCAGGAACAGGCCCTTAGTCAGATTGATCGTGGAACTTATTCATATCTGCCTGTAAGTATGAGGGATGAAAGCGGTCATCGCTTCGTTCTGACCGAGGCCGACCTTTTCGATTATCCTAATATGATGTTAAGGGCAGGCGAGGGGACCAGTCTTTCCGGCGAGTATCCTAAGGTGATAGATGACTATACGATGCGCACAGACAGGGATGTGACCATCACTTCCTTGGCCGATGTGATAGCCCGAAGCAGCGGAAGCAGGACTTTCCCTTGGAGAGTGCTTACCATAGGCGATGACAGGGAACTTATCGAGAATACCCTGCCTTGGCAGCTTTCTTCTGCTGAGGATCCTGTTGTAGATTACTCCTGGCTCAAGCCAGGTAAGATCAGCTGGGAATGGTGGGCTACACTTAATGTCTATGGGGTGGATTTCGAAGCTGGAGTGAATGCCGACACTTATAAGTACTATGTGGATTTCGCCGCCCGTTACGGACTTCAGTATATCCTGCTGGACGAAGGCTGGAGCCGTTCCACCCTTAATATAGTGGAGCCTAAGGAAGGGTTTGACCTGCAGGAGGTGATAGATTATGCTTCTTCCAAGGGAGTGGGAGTGGTTTTGTGGACCCTTTGGACTCCTTTCGTTAACGATGGTATAGAGGAAATCCTGGATGTGTACAAGAGCTGGGGAGTATCCGGCATCAAGATAGACTTTATGCAGATGCAAGACCAGAATATGGTGAACTTCTACGAAGACATAGCTCGGGAATGTGCCGAAAGACAGCTCGTAGTGGATTATCACGGAGCTTTCAAGCCGGCCGGACTTCAGAGGAAGTATCCTAATGCGATGACCTACGAGGGAGTGTATGGTATGGAACACGACAAGTGTTCTTATGACATCTCTCCTGACCACGACCTTAAACTGCCTTTCACCCGTATGGTGGCAGGCCCTATGGACTACACTCCTGGAGCAGTGAACAATGCCACTCGTGACGATTTCGCCATCAGGTGGTATCATCCTATGAGTCAGGGCACAAGAAGTCATCAGGCTGCCATCTTCGTGGCTTTTGAAAGCCCGCTTACCATGCTCTGTGATTCGCCTTCTAACTATTACAAGGCTCCTGAATTCACGGAATTCATCGCTGCCATCCCTACGGTATGGGAGAAGACCATCTCTCACGAGGCTACGGCAGGGGAATACCTGCTGCTCTCCCGTCAGACTTTGGATGGAAGGTGGTACAGCGCTGCCCTGAACAACTGGACGGCCAGAAGTCTCAGCCTGGATACTTCTTTCCTCGGAGATGGAACTTGGCAGGTGACTGTCCATAAGGATGGAGTGAATGCTGATAAATGGGCCGAAGATTATAAGATAGAGACTTTCGAGATAGTCGCTGGTCAGGAATTGAGTATCAACATGGCTTCCGGCGGAGGTTGGGTAGCCGAATTTGTTAAAAAATAAAGAATGAAAAAGTTTTTCTTGAGCTTCGCTGCCTTGCTTGCAGCCTTGAGCCTTGACGCCGCTGATCTCCTGGTCAGCGGAGTAGTCAGAGACGATGCGGGAAAGCCTGTGTCCGGAGTGAAGGTGACAGACGGCTTCGGTTTTGTCCTCACGGATAACAACGGACAGTATAAGATTTATCCTCACGACGATGCTGATTTCGTGTATCTCAGCATTCCTTCAGGTTTTGAGGTGGCCAGCCGTAACGGAGCCCCTTATTTCTACAGGTCATTGAAGAGGGACAAGTCTTCTCAGAAACTGGATTTCGATCTTCAGAGGAGCACTCAGGACGACACTCATCATCAGTTCATGGTGTGGGCGGACGTGCAGGTGTATAACGAGAGTGAATTGGCCCTGGTGTCAAAGGCTGCTTCGGATGCGAGGGCTCTGGTCAAGGAAAATGGGCTCAGCACCTTCGGAATGTCCTGCGGAGATATCGTTGGGAACTGGTCCAGCGGGATGTCAGAAAGCATCCACAAGACCTGCGCAGAGGCGGGTTTTCCTTTCTTCACCTTGATGGGTAATCACGATTACCAGGGGGAAGTGGGTACAAACGAAGAGTCCAAGCGCATCTATACCGACATCTACGGCCCCACCTACTATTCTTTCGACAAAGGCAAGGTGCACTATGTGGTACTGGACGACGTGTTCTATTTCTATCGCCACTACATAGGTTATCTGGAGCAGTCCCAGCTCGAGTGGCTGAAAAAGGACCTCTCCTATCTGAGCGAAGGCAGTACGGTAGTGCTCTTTATGCACATTCCTACATACAGCAGGGAAGCCAGGGCAGGCCAATTCAACAAGGAGGAATACAACAAGATTCTCACGAACCGTCAGGCTCTTTATGACATTCTCGCACCTTACAATGCTCATATCTGCTCTGCTCACGAGCATTATGCCGAGAATTATGTGCTAAGCGACCATCTGTTCGAGCACATCCACGCTCCTCTGAGCGGACTTTTCTGGCAGTCGCTTTACAGTTGTGACGGAGTACCTTGGGGATACTATGTATATGAGGTCGATGGAGATGAGATAGTGGACTGGTACTACAAGGCCGTAGGAGAGTCCAGGGATGTTCAGTTTTCTGCTTATAGAGTGGGTGAGGATCCTATGAAGTCTCACAGCGTGGTGGCCAATGTCTGGAACTATGATCCGTCCTGGAAGGTGGAGTGGAGAGAGAACGGCGTGGATCAAGGAGCTATGGAGAAGTACAGCGGCTGGGACAGGAATATAGTCTCTGACGTGGAAGCCAGAAGGGAGAAAGAGTTCACCTGGAAATACATAGGCGCCGGTCAGACCGAACATCTTTTCTGTGCTACTCCTTCATCTATAGATTCAGAGGTGGAGATAGTGGTAACTGACAGATTTGGAAGGGTTTATACTTGGAATAATTCCAGGGACAAGATATACCAGACTTCTTCTTATACTTTGGGTTCAGATAAACTGACAGAGGGAGGCAAAGAATACAGGGCTCCTCAGCCTACAGTCTATCCGGAATACGGCAGATTCTATGGCACCGACAAGATGGAGACTAATCTGTACAACCTTTCCATCAGTGAGATGGTTAAGAATAAGGAATCCGACGGCACTTTCCGCACAGGAGAGTTGTGGAGTGGAGTATGGACCAGAGATGTGTCGTACAGCGCAGTGTTGGGCTTGGCCCATCTGGAGCCGGAGGTCGTGAAGACCAGTCTGATGAGGAAGGTGGACAGGAAGAACCGCATAATCCAGGATACCGGTACGGGTGGGTCTTGGCCTTGTTCTTCAGACAGGGTGGTGTGGATCATCGCTGCTTACGAGGTGTATCTGGAGACTGGGGACATCTCTTGGCTGAAACAGATCTATCCTATAGCCAAGCGCAGTCTGGATGCCGATATGATAGCTGTCTATAATCCTCAGACCGGACTTTTCAGAGGAGAGAGCAGCTTTATAGACTGGAGGGCACAGAGTTATCCTAAATGGATGCAGCCAGCCGACATAGCCGCCTCTGAGTGCCTCGGTACAAATGCAGTTTATTACAGGGCTTTGCAGATTATGTCTTCCATTGCCAGCAAGCTCGGCTCTTCCCGTTCTTCTGAGGCCAAGCGCTATGCGCAGAAGGCTGCCGAACTTAAGGAGGCCATCAATGAGCACTTCTGGCTGGAGAAGGAAGGTTATTATGCCCAGTTTATCTACGGCCGCAATTCCCGTTACATCTCGCCTCGCAGCGAGACCCTGGGAGAGAGCCTATGCATACTTTGGGACATAGCTTCTCCTCAGCAGGCAGCCCGCATTCTGAATAATATGGAAGTTTGCGATTACGGCCCTACCATTTTCTCGCCGCAGATCTCGGCTATAAGCAGTTATCACAACGATGCGATTTGGCCTTTCGTGACCTCTTACTATGGTCTTGCAGCAGCCAAGAGCGGGAACAGCGCTGCGCTTATGCACGCATTGGCATCCAATATGAGGGCGGCCACTTTCTTCGGCTCGAATATGGAGAATATGGTGGCTTCAACCGGAGGCAGGGAGACGGCATTGAACTCTCCAAGGCAGCTCTGGAGTGTGGCCGGTTTCTCTGGCCTGTACAGGAATGCGCTCCTGGGTATCAATTACGAGGATGAGGGTATAAGGCTCAAGCCTTGCGTACCTGCTCAGATGAAGGCCTGCCGTAAGATAGAGAACTTCAAATACCGGAACATGCAGCTCGATATCGAGGTCGTGGGAGAGGGCAATGTCCTCAAAGAATGCCAATTGGATGGCAAGAACCTGCCGTCCGCATTCATTCCTGCTGGTTTGGAGGGACATCACACGGTATTTATGATAGTTGGCCCAGAAGAAGGCAAGGAAAAGAGTGCGGTGAAGATCTCCCCAGTGCGCTGGGATCTGGACTACCCTGAAGTGGTGCTCGCGAACGGCATCCTGAGCTGGAATGCAGTTAGGGGAGCTACTTATTACAAGGTGTATTGTAACGGCTTGCAGCAGCAGGAGTTGAGCGCTAACAACTACACTCCTGTGACTTCCGGAGAATATGCAGTGATGGCCTTCGACGAGCAGGGCCGCTACTCCTTTATCAGCGAGCCTGTAAGGGTGAATCTGAAGGAAGAGGTGTATAAGATAGAAGACCTGTCGCTGGAGAACAAGTTGGGTGTGCAGTGGAAACAGGAGTTGAATATCCCTAAGACCGGAGAATACTACATAGAGTTCGAATACTCTAACGGTAACGGTGATATCACTACCTTTAACAAGTGCTCTACCAGAACCCTGTTTATAGACAGGAAGAGGGCCGATGTGGTCGTAATGCCTCAGAGAGGTGACAGCTGGGATGACAAGGGATTTACCCAGCCTATCAAGGTGAAACTCAGTGCGGGTAACCACAGTCTGGAACTTCGTTTCCTGGAGGAAAATATCAATATGAACATAGATGTTGACAACGCAGTGCTTCGCGGACTGCGTATCAGCAAGGCAGAATAAATTTTAAATATTATGAAAGTTATTATTAAAGAAAACTCAAAAGCAGGTTCCCTTTGGGCTGCTCATCACATCGCTGCCAGAATCAAAGAGAAGGCAGCTCGCACTTCAGAACCATTCGTGCTTGGACTTTGCACCGGATCTACTCCTATCGAGACCTATGCCGAATTGGCCCGTATGGTTAAGGATGGAGAACTTTCATTCAAGAATGTGATCTCCTTTAACATGGATGAGTATGTGGGTCTTCCTGAGAGCCATCCTGAAAGCTATCATTCCTTCATGCACACCAATCTCTTCTCCAAGATAGATGAGCCGGCTGAGAATATCCATATTCTGAACGGTAATGCTCCGGATCTCGATGCCGAGTGTGCTGCATATGAAGAGGCCATAGTCAAGGCCGGTGGATTCGATCTTTTCCTCGGTGGAATAGGTGAGGATGGACATATCGCTTTCAATGAGCCTTTCTCTCCTCTTACCAGCCGTACCCGTGTGGTTACACTTACCGAGGATACCCGTATCGTGAACAGCCGATTCTTCGACAATGATCCTGAGAAGGTGCCTGCACAGGCTCTCTCAGTAGGTGTGGCTACAGTTACTGATTCTAAGGAAGTGGTGATTCTGGCCTTCGGCCCTAAGAAGGCTCGTGCCATCAAGGATGCAGTCGAGGGACCATACTGTCATATGTGCACTGTATCTGCCCTGCAGAACCATCAGAATGGTATCATCGTAGCTGATGAGGCTTCGGTAGGTGAACTTAAGGTAAACTCTTATAAGTATTTCAAGGCAGTAGAAAAAGCTGAAAAATTATGATGAAAAAGTATTTGCTCTGCGCTCTTGCAGCGCTTTCTGTTCTTCCTCTTGGAGCCAAGACTCTTGAGCGTCAGGTGGCTATCGTAGCTCACAGGGGATATTGGGCTTGCGAGGCCGGTGGGAAATCCCATAATTCCATAGCTTCCCTGAAGGCTGCCCAGGATCTGGATTTCTGGGGCAGTGAATTCGATGTTAATATGACCAAGGACGGTGTGCTCGTAGTATTCCACGACGATGCAGTATATGGCAAGAAGTTCAAGGATTACGACTATGCGGAGTTTGCAGAGATTACTCTTCTGAATGGAGAGAAGATACCTACTCTCGACCAGTACCTCACACAGTTCGAGCAGGACAAGACTTGCCGTCTGGTGTTCGAACTTAAGTGGCACGACACTCTCGCCCGTCAGATCAAGGCTGTGGAACAGAGCATTGAAAAATTGAAGGCTCATGGACTTTATGATCCTAAGCAGGTGATTTTCATCTCTTTTGATCTTCAGGAATGTCTGCTGTTCGCCGAGAAATGCCCTGGCTTTACTGTTCAGTACCTGGGCAGTGAGGCTGAACGCAATCCTGAGATCCTGGCAAATCTTGGGATTAACGGTATCGATACCAATTTCTGGAAATTCTACTCTGACCCTACATGGTACACTCTTGCCCGTAGAAACGGCATGAGTGTAAACGCTTGGACAGTGGATGACAAAGAGCATATGCGTACCATGATAGAATTAGGTGTGGATTATATCACTACCAATTATCCTGAACTCTGTCGTGAACTGCTGCAGGAGATGGGTATCAAAGAATTAAAAGCAGGTAAAAATTTTAGATAAAGCAGGTAATTTTTTATATAATGAAACACTTTTCTTTACCAAAAGACGGCGGGCTGATTCAGTCAGCCATTCCTCAGGACATTCTTCACAGTCACGAGAAAATTTATACCGAGATATGTGAGACTCCTTTCATAGCAAGTCATATAGTCTGTGAGGAGATTGTATCTCTTATCAATGCTTTCACTCGTTCTCATCCGGGAGAGCTTTTCAAACTCGGTCTTACCACAGGCTCTACTCCAGTTTCTTTGTGCAAGAACCTCAGAAAGGCCTATCAGGCTGGAGAAGTGTCCTTTAAGAATGTGAGGATCAATTCAATAGATGAGTTCTATCCGGTATCCGGAGATGCTCACCACAGTCGTAATTACATTCTTCGTTCCGAACTGCTCGACCATATCGATATCTTGCCGGAGAATATCATCATCCCTGATTCTACCCAGCCTTTGGAGAAGCTGACAGAGCATTCTCTGGAGATGGACCAGTTGCTCAGAAATCTGGATCTGCTGGTAATCGGAGTGGGAGAACAGGGTCAGGTAGGTTTTAACGAGGCCGGTTCTACTAATCTGACTCGTACCCGTCTGGTTCACCTTCCGTACAAATCCCGCAAGCGTCAGGCAAGCTATTTCAGCGGAGATGTGAACAAGACTCCAAGTATGGCTCTGACTATGGGCGTAGGTACTATGCTTTCTGCTTCCAAGGTTATCCTTATGGCCTGGGGAGAGAATAAGGCTGATGTGGTGGAGCGTATGGTCGAAGGCGAAGTAGGTCCTGACTGTCCTGCTACTTATTTCCAGCTTCATTCAGATGTGAAACTCTATGTGGACGAAAACTCCGGAGCTCAGCTTACCAGAGTTGTGGCTCCTTGGTGCATAGGCCCTTGCGAGTGGACTCCTAAGATGGTGAGAAAAGCTGTGGTATGGCTTTGCGGCAGGGTTCACAAGCCTATTCTTAAGCTCTCATATCAGGACTATCTGCAGAACTCTCTCGGCGGACTTCTGGAGGCCAAGGGTACTTACGATTCTATCAATATCCAAGTATTCAATAACTTGCAGCATACTATCACCGGCTGGCCAGGCGGAAAGCCTAATGCCGACGATTCTACCCGTCCGGTTCCGTCTCTGCCTAATCCTAAGACAGTGTTGATCTTCTCTCCACATCCGGATGATGATGTCATCTCTATGGGAGGCACTTTTATCAGGCTGGCTCATCAGGGACATAATGTGCATGTGGCATATGAGACTTCCGGTAATGTAGCTGTTCACGATGACGTAGTGCTTCAGCATATGGATGCTGCGAGGGAACTTGGTTTCGGAGATCGTTTCGAGGAAGTGAAGAAACTCATAGCCCTTAAGCGTCCAGGTGAGGCTGAGCCTAGGGAACTTCTGGACCTTAAGGCTGCTATCCGTCGTTCTGAGGCTAAGAGTGCCGTGAGGTCTTTCGGTCTGGACGATGAGCATAATGCCCACTTTCTGAATCTGCCTTTCTATGAGTCTGGCGGAATTCAGAAACTGCCTCGCAGTCAGGCTGATGTGGATATCATCAAGGCTTTGATGAATAAGCTTGAACCGGATATGATCTTTATGGCTGGAGACTTGGCCGATCCTCATGGAACTCACCGTGTCTGCACAGAGTGTGCCCTTGAAGCTCTGGATCAGCTCCGTGAAGAGGGGGCTGGCTGGATAGAGAAGACCCACGTGTGGTTATATCGTGGTGCTTGGATGGAGTGGGATCTGGGCAGTGTGGATATGGCAGTGCCTCTTTCTCCTGACGAAGTCGTGGAGAAGCGTCACGCCATCTATCGCCATCTTTCTCAGAAGGATATCGTGCCTTTCCCTGGAGAGGATCCTCGTGAGTTCTGGCAGAGAGCAGAGGAACGTACCCAGAATACTGCCCGTCAGTACGACGAGCTCGGTATGGCTGAGTACCAGGCTATGGAAGTGTTCCTTAAACTCTATTAGTTTAATCTCTTTCCCCTGGAGTTATGATGACTTCAGGGGGAAGATTGTTTGTTTTAATTCAGATGAATACATTCGGTAATAATTTCAGAGTAAGTGTGTTCGGCGCTTCTCACGGCCCAGTCGTGGGGGTGCTTCTGGACGGAGTTCCTGCTGGAATCGATTTGAGCGAAGCGGATTTTGAGTATGACCTGAAGCGAAGATCTCCTTCTTCTATCTACGAGACAGCCCGTAGAGAAGAGGATAAGCCATTGATTTTAAGTGGGGTGTACGATGGCTACACTACAGGTGCTCCTATCTGTATAGAGTTTCGAAATTCGGACCCACATTCATCTGATTATAAGACTTTCGCTCATACTCCCAGGCCTGGTACCGCGGATTATCCGGCTATGGCCAAATACGAGGGCTACGCTGACCTTCGGGGGAGTGGCCCATTTTCGGGAAGGATGACATTGGCCGTAGTAGCCGCTGGCGTGGTGGCTAAGAAGTTGTTGCCGAGGGAATTGACATTTAAAAGTGAGGTGGTGGAACTCGGTGGGAGTTCGGATAGCAGCAGCTGGAAGGCTCTGCTGGATGAGGCTCGTAAGGAGGGGGATTCGCTGGGTGCGGTCGTGCAGTGTAGTGTAAGCGGGCTGCCGATTGGCATAGGGGAACCTTTTTGGGATAGCTGCGAAAGTGTGATTGCGCATGTGATTTTCGCTATTCCTGGGGTGAGGGGTCTGGAGTTTGGCGATGGTTTTAGGGCCAGTGCGATGAAAGGTTCGGAGCATAATGACCCGATTGGCCTTCATGGGCCGCTTAAAAATGGTAGTGGCGGTATCAATGGAGGGCTTACGAATGGGGCGGAACTCTGTTTTAGAGTGGCTTTCAAACCTACCTCTTCCATATCCAAGACTCAGATCAGTCTGAATATGGAGACCTCTCAGATGGAGGAACTTTCGGTTCGAGGACGTCACGACGTATGTTTTGCCCTTCGTTGTCCCGTAATAGTAGAAGCCGCCTGCGCCATCGCCTTAGCCGAGCTCTTCGCCGCCAGTTAGTCCCTTCGAAATACTCTTTTCGGTCAGTTATCCCTTCGTGCAATTCACCTGGCATATCGTCAAATCGTATCTTATTGATTATTAGGAAAGTACCGAAGTGCGATATGGCAAGTGGAATCAAATTGATGTGAACTGCCATAATCTAAAATGATAAATACCTGAGTATTAATTTGTTATAATTTTATCCTATGCCAGGTGAATTGCATGAAGTTCCTCGCGGTGAGAAAAATACGCAAATTACTCACCAAATACATGGGTTCAGCAACGGCTACAGCGAGGAGAGCCCTACATATCTCCCCGCAGCTGTGTGCCGTAGCAGCCGGAGCTCGTTCATTCCGGCTGCGGTGCTGGTAGATAGTTGTTCCCCTTTCATTTTAGCGAAATAACAGGGTATTTTCGCTATTTGGGTAATTTTGGATATTCCCCCGATTCAAGTGAACAGTGCAACAAAGGTGTAGGATTGTGAAGGTGCGGCG